>CAUTPO010000197.1:0-2602 GCA_963540475.1 uncultured Treponema sp. | reverse complement strand
ATCTTAAGCGCCATGCGTACCGGATACCAGTTTGCAACTATGCCTGCAGCGATCATTGCACCGAGCGTGCTCAGTATTGCAGTGAAAGACACGGCCGTTTGCAGCTTATAGCCGCCGAACAACGCCGCAACAATCCTATCGGAAAACCTGATACCGACGGCATTAAAAATAAGCCCTGCAATAATTGCCAGCGCAATGCCGCAGAGACTGCCGATACACGACAGCAAAAACGATTCCGTATAAAAAAGCTGCCGAACAAATGACCGCTTTGCACCGATCGCCCGCATCGTACCGATTTCTCCCGTCCGTTCCATAATCGAAACAACCAGCGTATTCATAATGACGATAAGCACAACAACCGCCAGCAGTGCCAGTACGGCAATCATAATCCGCTTTGTAAACTGAATTGCTTGGGCATATTGAACCAAGGCCTTATCCCACGGGAGAGCCTGTGCGGAAAGCCCTTCCGCTTTGAACCATGCATTCAGCTCTTTGATAATCTGTTTCGTTTTACCCGAATCTTTCACTTTTACGGCGGCAAAGTGCCATGCGTCGGTATCCGCCATATTGAGCCGGTTACGCAGTTCGGTACTGCCCAAAAGGTTATTTAAATCCACAGCCGAAGAATTATTTGCAGAAACGATCCCCGCCAGTTCGGTTATTCCCGTGTCATCGTCGGAAAAAAGCTCGTCTTCCGACTTTTCCGAAAGGCTTAAATCGATATTTTTCGGAATTTCCGTTACGGTGCGGGCACCCATCGTTACCCCCGAAATGATACGCGCGCTATTTAAGTCGATGTAAAGCACCTCCTGAATTGCCGTGTCGGAATGCGCAAAGGTAAAAAAGCCTGCGACCCGTACCTTCCACAACCGCGCCTTTTCGCTGAAGCTGGTAATAATGATCTCATCGCCGATATGCAGCTCGCGCTCATAGTACTTTTCGTACTTTTCTTTTATTATTTTCGGTATCAGAATAAATTCCGCACTATCCGAATCGGGAAATTGCCCTTCATATATTTTGATGGTATCGAATGTCTTTTTGTATGACGAAGGCTCAATCCCAAGCGAAATTGCGTACGGGGCAAAGGCATAGTTTTGGCCCTTCGCTTCCCACAAATCGGGCAGGTCGGCAGGCCGCAGCATACCGTAGCCGGTAACAATCCCCCGCGTATATGCGGCCGTTTCGGTCATTGTATCGAGCTTTGCCGCTATCTTTTCGAGCTTCGACAAATAGGGCATCGTCGGCAGCTTCCCCGTATTGACGTTTTTAAACGCCCCGGCCAGCGTTACAGATACACCTTCTTCGGACGGCTTTCCGGAAATAAAAACATTGCCGCAAAAGTCGCTTTCGCATACGTCTTTGGTTTGCCGCTCCGCAAAATTGAGAATTCCGAGCCCGAACACCACCAAAAAGCTGCCGAGTCCGATCAAAATCATAATAATCAGCGTCTTCGTCTTATGCGAAAACAGATTTTTCAATGCCAACTTAAAAATCGTTTTATTCATTTTATCCCGCTTTACTCCGTAATTATCGTTTTATGCATTACCGGTTTACGCACCCCGAGCCTGTTTTAATGCGGCAAAACCCTTACCGCTTTTTAAACCGATCCGGATGGGTCAACATATCGTAGTCCTCATCGGAAAGCTCCCATGTCAGCGATGAAACGAGCGGCGCGTCCGTTATCTGGGCCTTCTTGTAATTCGAAAACACGTGCATTTCCGCCGTTTGGCCCCTTTCGTTTTGAAATACATACCGGTACAAAATTTCCGCATCTTTCGGAACGCCTGCAAACAGTCCCGCAGGGTTTTCAGCTCCGCCTTGACCTACGCTTTCGCCGATAATCGCAGCCAAATATTCAAGTTCCGGACCTTCTTCAACCGCAAATAAAAAATCACCGGCCGAGTCGTACACGAGCACAACCTGCCGTCCGTCGTTTTTTGTATCGGCTTCAGGCGTTTTTTTACCCGCACAGGCCGAAAAAATACAGCTTAAAAGAAGAACCGCTCCTACAATCTTCAATACCTCATTTTTTTTCATATCAAACCATCTCCTTATCTGTCTTGAGTTGTCCGCCGTCTAAACCGTTTTAAGGCCATTATCTTTTACTCCGGCATTTTATACGGCATCTTTCCTATTTTTCCGTATATGCAACGCTTTCGGCATATAATGCTTCCGGAGCAATATCAAGTTCGTCATTCCATACAACGGTGCCCCGTTCTATATGAGCACGTGCAAAAAACGTCTTGTTTTTCAATCGGGCGAATATCCCTTGAGTTATATCCTCTTGCCCATCATAAACCCTTCTTTCCCCGTTTGAAAACGTAATCAGCAATTTATAATCGCGTAAATAGCGCACTTCCGTCGGATAAATCATAATTTTACCTCTATTTTAAAGGATCGATTTTGAACAAGTTTTGTTTATCTTTTGCAAGTTGCCAGTTTGCATACAACTCATCTTGATGCAAAACAATCCACGCCTCTATTAGTTTTCTCTGTTTAACGGGTAGCTCTCCTTCAAGTATATTACCATTAAAGTCCACAATCGCATTATATTCTGCATATTGAATATGAATATGCGGCGGATTATGATCTTTATAGAACA
>CAUTPO010000196.1:0-2621 GCA_963540475.1 uncultured Treponema sp. | reverse complement strand
CCCCTACCTACTGCTTAGAAGGCAGTTGCTCTATCCTGATGAGCTACGATCCCAAATTCGATATGTGCGTGTATTGAAAAACCCGTTCCGAGAACGCTTTCCAAGGCAGATTTCGTACCGAGGGATTATATAGTGCAATGGAAAAAAAGTCAAGCAGCGGTATAGTTCCGTTTCGGAAAACCGCCGCCTTATTATGCGGCAAGGAAAAGAATGGGCGCTGACGGGATCGAACCGCCGACATTCTGGGTGTAAACCAGACGCTCGTACCAGCTGAGCTAAGCGCCCAATGCTCTTATCCTATTAAAAATTACGAAAAATGTCAAGGGGCTTATCAAAAATACCACGGAAATCAGTTTTTGCCTAAGACTGTCAATCAACAACCCCGACGCAGAGCATCGGGATATGTTGTTCTCATAAGGTGGTTGCAGTCGGGCTTTAATACCCTTAGTTACGGCGCAGAGCGCCGGGGTTGTTGATTTTTTGAGTAGTCTTTTTAAAAACTTCAGTTTCGTGTTTTACAAGTCTTATCAGGGCAATGGTATAAACCCTTTAGGCAACCGGCAACGGGATTCTTAAACGGCTACAAGTCAGCATAGCAATCCAAAGCCCCCTATACAGCCCGTCCGTTCCATGTTAAAATATCTCCGATATGACGGAAATACGCAAAACGGCAGCCGAAGATATTCCGCACGTACTGGAAATATACGATATAGCCAGAGCCTATATGCGGAAAACGGGCAATATGAATCAGTGGATAAACGGATACCCCCAGCGGCAGGACCTTGAACAAGACATCAAAAAAGGGAACAGCTATGTTTATTGCATTGATACACATATAGCGGCGACCTTTTATTTTGGGATAGAAGAAGAGCCGTCTTACAAAAACATATACGGCGGCACGTGGCTGAACGGCGATCCGTACGGTGTCATTCACCGGATTGCAGTCAAAGAAGGCAAAAAGGGCATTGCAACGGCTTGCCTAAACGCTTGTTTCGAAAAAATACACAACATCAGAATAGACACCCACAGGGACAATACCCCCATGCGGGCGGCGCTGGAAAAAAACGGCTTTCGGTATTGCGGCATAATCTATCTTTTAAACGGAGACGAGCGGCTGGCCTTTCAAAAAACACAAAACCCGCCGCTTTCGTAAACGGCAGCTTAAAGCCGCACCGTTTCTGCATGGTCTCGTTATTTTTTAAAACGCTTTACCTTTTTTGTCGTCGTCATCTCAAGCGGCGCAGACAGATATGTCGTTTTTGTGATGCGCTGATACGGCAAAAGCTTTTTGTTGACCGTTTCGATAATCTTGTCTATCTCTTTTTGCACCGCACTGTCTCCGGACATTGTGCCGCGCAGCACATTCAGTTTTTTATAAAGCTCATCGGCCGGATAGACTAAGGCCTCAACTTCTTCGTCTAACTCGCCTTCATGCGCAATATAGCCGACTGCTGTAACCTGCTCGATCTCGTTATAATACAGCTGGAACATATTTTCGATTTCTTCAGGGAACACATTTTTTCCTCCCGACGTTACAATTAGGTTTTTTGCCCTTCCGCACAGGTACAAATACCCTTCTTTATCGAGCCAGCCTAAATCGCCTGTTTTAAACCAGCCGTCGGGTGAAAGAACCTTGGCCGTTTCTTCGATCATATTGTAATAGCCTTTCATAACCATCGGCCCCTTAACTGCAACCTCACCGATACCCTTTTCGTCCGGGTCCAAAATCTTCATTTCCATATACGGTGCAAAAAAACGGCCGACGCTTGCAATCTTAAAATGTTCTTTCGGATTAAGGGCGATAATGGGCGAGGTTTCCGTTAAACCGTACCCTTGCACAAAATCGATACCGAACTCGTTGTAGGCGCGGCATACCTTGGGCGCCAATGGCCCGCCGCCTGAAATGGCGATACGAACTGAAGACAAACTCGCCTTGTCCAAAATAGATTTAAACAGCTTGCTTCCGATATTGACCTTAAAAACCTTTTTAAAAAAGTACGAAATGCCCATCAAAAAACGGATAATGCCGAAAACGATTACCCCTTTCGCCCGAATACCCCTGAAAATTCCTGCAAGCAGCTTATTGAACAAAAGCGGAACGCCAAGCAGCATCGTAATTTTGCCCTCTTTTAATTCGGTCAGCATTTTGGAGACAACCAGCGACTTGCCGAAAACCAGCTCCGCACCGACGGATAGGGCCTCAATAAACACCGCAAGCATTGTATATGAATGGTGAATGGGTAAGAGGGCATAAAAAACATCGGTATGAAAAATATTCAGATTGGACTGTGCAATATACGCATCCGAAACGAAATTTTTATGGGTTAAAACAACCCCCTTGGGGTTCCCCGTCGTACCTGACGTAAATAAAATGGCTGCCGTATCGTTTTCTTCGGCCTTAGCCAAATCAGGCTTTCCTGTAGGCTTTAGATTATATACATAGGTTTCAGTATACTTTTTGTGAAGAGAATAAATTTCGCCGGTAAAATCGGCTGTTCTCGACTCTGCGGCAAAATAATCGTATTTTTCTTCATCGACAAAAAAGAACTGAGGCCGCGCCGTTTTTAAAAGAACGTCTATTTCTTCGTTGTGCAGGGCATAATCGATCGGAATAATTACAC
>CAUTPO010000195.1:0-2623 GCA_963540475.1 uncultured Treponema sp. | reverse complement strand
GATAACCTATAGATTTGTACGTGATGAACAGCTTTTTTTTCGGTTAGATTTAACGTGATGCAATGCGTCACCTTGTATCTTTTCATCTTTTTTGCTATACTCTTTTGCGTTTCTGCTTAGGAGAAAAAACGATATGAAAAAACACAGCACGGTTATCTTTTTTTGTTTGGCCGTTTTTTTGTTCCTCAGTGCACAGGAAAATGGGGATACTGCTTCCGATAAAAAAAAGACCGTCGAGTACAGCACAAGCATAAATACCGTACTTTCATGGCCGCCTGAACTCCTGCTCGGCGTAACCGAAAATTTTACCGTGCCGGTTTTGAACTACGATAACCCTTTGACGAAGGATAATAATATAACGTTTAAACTGGGGGCGGATATCTCTCCCGTTACTATGGAAGGCAAATTCGGCATTACATGGACGCCCGCCGCCTTTTTGGAACTGTATACGGAGGGGCGGCTCGGTACGGGCTGGAAATTGAACAAGGAATTTTTAGGTGTGGGAATCAACGAAAACGATAACGGCGTATCCGTCTTCAAGCCAGCCGACTTTAAAAAGGGCGTGTACTCTTTTACTTTGGGCGGCGCTCTTCAGTTTGATTTGGGAGCCGTCATTCCTAACGGCTGGGCCCACCTTATCTTCCGCATCGATCAGTTTGCCTTGTACAAGGGAATGACCGGTACGGATAACCTGACTTCATGGATATATCAGGCAGATTACGGCACAAATAGGAACGGCTGGCGGTATGGTGCGTCCTATGTGGTAGGCTATAAAATGCCTATTCCGCTAAACCTTATCGCCTTAAAAATAGACACGGAAAAAAGCTTTTTTGCCGTTTCGGCAGGGCTCGATAAGAGAACATGGGGTGAAGAGCGCTTTGTAACTACGATTGGGCCCGTTTTTAACTTTGTTATCAAAAAAGACTATAATATTATGCTGCTTGCCCAGTGGAAATTCATACCGGCCGTATTGCGGGAAAAGACCGATAACGGTGATTATGTGTTTTATCAGACGCACCGGCTGGACACTGAAAAACAAAGCGCAGTTAGACTGCGCAGGGTCAGTATTATCTTTTACGTAACTCTCAACAACAAAAACTAATACGGCTATGGGGACACACTTCCATTCCGTGCCCTCCGACACATTTTCTTTACGAAAAAAAACACTTGACTATTTTTTTTCTTTCAAGTATAATGCACTTCTAGCTTTATTAAGCCGCACAATAGGCAAAAGTGCAGAGGAGAATAGTTGGCAGATTTAAAAGGTTTGCGAATAAATGAACAAATTCGCGTAAGAGAGGTTCGGTTAATCGGTATGAACGGGGAACAGGAAGGTATTGTTCCCACAATTGAGGCAGTAAAAAAGGCCGCGGCAGCCGGACTTGACCTTGTTGAAGTTGCACCTACTGCCAAGCCTCCGGTCTGTAAAATAATAGATTACGGTAAATACCGTTTTCAAATGGAGAAAAAGCTTCGCGACTCCAAAAAAAATCAAAAACAGCAGCTTCTTAAAGAAATAAGAATGCAGCCGAAGATAAACGATCATGATCTCGAATTTAAATCTGCACACGTAAAAAAGTTTCTTGACGGCGGAGATAAGGTAAAGGTAACCGTGCGGTTTTGGGGCCGCGAACTTGCTCATACCGAGATAGGATACGACGTTTTAAAAAAGGTTTTGGACAAGGTAGGAGGCGAAGAGGCCTACACCTTAGAAAAGAAACCATCGATGGAAGGCAAAACGATGTCGATGACGTTGAGCCCTAAATCGAAAAAATAAGCTTTACAATAAATTTGGGAGGTAATACTATGCCTAAAATGAAGAGTAAAAGATGCGCCGCAAAAAGATTTTCTTTAACGGCAAGCGGAAAGGTCAAATATAAGCAGATGAACAAGGCGCATATTTTGACTAAAAAGGCTCAAAAAAGAAAGCGCAGGCTCAAGAAGGCCGGAATCTTATCCGAAGCAGACAGCGTAAAAATACGCAAACAATTACTGCCGTACGGCTAGATTACACAGGTTTGAAAGGCTCCGCTTGAAGGAGATGCAGGTAAACCGCCCGTTGTAGGCGGTTTTTCGTTTAAACATACGAAGAATTTATGGAGGTTTAAATGTCACGATCGACAAGCAGTAATAGAAGAATAACCCGCAGACGAGCCATATTGAAACTGGCCAAGGGCTTTAGGGGACGAAGAGGTACCAACTTTAAGGCGGCCAGAGACGCTGTCCGTAAGGCTCTGGTGCACAGCTATGTAGGAAGAAAGGACAAAAAAGGCGATATGCGAAGCCTGTGGATAAGCCGTATCAATGCGGCCGTCCGAGCCGAAGGTCTTACCTATTCGCGTTTTATTGCAGGGATAACCAAGGCTGGTATACAGCTGAACCGAAAAGCCCTGTCGAATATGGCAATCGAAGATCCTGCCGCCTTTAAAACGGTTGTGGACGCTTCGAAAAAAGCGTTAGGAGCCTGATATGGTAAATCTCGATCAAATGAAACTTCTTGAAGACAAGGTCGGAAAAGCCGTCAGCTTAATCAGATCTCTTTCTTATGAAAAAAGCGCTCTTAAAAAAGAGCTGGAAGAAAAAAGCAAGCGCATTTTGGAATTGGAAAATTTGATTCTTGTTT
>CAUTPO010000194.1:0-2658 GCA_963540475.1 uncultured Treponema sp. | reverse complement strand
AAGCCAAATAACCAAAGGCAGATTGAAACTGGTGTTCATAATAATCAATGCTATCGGCGTATCCATTAAACGGAGCTTTCTCATGATAAGATAAACGGGAATTGCGGTTGCAATGGCCGGATACATTTTTTGAATAAGAAACCATACTCCGAAGGCATTTTTTGCTCTTTTTTGTATCGGCCCTCGAACAAGAGCAAAGGCCGCCATACTTCCGACAAGGATCACAAACAGAGTAGTAACAATACCGATGAGCATGCTGTTAAAAAAATAAACGGAAATTTTGTCGCGGGTAAAGATTTCGGTAAAGCTATTCAGAGTATATCTGAGAGGAAGTAAAATCGGCGGGAATGCAAGATAATCCTGTTCCAGTTTAAAAGCGCTTATGATAAGCCAGTATAGAGGAAAACTCACTATTAGTAAACTTGCAACAATAATGACATACTTTGTTGTCGCCCCTAAAAAATTCGATAATATATATTCGGATGAAGTATAATCTTTTTTCATTTTCATAAATTTTCCTGTTCTTTTCTGCGCCATTTTAAAAATATAACACTGCAGAATGTCATAACAATAACAAACATGATGGCTAATGAAGCGGCATAACCGGCATCAAAATATCTAAGCCCCTGCTTATAGATATAATTCGGGAGCATTTCCGTCGCACTACCCGGGCCTCCGCCGGTCATAACATATACCGTATCGAAAACTTTAAAAGCGTCTATAAACCGTATCATTAGAACAATAACCAATACGGGCTTTATCAGCGGTAAAACAATTTTTCCGAATATTTGAAAAGACGATGCGCCGTCAACGATGGCCGCCTGTAAAACTTCTTCGGACAGATTCTTTAGTGCGGCGGCAACAATAACGGTAACCCAAGGCGTCAGCTGCCAAATGTTTACGAAAATAACGCTTGCCATTGCGGTTTTCGAATTGCTTAAAAAGCTGATGCTGTCAAAACCGAGTATATTGATAAAATAATTTATTACACCTGTAGAAGCATCGAGCATCATACGCCATAACGTACCGATTGCGACGGGTGCCATAATCATCGGAACGACGAATACGGATGTTGCGGCTTTAGCCCAGTTTTTGTTCGAACAAAATACCATGGCGACAATAATTCCCAATAACGTTTCGCATAAAACGGAAATAACCGCAAACAATAATGTGTTCAGAGTGGAAATCGCCAACAATTTATCGGTAAAGAGTTTTAAATAATTCTCCAATCCGACAAAAAGTATCTTCTGATTCGGAAGGTTTATTTTTAACCGAAAAAAGCTCAGATACAGTGAGTGGGCAAGGGGAAACAAAGCCGTTATTGCCAGAAAAATCAAGGCAGGCATTAAAAACAGCCATGCCGACAGTTTGTCATTATTTCTCATATTTTAGATACCTGGAGGGCTTGCAGCGTTTCCGTGCAAGCCCTAAAACGGGTTAGCGATTATAATTCTTGATTCCCTTTTCGGGAGGCGAATTCTTTAATGCGGTTTTAAGACCTTCTTCCATTGTTTTAATTGTTTTTTCAAGATCCGCCTGATCCGATAAATATGCGGAAATCGCGGTGTTTAAAGCAGTGTCGGCTTCAACGGATGCGGCGATTCTCCACCACATATTTGCCGTATCTAAAGCTTTTCGAAGCGGATACAGAGAAGAATTCTTTATGGAAGGTTGTTCCCAAAAAGCTTTGCGGGGGCTGAAAATCCTGAAGTCTTCATAAAATTTTTGCTGTTTTTCGGCACTGGTGTACATTTTAATCCATTCCCAAGCCAGCTCTTTATTTTTTGAAGACTTAGGTATTGCCAAATCCCACGCGCTCAACAAAGTTACGCCGGTTTTTTCGTGCGGAATGACGGACAAAGCCCATTTTCCGACAATTTTCGATTTTGCCGGATTGTCGGCATTTTGTGTGATACCGAGAGTAGGCCATGTTTCGCATACTGCGGCTTTTCCGTCTAAAAATGCTTTACTCGATTCTTCAATGCCCCATGTTAAATTTGCGGGGTGCATGGCTTTTTTGTTCATCTCGTACAAGTGCGTTAAAGCTTTACGGGCTTCGGGGGAATTAATGGTAACATTCCAGTTTTCATCGGCCCATGCGCCACCCATCGACCATAAAATATAATCGAAAACGCCGCCGAGCTGTCCGGGGGCTTCGCTGATCGTTGCCCCGTACATACCGTTTTTCGTCAATTCGATTGCTTTTTTGCGATACGCGTCCCATGTATCGGGAATACCGTTGGGAAACAGATCCGTACGGTAGGCGAACACCTGCGGCGTATTGGCATTGGGAATACCGATAACCGTGTTTTGCCATTTTCCGCAGTTATTGAAGACGTTTTCGATCCAGACGCTCATGTCATAGTTATCTTTTTTGATAAACGGAGCCAAGTCGGTTAAAAACGGGAAAAACTCTCCGTCCCACTGGCTGGCCACATCTACAACATCGTATGCGCTTGTTGCTCCGCTTGTTAAGTCCAACAACGCTTTCTCGTGCAAAGTTACATACGGAAAATCGACGACATCCACTTTTGCGCCGGTTAACTCTTCAAATTCTTTAGTCATTTGGCGTGCAGCATCGGCATATACGCTCGACATATATAAAACCGTTAAGGTTTTACCCGCATAGGGCTTTGCTGACCCGGAAGCATCTTTTGT
>CAUTPO010000193.1:0-2707 GCA_963540475.1 uncultured Treponema sp. | reverse complement strand
GGCATTGAACAAGGCTTTTCCGATGGTGCATACCAAAAAGCCCTTGAAACGGCAAAATTGATGAGGTATGAAAATCTTGGCATTGACTTAATTTCAAAGGTCACAGGTCTTTCCAAAGAAGAGATAGAGAATATATAGCGTTTGGATACCAAAAAGATAGAAACGATGATACGCTCAGGCTGACAAGCAGCGATTTGCCTAAGGAATTTGCAGACCTGACGCTTTACCGCCTCAGCCGGTAATAACAGCTCACACGGGCGTAGTCCCGTGTGCAATGCCCGCGTGCCGTTATAGGGAACCGATTTTTCACCAGACCGTCTCGTGTGTGCTGAAACAGGTCATCGATTACGGCCGTAATAGGGTATCGATTCCAGCCATAATAGGCGGCATAGTACGGACGTAAGCTATTACATACTGCCGATAACGTAAGTTTTAACCAACAGCTTTATTATCAAAGGATTACGAGCAGCAAGCCCGGCGCAGAAGCTAGACGAGAAATGTCGGGGTATCAAACCCTCCGCATGAATACAGGTATGGGGAATACGGACGGTATACCGCATACACTGTACGCCGCTGCTCATTTTATGTCAACCGTCGTTATAAGGACGGAGCGAACGTAAGCATAATTACGCGGTGAACGTAAGCGTAATTACGCAGTGTGCGTAAGCATAATGACGGCCTGACCGTAAGCACAATATCGAGAGGGTCCGTCATTGCAGTTTTCTATTTCAGGTTCATCTGCGATGTGATATATCTTTTGTATACCTTGTGCATGGTTTGTAAATCGATTACGTTTAGATAGAATTCCTCAAGCGTTGCATACCGTATGTCGCCGGAATCTTCTCCCATACCGATATAGACTAAGTAGTCTTTGTTTTCTTTGTTTACGACGGTAAAGCCCCTCACGCTGTCGATTTCCTGCAGCAAAGCTGCGTTTTCGAGAACTCGGACAGTGTAATTTGAAGGAAAATATCCGACCGACGTATAGTAGAGCGTGCCGATAATTTCTTTTCCGGCGGAATTTATTTTTACCGTATCGGGGTGATCTTCTTTGTAACCGAAACTTGAATAATCGAATGCGGCCATTTGTTTTAGTGTGTTTGCCGAAATCCACTTTTTATCATCGGCAGATAATTGATATTCATATTCAACTTTTAGGGTATCGATTAAATGCAGCTTTTTGTTTTTTAATTCGAATAACGTATATCCGTCCGTGGTCTTTATATCAAAATTACCTTCAATTTCCAAAAAATGTGTAAGGCCGTCTATTTCGACGGGAATTAAATACCTATAGGCAAATTCCACATATATTTCGTAGAGCTTTTTTTCAGGGTTGAAGGCAAAAATCGTTACATAGGGGAACCGTCCGCTTCCCGAAATCTGCATCATTGCGATTAATTTATCAGTTACGTTTTCAAGAAAAATTTCCGTGCAATATGCGTTTTCATTTTTTGTATGAGGCAGCGAATCCCGCTCAAAGAGCTCGTATGTATCGCGGGATTTTTCGACCGTGTGTATGTTTAATTCGTTTTCGTAATCTTCGTAAGTTGTAAGAGGAATGCCGCCGCTTTGCAGTTTTTGTATAATTTGAATCAGTTGAGCCGTGCGGCGGTTCCGTAAACCGTCTTCCGTCTCGCGGCTTTCGGGCACTGCGGGACTTTCGCAGTTACTCGCCGCCGTGTTTTTCGGCTTCAGCGCGATAGTCAAAAAGCCTGCGGACAGTACCAGCGCGGCAAAACCTATAATATATTTTTTCACTGTCTTTCTCCGTTATTCGTGCGGAGGGTTTAATACCCCGACGCTTGCGTCGTAACAAAGGGGATTAAAGCCGACTGCAACCACCTTATGAGAACAACATACCCCGACGCTTGCGTCGGGGTTGTTGATTTTATTCCGATACGCCGGCTGCGTCCTCGTCAAACCGAATGCTTCGGAGCGGTTTTAATTTTAAAAATAAACACGTAATATTTAACGCATATCAATAAAACGATGGTGATGCGGGCATAGATATTATTCGAAAAATAAAAGCCCGTCAGTAACATCAAAGAAGCAAAGGCTAAAATACCGGCTTTTGTTTTCAGCGTCATAGAGCGGGTTTCATTGAATTTTTTTACATGGTTTTGATAGAGTTTTGTAGAAAGCAGCCGACTGTGCAAACGTTTCGACCCTCGTGCAAAACAAAATACTGTTGCAAGCAAAAAAGGCGTTGTCGGTAAAAAAGGCAAAACTACCCCAAGCAGCCCCGCTCCCAAAAAAAGAAAGCCCAGTACCAGCCAAATATATTTCATACCCTCTCCTAATCCGTACCGTAATAATTGCTGCATTCCGCATACCAAGTTTGCCTGGCAGACTTGACCATGCTTTTAAACGCGCTATTTGTACCGCTTAAAATAAACTTAACAGTAAAAACAACCGAAATACGGTATAAGTTACTTTACTAAAGGTGTAGAGCCATAGCCCTATTTATTTGAGCGAAAGATTTAATACCCCGCGCTTTGCAGCAGGACGTTGATTTACAAAAAACACGGTAAAGTCTTGTTGTATATTACCCCTGTTCGGCAAGGAAGGTATCGAACAGGTCTATTCTTCCGATATTGAAGCTTTCTTTCGGTACTTGCAAAAAAATATATTTTTCGTATACTGTAAGCCGATTATGACAACTGAAATAAAAAAATATCAAAACGGAAATTACACGGAATACAGGATA
>CAUTPO010000192.1:0-2737 GCA_963540475.1 uncultured Treponema sp. | reverse complement strand
ATAACCAAACCGTAAAAAAGTTTGCGGCTATTCCCAATTCGCTTGTTGTGCACCTAACGGCAAATAAACACGAGCTGACCTGGCTTAAAGCCCCGTTTATCGGGTACGGCGGCACTGAAAGCGAAGAACGATAATATTAGACCTGTTCGATAACTGCGTTGTCGAACAGATCGACGAGCTATAAATCGCACAAATAGCACGATTTATAACATCGCATTTCAAGGTAACCTGTTCCGAAACGGAAGTTTCCGAACAGATTTATTTTATTCTAAATGAAAAAGTAAACTTTATCAACCATTTTACGTCGGTTTTAGAAAAAATTTAATCCGTAATTTAAACGGTTTAAAAAATTTAAAAATTGATATTGAACAAAAGATCGAAATGCCCGATTTTTACGTCTTTTTCCAGAGGGTGTGCATATTGCAATCCGATTACCGCACGGCCGCTTATAACGATAAAAATTTTTCCGTACAACGACTGATAAAAATTCGAATTGTATGCTCCCGCCCCGTTGCTCAAAAAATTGAATACGCTTTTATAACCGGCGGTGATATCTATTCTGTTGTAAAAGATCGGTAAAAAAGAGCTTCCCGTTTGAACATCGTAACTGAACAAGGTCAGTTCTCCCGTAAACCCGAACCCGAAATTGGTTTTTCCCAAACTGCGGTACTCTTTTTTTACGGATTGCCGGTGTTCCTGCATTGCCGGCATGTAGGACTTCAAACCTAAAAACGCGTAATTCCTGAAAAAACGGTAGCGCCCCGTCTGCGGCACAAAGTACGAATTATAGCCCGCATAGCCGCTTAATTTTATATTTAAAGGCAGTAGCGGCGTAAAAACCGAAGCCTGTGCCTGTGCCGCAAAAGCGTTTGTCTGCGAAGAAATATGAAAGCCGTGTTTTACACCGGCATTTACTTTGATGCCCATCGTGTCCCGCGTAAAAAAACGCGTGTCCGGCCGCTCTTCCGTTTTTAGCCATGCGTAGCCCGCAGCGGCTTGTTCCGATATGACGGTGTCCGAAAGCTTGTGGTCGTACGGTTTTTTTACGAGGTACGGAAAAAAGGCGAAGGCCTCGGCGGAAAGCCCGCCTTGCAGTGTAATGTTTTGCGCGGAAACTTTTGTGGGAATAGTCAGAGCCGCAGTAACCGTGCTCCCCGTTCTTCTGTATACAAAGTCATGGTTTATATCGTAAACACTGATGTCTACGGCAACGGGTTCGGCATTTATGCGCATATCGAATTTCGTCTGATAAAAAAACGGTTTAAAATAAAAAACGGAAGAAGATTTAAAGGTGATTAAATCCGTCGGTTCTCCGCCGTAAATATCCAAAACCAATCCCGTTTTATTACTGTTTGTAAGGTCGGAGGGAATTGTAACATAGAGTACGGGAAACACCCGCCACATCCACGAAAGATAATTATACCGTTTCGATTTTAGAATTTCCGTTTTCGGAATCTTGCTTACGGGTTCTGCACTGCTTACATCGAAGGCGGATAGCGAGGCCTTTATTTCGGTAAATTCTTCTTCGCTTATTTTATAAAGGGCATTATGTTTTGCGTGCACGCCGACATATATTATTTCATTTGGGTTCTTTTCGTCTGTTGTACGGCGGGGCAGTATGACGGGAAAAAAGACGCCGCCTGAAATGTCCTTATCCAAAACTTTTAAGGTTCCCGTTTTTACATTGTACACAGCCGCTCGGTACAGCATATTTTTTTCCGCCCACGAAAAGGTTAAAAGAGGCTCTTCGGCGGAATTGTTGGTTTGCAGGTAACGGATTGCAGGCAGCGGTTTTTCGAATTTCAGTATTTCCGTTTTTTTCGAAACAATATCGACTATCAAAATATCCCGCGCAATGCCGTTTGCCGCAATAAAGGCAAGGGTGTTTTTGCCTGCAAAAACGGGACTGTACAGCGCCGTGTACGCAAGCCCCGGCCCTGCCCGGAAAAGGGTTTCTTTTTTTTCAAAAGAATGCGCATCTATTAAAACGAGCTCGGAAAACTGTCCGTTTATTTCCACGGCGCAAAAAGCGTCTTGCGTGCAAAAGGCAGCCGAACGTACGGAAAAGTATTCCCGTTTTAAAAATGTTCTTTTTTTCATATCGAATATTCGCGCCCGGCTTTTTTCTCCGCCGAGGGTTTTGATGATGTCCGTTACGAGCAGCAAATTTCCGTCACGGGAAAAACTCAAATTTGAAAGCGAGTAGCCTGCGTCAAAAAGCTTTTTGCGCATTCCCGAACGGTCATAAAAAAAGACGCTTCTTTTTGCAAAATCGAAACAGGCGAATCCCTGCTCGGCCGGCGCCGTTATGCTAAAGCCCGATTTGTTGCGGTTTACAAAAAGCGGAACGGGCCGGACGGCATTTTGCGGGAAATAAACGGATTCGATAAAGTCGTTCCAAAGATCGCTGAGTTCTTTGCCGAAGATTTTTTTTGTTTTGCCTTTGGGAAAAATATAAAAAGAATTCTGCCAGTATTTTGCATATTCTTCCATACCGTAAATTTTTTGAAGATAGTCCGCAAAGGCCGCCCCATAAATATAGGCCCAAAAGGCGCCGGGATAGGCGTCGCGGTGTCCTGCAGCCTCCTTCCACGAGGGTGTTTTCCCGTCGATTCTGCCCTGCATTAAATGGTGGTAAACGAGCGGATCATTCAACCGTCCCTGTGTCCCATCGGAGCTTTCGTAAAGTACGGCGACGCCTTCGGAGAATGAAAGGGGTAAAACCGGCAAAAAGTAT
>CAUTPO010000191.1:0-2802 GCA_963540475.1 uncultured Treponema sp. | reverse complement strand
ATCGCATTTTAAGGTAGCCTGTTCTGAAACTGAAGTTTCCGAACAGGTCTATTATGCTGGGGCGGAGCCCCCCTTTATCATGGCGCAAAAACCGCCTTCCCCGCCCCGCGCGAATAAGGGGGCTCCCGAAAAAACGGAAGGCTGTAACACGGGCGGAATCGTCTTTACTCAGCGTAGTTTCTTTCTTTTTTGTATTCGAACATACAGTGCGCATACCCGTAATCGGCTCCCTTCCACACGCGGGTTATCCTTGTCAAAGGAGAAGGTATTTCAGCACAAACCGATTTGTAATTGCCGCGGGGACACAGGGCGGAAACTTCCGTAACCTTAAGCCGCTCCTTTTTAAAAGCAATATTTTCTTCGAGCCTTTCAAAATACTTTCTCCGTTTGTCCAAGTCCGTCATATATTTGGAATAAAACTCAAGCAAAAAGAATTCTTGGGCGCTTACATCGGAATAATATTTTATTTTTGTCAAAACGTTTTTGATATAATCCAAATCGGCTTTTGCGTTTTGCCGTAACGTCTCGTCATACTGCGTACCGTAAAGCGTACACAGCGTCCGCACCAGCTCCTCCTCATCGGTATACACGTAAACGGTTTTTTCGGTGTTCGCTTTTAAAGCCCCGATAAAACGTGTGCAGGTATTTTGCAGAACATACATTTTGCATGAATACAGGATCGGGCATTTTTGCGTTGTAAGATAGATGAGCGTGCTTTTAATTACATCGCAAAAACCGGCCGCTTCATTCTCTTTTGCGAATTTGAAAATATGAGCGTCTACCCCTTCGATCGGCACAGGCGTTACCCCGCACGCATAAAACAATTCTTCAGGCAGCTCATCTCCGAAAATGCCTGCGACGGTATCGGTACTCAAATAATTTTCGGTGCATTCGATATACGCATTGCGGCGCAGTTCGATTAAAAAATCCGTATCGATAAGACTTTCCGCCTTTTCGTTTATTCCGTCTTTCATCCTAAAACACACGCCCCTATTGCGCCGGCATAAACCCCGTGTTCGGAAGTAAAAACTTTTTTCTTTACCTTCTTTTCTATTTCGTTTATGACAAAGGGGCTGCTGCTAAAACCGCCTGTCAAAAAATACTGCTGTGCAGGCGGTTTTCTGTTCGCTAAGGCAACGGTCTTTGAAACAATCTGATTGACGACGCCCCTTGCAATATCGCAGCGCGGTGTTCCTTTTCCCATAAGCGAAATAACCTCCGATTCGGCAAATACGGTGCAGGTAGAAGAAAGAGTGATGTCCTCTCCCTCGGCCGCAAATGCAAACATTTCTTCCAAGTTCAAGCCTAAACGGTTTGCCATAATTTCCAAAAACTTTCCCGTCCCAGCGGAACACTTATCGTTCATAATAAAGTCGGCAACCTGTCCGTTTTTTAGCACGATAACCTTTGTATCCTGCCCGCCGATGTCGATGACCGTTACATCGGCACCGCACAAAAAGTAAGCCCCCTTTCCGTGACAGGTAATTTCGGTAACGGTCTTGTCTGCAAAGGGGACGCTTATTCTCCCGTAGCCGGTAGCCGTAACGGTACACTCATCTTCTTTTACCGTTTCTTTTATCCACTCTAAAATACTCAAAGCCGTTTCCTTGCTGTTCCACCCCGAAGGCACAATTTTTTTGTGAAGAATGTGCCGCTTCTCACTATCCATAATGACGGTTTTGCTTGCAGTAGAACCGATATCTATTCCGGCATAGTACATACGCTCATCTCCCATATACCCGGCAGGGGTTTAAAGAATTTCCATAAAGGCTTCGATCCGCGTGGAAACTTGACCCGAATCGTTCATCGAATAATCCGATTCGATATACAGATAGGGTGTGCCTTTTTTTTCGGTAACGAATTGCTGCACCGATGAGGCTTCGATTGCAAAGGTGTGGCAGGCTTGCAGCACGATTTCAATTACGCCGTCAATTTCATACTCGTCGATAAGCGTGTCCAATTCGGTAAAACGTTTCGGGTTCGGGCTCATTACGGAACAACAAACACCGAGATATTTCCTTGCTATCGCTTCCATTGCATCGCCCGTTTCGTCTATCAATTCCATCTTTTCTCTGATCCCGCTGCAATTTTCGTATACGACAATGTCGCCGCCCGCTTGCTCGACGGTTCTTAAAATCTTTTCCCGCACCCCGATGACGGGGCAGCCGGTAATTAAGATACGCGGACGCTTCGACGAGCACCCCTTCAATTCCCGCTCCCATTTCTCGTATATTTCGGCCGTTTTTTGCTTTAAGTCCGTATTGCGTTTTTCTCTTTCAAAATTAAAACCGAAACCTTCCTGAATAGCACTCATATCGGCACCGCTTAACGGTGCGGGGTTGAGCTTGCCGAGTTCAAAAAAATCTTTTAAAGTGCACCGCTCCTCGTTCCCGATTCTGATCGCTTCTTTCAATTTTTCTTCCGTGATAGTTACATTGAAGCGCCGCTCAAGTTCGGCTTTGAATTTATAAAGCTCATTCAGCCAGAGAGTAAAAGAAGATTCATCGGTGTAGTTTTGCGGAAGATGGAGAACGTAGGTGTCTTTGATCTTATTCATAAGCTCGTACATCTTTTTTTTGCCGTCACAGGTTGTTTCGCCTACGATTAAATCCGCAAAATAAAAATACGGGCAGGTGTCGCTTACCGCAACCCCGTAGCTCGCCTTGATAAGCGGGCACAGGTTTTTTGGCAAAACAACTTCGGCGTGACGGACGGCGTCGTTACTGGAAGAACAGAGGGAGACGGGAACAAGGCCTGCCGCATAAATAATTTCAAGCGGCGTGTAGGTGCAGTAAACCCCGA
>CAUTPO010000190.1:0-2836 GCA_963540475.1 uncultured Treponema sp. | reverse complement strand
AGGTGGTTGCAGTCGGGCTTTAATACCCTTTATCACGACGCAGAGCGTCGGGGTATTAAACCTTCCGCGCGAGTAAAACTCACAGTACGGAAACAAAATAAATGAAGTTCTTTAAGGAGCAGCACGGCTCGGCTGAATTCTATCGCGCCGTTTTTGAAATTGAAAATCCTTATGGAAGATACGCCGCTTTTTATGGCGAAGACCTGCAATTCTTTCTTTTGGCTCATAAGGGAACACTGTTTATTTTGAATGCCGATTATCTGGTGGAAGGGCAGTCGGGTGACGGAACCGTTCATTCGTCAGATGAAGTCATCTATTCAAATACGCACGTGGTAAAACGCGGGGATTCCTACGACATCATCGAACATCATACGAAAACCCGGCAAGACGTTTACATTGATCCCGAAGGCGGCAGCGATATGAAAATTGAAGATTCCGGAGGCGGAAAGGCAGCCGTGTACGCACTTGAGGAGGTCATAAATGCGGCCGAAATCAAGGCGGGGAAAACCGGCTCTCTCGTTACCTTGAGCATAGAGCCGTACCGGACCATTTCTTACGGGAAAACGCTCATCGATAAAGCGAGTCCCTTTATGTACACGATTCAAAATGCGTTTGACGGCAATCCCGACACAAGCTATGTGGAGGACTCAGGCGATAACGGTATTTCCATCACGATACATCGGCACAATGCGAAAAAGGCTTTTTTTAAGCTGCCGAGCCGCAAAACGGTAAAGGTCGGTCTAATAAACGGGTATGCAAAAAACGAACAACTGTACAAGGCGAATAACCGGATAAAAACGCTTGCAATCAACGGCAAACTCTTTGACGTGCCCGATACGTTTTCACGGGAGTTCCGTTTTTTTGACGTACCGGCGGAAAACGGCATTTCAATTTCTTCGGCGGCGCTGTACACCGGAGGCGTCTATACGGATACGTGCATCGCGGAAATCAACATACTCTGACGCAGGGCTTTGAAGTATTGCCCCCTGCACGAATAAATAGCGCTCCGGCCTTTGCGCGGCGGCACTTGCGAGTGCACGCATGCGAGTACACAGGGGCTGTCCGTTTGTGCGCAGCACGCGATTGTTCTCCCCCGAATAAATCCTAAGACCCATTCAGAAACTTCCGTTTTGAAACAGGTCTTTTGTATCCATTCCGGTATGGGGGGGCTAAGAAATTCCGTAGGTAATCGGGGTTTACGTGTGCGGCCTGCACCTGTGTGTAGACTGTATACACTTATGCGCCCATGCCGTATGGGTCTATGCGCCCGCAGTTTACGGGCTTATGCGCCCATGCCGTATGGGTCTATGTGTTCGCAGTTTACGGGCTTATGCGCCCATACCGTACGGGTCTATGCGCTCGCAGTTTACGGGCTTATGCACCCATACCATACGGGTCTATGCGCCCATACCGTATGGGTCTATGCGCCCGCAGTTTACGGGCTTATGCGCCCATGCTGTATGGGGCTATGTGTCCGCAGTTTATGGGGCTGCGTGCCCGTATTTCAGGAAGCTATGGCTTCACACTTCACGGAGTTGTATTTTCGTGCTGCGGAGGGAGGGGCTTTACCCAATTACGGCCTGCTGCGTTACCGAGGCGTACATTTCAAGCGGCCGATATATTCGACGCAGGTATCGAGGCCCTTTGCCAAATCAGTCAGGTCTTGCACGATGACCTTGTCGGGGCGGAGCGGTTTAGGGCTATAAGGCATACTTGAAAAATCTTTTGCCGAATAAAAAAGCGTGTATTCGTCCGAAAGTCTTTCTTCTTTAACCTCACCGAAACGGCCGTCCCAGCCGACTTCTTCCCCGATCAAAAAGGCGCCGAGGTCTTTTAAGTCTGCGGCAGCCATAACGCCGGAGGAAAAGGTTTCACTGCCGATTAAGCAAAAAAGTTCGGCTCCTTTTTTGGAAAAATCTTTTAAGGCTGCAAGCAGGGGATTTATCACGCTGCTGTCTCCGCCTCCATTATGCCGCAAATCGACGATTATTTTTGCAGGCACTTGTTTTCCGATTTTTTCGGTTATGGCGGAAACAAAGGCATTCATCGGCATATCGGGTGCTTCGGCACACACGTTATATTGAATAAACAAAATACCGTTTTGTAAAATGTCGGCACGGTAATAGCCGGACCGAAACAGGGTCGGTGCAAATCTGCCGAAAGCGGGCCGGTACAGTTTGTTTCCGTTTTCGGAAAAATCGACATCAAGCGTTTTAACCTCGCCCGATAAAATATCTTTTACGGTTACGGAAACTTTTTTCTCCGATTCGGTGCAGCCCGTAAACGATAAATTCGAAAAAAAGCGGCATTCGTAATGCGCCTGCAATTCGGCATAGCCTTCGGTGTCATAACAGATAAACGGGTACAGCCGCGACAGGACGGTTTTTATTCCGATACCGTTGATTGCGGTAAGCTTCTTTCCGGCAAGTTCCGCATACCGATCTGAGGTTTGCACTATTACCGAATGTCCGCCGTACGGCAGCACGAAAAACGGCAGTGCTTTTTTTTCAGCAGGCAGCCTGATAATCCGCGTGTGGGAATCCCCGATGGACGCGGTTAGTTTGCGCAGCAAAAAATATTGTTCGGTTGTGTTTTTTTCGCCCCATGTCTTTTTTAAGGTTTCGATTTCTGCGGCAAATTTCTTTTTAGAGATTTTCGTGAACGGGTTCGGGTGTTTGTTCCGTATGCAATTATTCAAATTGCTAATAATATCTTGTTCGATGTTTTGCGCAGCGCTCCATACCGAAACGGTGTACAAGATAGCAAAAATTGCCAAAAGCTTTTTCATACGGCCAATTATAGAATAAACGCGCGGAAGAGTCAAAGGCCGGTTTTA
>CAUTPO010000189.1:0-2923 GCA_963540475.1 uncultured Treponema sp. | reverse complement strand
GAAAATCACGGGAGGTAATCAATATGTTAGTAGCCGAATATGATTATGATACGGACATTGCGGTACAGAGAGCTGAAGAAAGGCAAATAGCCTTTGCCGAGGGCATTGAACGAGGTATCGAACAAGGTCTTGAACAAGGTCTTGAACAAGGTATTCAACGCGGTATCGAACAAGGTCTTGAACAAGGTATGCAACGCGGTATCGAACAAGGAATGCAACAGGGTATCGAACGCGGCCTTTCCGAAGGTGTATACCAAAAGGCCATTGAAACGGCAAAGTTGATGTGTGCCCATAATTACCCGATTGCCGAAATTTGTATGATGACAGGCCTTTCTGCTGACGATATTGCGAACCTATCGAAGTGAGTGGTAATTAATATGCTACTACCAGAATACGCTTAAACCGTATCGCGAATTCCGTATTTTTTTAATAATTTTTTAAAGAAAGTATAAATTTGCTTGACAAAGCTATTTATTAAATGTAAAATATCTCTATGAAGTATAGTTTTTACGCCCGCCTTTCGGGCAAAAACGTAAAAAACGGCTATCTCACGCAAAGCGTAAACGGACTGTGCGCGGTTTAAAAAACGCCTAAAAAAGCCGTAATTTCATACCCCCCCCCATCTATATAATTTTATAGATATAAACAAGCCAAATTTCTTTTTTGACTCACACGATGATACGGCGTAACGCTTTTTTAAGCGCTGTTCCGTACGCTTTTTTTCCGTTTTTCTCGGCTTGACCGCAGGTATCGCCGTACTCAGCTTTTTCGAAGCGGGGACAGTGTTCGGGCTTGTTGCGCTCGCCTTTTTCGGTATCGCGGGCAGTGTTTTCGCTTTCACGTCCGTATTCGATCTTTTTTCTTTCATTAAACACAAGGCTTTTACCAAGTGCCGCCGTTTTACGCAACGCGGCAGTTTTAGTGCTCGCCTTAGGTTTACGGATTTTATTACACACCGCGTATCTACAAATGACATTATTCCGGCCGGTTTCACCGGTTCAAGAGTCAGCCGTGCCGGTTTCGATGAGTTTAAGCCCCGTACCGCTTTAAACAATACGGCTAATTCGATCTTACAATTACCATTTCAATACTCAAATAGCAGGACTGCACAGTACACGGCCTTTTCCTATAGAACCTTTTTGTGGGCGAATATGGCAGGGCTTATACCGGAGCAGTCTTTTTTAAGCGGAGACAATGACGCTGTTTTTAAATGGCCGTTCAAAAAGAACGGTAGCTGTGAAAAAAGCGGCCGCTGCAAAAAAAGCGGGGTGCAAAACAGTGCAGCTTAACGGGTATTTCGAAAAGTATGAGCTTTCGAGATACCTCTGATACATAAAACGCGGTTTGCCATTCAGCAAACTCAAAACAGGGTTTACAAATGGTAAACCTTAATCTAAGGGTTCGGCCGGGCAAGAGACAGTGCAGAAAAAGTCCCGGACGAAAAAACAAAAGACCGCCGTACGCATGGTGCGGATCGGCGGGGTGCAGGCGGCGTTTTTAAGCGCGTAGGCTTGCAAACTTTACATGTCAAGGAGGCATACTATGACAAAATTAAACCACAGGATGAGGATAATCGCATTATTCTCCATTATTGTTGCCGGCGGTATACTGGCAACCTCGTGCCCGGGCGCAGGCGGCTCGTACGTTACGCGCTCAACGGTAGATCCGCTGGATTTGGAAGGCGAAAAACTCCAGTCGATAACGGTTACGGTTCAGGCGGACTCGAACATAACCGTGCAGCCCCCGGCTACGTTTCAGGCAGAAACAGGAGATGCCTGGTACGAACTAAAAGACAGGGCGCAAGCGCTGCTGCAGGTACACAGCGGCTACAGTTTTAAAAGCTGGAAAAAAGACGGCAGTACCGGGCAAGCCTTAAACGACAACGACGTGTTTACAAGCAATGTAACCGTATATGCCGAAAGTGCGCCGCTTCCGACCGATCCGACTAAAAAGGTTACCATCACGATAAAAGGAAGCGCTCATGTAACGGTAAGCAATCCGGCTACCATTGTCGGGGTAAAAGCCGGACAACCGGGAGAAACCACATGGGGCAGCATAAAAGCTGCGGCACAAGCAAAGCTTAGCTTTACTCTAGGCTGGGGATTGGATGGATGGAAAAAGGACAATCCAAGCGGTGCTCCTATGCAAGATAGCGACACCTTTGCAAGCGACACCCATGTTTTTGCAGTTGCAAAAAATACAGCCGCCCCGCCGCCGCCTCCGCCGCCTCCTGCCGGTGACAAAGCGTACACGGCACAAGGGGTACCGTTTACGATGAAAAAGATTGATAGTCCCTCTTTCGGCACCTATTACCTGGGAGAAACGGAAGTTACACAAAAACTGTGGCACAAAGTTATGGGTTCCAATCCGAGCCACTTTCAAGGTCCTACCAACTTGCCCGAGGCGACAGAACATCAACGAGAGCGTCCGGTAGAAAAGGTTACCTGGTATGAGTGCATTGCCTTTTGCAACAGGCTGACCGTACAGGCAGGCATGGCACAAAGCGAGTGCGTGTATTATAGTGACGGGTATTACACGAGGCCGTACACCGCCTCCGATGCTGCAGCAAAGAACGTGCCGCACGTAAAGGAGAGTGCAAAGGGCTTTAGACTGCCGAAACAACTCGAATGGGAATGGGCGGCCAAAGGCGGAACGAACAATAAATGGGCAGGAACGAATGACGAAGGCCATTTACTGGAGTATGCGTGGTACCTTCAAAACAGCGGCAATAAAACGCACCAAGTAAAGAAAAAAAGCCCGAACGAATACGGTTTATACGACATGAGCGGAAACGTAGCTGAGTTCTGCTGGGAGCATCAAGAAGGCGCGGGGCGTGTACTTCGCGGCGGATCCTTTGGCAGCGGTGCATCTGACGTTATGTGTACGTCGCGGTTCGGTGTCCCTGCCGATTTCAGGGACTACG
>CAUTPO010000188.1:0-2932 GCA_963540475.1 uncultured Treponema sp. | reverse complement strand
CGGGCATCTCTAAAAATCCAACAAGGTTTTTAGAGATGCCCTTATGTTTTTAAGCAAAAGGGAACTCGTATGGACAAAAACCGGAACCTTACCGAAGGCGTTATATGGAAGGTGCTCATACTTTTTACCCTCCCCATTCTGGCAGGGAACTTTTTTCAGCATTTATACACAACCGCCGATGCCGTAATTATAGGAAAATTTACGGGTAAGGCAGGTCTTGCTGCAATAGATTCCGTATTCAGTCTTTTAAAACTGCCCGTTAACCTGTTTACGGGCCTTTCGATAGGCACATCGATTCTCGTGTCGCAGGCTTTCGGCGGGAAAAAATATACGGAGCTTGCCGATACGGCTCATACCGCCATAGCCTTAACTTGTATTACGGGTATTGTGCTGTCGATTGCAGGCTTTTTTCTTTCACCCTTTTTTCTGTTTGTGATGGACGTGCCGCAGGACATTTCTGCAATGACGCTCGGCTACGTACGCATTTATTTTGCAGGTATGTTTGTTTCGATGTTTTACAACATAGGATCCGGTATTTTGCGGGCTGTGGGAAATTCGAAAACACCCTTTTACGCGCTGGCAGCCTCCTGTGTCATCAATATTGTACTCGATCTGATCTTTGTCGGTTATTTTAAATGGGGGATAAAAGGAGCGGCCGCCGCCACGGTCATCGCGCAATTTATAAGCGCGCTTATCATCCTTGCAGCCCTTACGGACAAAAACAGCCGTTGCCCTATTCATATTTCAAAAATACGGATTCACACATTTTCTGCGGCGGCAATTGCAAAATTAGGGCTTCCCTTGGGGGCGCAGTCGGCATTTTTTCCCATCGCAAATATGATCATTCAGGCAACGGCCAACGGAACGGGAACCGATAATATCGCCGCATGGGCGCTGTGCGGAAAACTGGATTTTTTAATTTGGATCTCGCTTGAAGCGATGACCGCCTCCGTTTCCACCTTTGTCGCACAAAACTACGGAGCAAAAAAATACGGCAGGATAAAAAAGATTACCCGTACCGGCCTGTTGATGAGTTTTTGTGTTATCGGGTTTATAAGCGCCGTTTTGTATTTTTGGAATGTGCCGCTCGGAAAACTGTTTATAAATGCCAAAGACTATGCCGTTTTGGTTACCGTAGAACGGCTTATGCATATTCTGGCGCCGTTTTATACCGTCTTTATCTTTGCAGAAATTTTTTCCGTTGCAATTCAGGGAACGGGCGAAACCTTTAAACCGATGATGCTGACCCTGCTCGGCGTGTGTGTTTCCCGCATACTCTGGATATTTTTGATTATCCCGAAAAGCCCTTCCATCGAAATTATCACTTGGGCTTTTCCCATGTCGTGGACGTTTACCAGCATTATATTTACGGTTTATTACTTTATACGGAAGCCCCAAACGCCTCAGACGCTTCCCGAAACACCGGCATTTCGATAAAAGACAAAACTTATGATAATGGGTACCTTAAAAAAAGCTATTAGACTTGCTTTATATCTTTCGGAATAGAAGTTCCCATACAAAAAAATTAGATAGCGTTTTCGGCCGTAACGGTAGCATAAAACGGGAACTTAACCTAGCAATTTTAGCAAAAGAAACCGCTTAGCGCAAAGTCTATCCCCTAGCAAAAAGGCAAAAAAAACACATTACGGAAAGATGACCGTAAGGCGGTACTCTGCGTTTAAAAAAACGACAAACTCGAGCCTTAACCGTTTTTAGCTATCAGTAAAGCCTGCACGCAGGAAAATTGACTTCCGCGGCGGCCCTTGTAGTCAAGGTTGATTTTATCGCAAGAATTTGATAGTATTGAACCTGTAAACCTGTTTAAGGCGGCTTCGGTTATAACGGAAAAACGGAGCTTCACCCAACCGGATACCGTACCGAAATGGTACACATGAGACCTGTTCGATAGCTTCGTCGTCGAACAAGTCCACGAGTTCAAAATTGCGCAAGAATAGCACGATTTTAAACATCGTATTTCAAGGCAGCCTGTTTTGAAACTGAAGTTTCTGAACAGGTTTATACCCTTATTCTCAAAGGAGATAGAATTATGGCAAAAATAGCGGTTGCCGGAACCGGTTATGTGGGGCTGGTTTCGGGCGCGTGTTTGGCAGACTTCGGCAATTATGTAATTTGCGTAGATAGTGATAAGAAGAAAATAGAGGCACTGAAAAAAGGCGCTATTCCGATTTTTGAGTCCGGTTTAGACAGGGTAGTTGAACGGAACGTTTCGGCAGGAAGGCTTCGGTTTACGGATGATATGACCGCGGCCGTAAGAGACTCCGACGTTGTTTTTATCGCAGTCGGAACGCCGCCCTTGGAAGACGGCAGCGCCGATTTACAGTATGTTGAAGCCGTCGCCAGAGAAATAGCGCGAGCGATGAATTCTTATAAGGTAATTGTCGATAAAAGCACGGTTCCGGTGGGGACAGCCCGAAATGTTACGGCATGGATTAACGATGAATTAAAAAAGCAAAACAGAACATGCGGCTTTGATGTGGTTTCCAATCCCGAATTCCTGCGGGAGGGAAATGCCATTCAAGATTTTACGCATCCCGACAGGGTCGTCATCGGAGCGGAAAGCGAAAAGGCGGCTTCGATGATGAAAGAAGTGTACCGCGCCCTGTATCTGAATGAAACGCCGTATATCGAAACTAATTTGGAAACCGCTGAAATGATAAAATATGCTTCAAATGCGTTTTTGGCGGTTAAAATCACCTTTATAAACGAGATTGCAAACCTGTGCGAAAAGGCAGGCGCCGACGTCAAAGATGTAGCGCGCGCAATGGGGCGGGATAAGCGCATCGGCGATAAGTTCCTGCATCCGGGCCCCGGTTACGGCGGCAGCTGTTTCCCAAAAGATACACGGGCTATCGTAAATATTGCAAAACGGTACGGCAGTACGCTTTCGGTCATTGAGGCGGCAATTTCGGCA
>CAUTPO010000187.1:0-2937 GCA_963540475.1 uncultured Treponema sp. | reverse complement strand
ACTTTTCTATAGCCGTAAGTTTGGTATTATGCAAAGCATTATAAAGCGACAAAAAGTTTTCTTTTGCTTTTTCGTCCTCACTGAACAAATCGACAAAAACCGAGTCTTTGTATTTTCTGTTTGAAGTACTCATAGCCACCCCCTCACTCGATTGTATTATACCACAATTACCTCAATTTTGTAAGAGAGTATTTTTTTATTTAACCGCAAAGATGCTAAGAGCGCAAAGGAATTTTGATGAGGTTTTGATAGCATATTCTTTAATTTATCCTTGGCGGTCCGATAGAGTCTGCAAGCACTATATTCAAAACCGTTGTACAGATAGACTTATCTTGCATCACCGCACAAAACATAAAATCGTCTGCAATAGTCAGTTCGTCAAAGCTTTTTTTCATCGGCACCCCCTCTTTTGACCTTGAAGCTACGCTGGTTGTACCCGCGCTGCCAAAGGGGACACCCCTTTGGAAACTCCGAAACCCCTAAGCGGTTCTTTTGAAGAAAGGAGGGGCCATAGGGGAGGAAAGGAACTTTTATCCGAAAAAGTGCCGTTCCTCCCCTAACTCATTAATCCTTGCACACTATGCATAGGCCGGTAAAGCGACTCTTCGTTTCAGAGACGTCATAGTTCCGATATGCGCACTTGTAGCGAGAGTAATTGAAATCAATACCACCGCCGCGTATGATGCGCTTGGTGCCCGACGTCGGTACGGGGTAGTTTGTACTGCTTGCAGGCAGATCATCGAGCCAATCCCAGCACCATTCCCTTACTGTAACGGTTCTTCTTTTTATACAAGCCGCGCTTTTTTCCCTTGCTTTTTCTGTTGAAAATTTCCTGCGGGACTGCTATAATAAGACGTCTTTCAAACTCGGCTGTTTTCGTTTAACACACGGGGCTTTAAACATACCGTTTTTTTAAAACCGCGTGTTACAGGCGGTACGGGGCGGAAGACAGCCTGCAAAAGGCGGAAGAGGGGCGGAAAATATGAACATAGCATTAATTTACGGCGGCAGCGGAATGTCGGGCGAACACGAGGTTTCGCTGGAGTCCGCAAGTTCGATAGTCAGAACCATAGACAAAAAGCACAGGCTGCATTTGATCGGTATTACAAAGACCGGCGAGTGGTTTTTGCACGGAGAAGAAGAGCGGGAGCGGATTATAAAAAATCCTAAGGCTGTTTTGAAGATAAAAAAAAGCGGGGATAAGCGGGTTTCGGTTATTCCGGGCGGCGGGACGAAAAAGGGTCTGACTGCGGGCGGCGAATTTCTGCCGGCGGACGTTGTGTTTCCCGTTTTGCACGGGCGGTTCGGCGAGGACGGTACAATTCAGGGGCTTTTCGAAATGGCCGGGATTCCCTACGTGGGCGGAAACGTGGCGGCGTCGAGTATCTCTATGGATAAGGAAAAAACCAAGATAGTGTGGGAGTATTCCGGCTTGCCCATTGTTCCGTATATTGCAGTGAAAAAAAAGGATTGGCTCAATGCGGAAAAACAAAAGGCCATTATTGCCAAGACGGAGAAGGACTTTGATTATCCCCTTTTCGTAAAACCCTGCAACACGGGAAGTTCCGTCGGAGTTGGAAAGGTTAAAAACAGAGCCGAGCTTTTGGAACAGGCGGCACAGTCCTTTTTGTGGGATAACAAAATTCTTATCGAAACGGCTGTGGATGCACGGGAAGTCGAGTGTTCGGTTACCGGAAACGATGACATTACTGCCTATACGCCGGGCGAAATTATTCCTTCGCATAACTTTTACGATTACGAGGCAAAATACACCGACCCCGACGGCGCAGAATTGAAAATCCCTGCCGACTTAGACGAGGGGCAGCGCAAAAATATACGGGAGCTTGCAATAAAGGCCTACGAGGCGCTGGAGCTTACCGGGCTTTCCAGAATAGATTTTTTCATCGATAAAAAAAGCAAAAAAATCTATTTGAACGAGATAAACACGATCCCCGGTTTTACCTCCATTTCGATGTTTCCCAAAATGTGCGCCGCCTCGGGTCTGCCATACGAAAGGCTGATTATGTATTTGCTGGAACTGGCGATAGAGCGGTTTAAAAATGCCAGAAGTTTTAAATAAGGTTCGGCCCGTTCGGCTCCCGTGAGCGAAAAACTGAAGAACAAGTATAACGCTATATTATTGAGACGGCAAAAACTTAAACAAGACACTGCAAAAACAGAATTGGTTTTTTTAATATTTACTGAAAAATAACTTATAATGGCACGGACGGATCATGAGTGTGATAAAGTTTAAAAGTATCGGTACATATATTGAACGATACAGAGGGTGTATTTTATGAGTGAAAAACCGAGGGCCTTGTTTTTAAAGGGCTGCAACGAGATAGCGGAGCTCTTAATTCCGCATGGATTTAAAGCGGCTCAAAAAGGACAAACCGTTTCAAAAAGACCGAATAAGGATATTATGTTGCAGCTGTATTTTCAATCCTCACACTATAATGATGAAAATTCCGTTACCGTCATTCCGCATATCACTGTGTATTCAAAAGCCGTAAAAATATTTGATATTAAAGCCTATAAAAACGAATATTGCACCGGAATAGTTTGGGGAAAACAGCTTTGCTATATCCTCGGGCCTGAATATAAAACATGGGATCTTGCAAAAACCAATTATGCATGGACAGTTTCTGAAATACAAAAAGCCCTTACCGATACGGTACTTCCGTTATTCGATATCTTTTGTAAATCGCCGGACGAAATTATCGAATACGGCATTAAGCAGGACTTGGATATTTCATTATCATATTTTCTTGTATTTGGAGGAAAAGAAACGGCAGAACGGGTGTTCCAAACGAAGATAAACCAAAGCCGGTACAAAGGGCAATATATGAAATTATATAATACCTTATTGAATATGAATGAAAATGAAATCGATCCTAAATATAATGAATTTGTCGGAGCTGGGGCATTTAAAATGGC
>CAUTPO010000186.1:0-2960 GCA_963540475.1 uncultured Treponema sp. | reverse complement strand
TTTCAGCCAGTTCTTCAAGTTCGGTTTCCGCTTTCAGCAGTTTGTTTATGAATTCCCTGCCTTGCTGGGTTTCCGTTCCGAATGCTTCAAGGTTTTTCCGTATGCGCTCTTGTTCTGAGACGCGCTTATTGCGGCTTGTCTGTAATGCACTAAGTTCCGCGCGGAAGTTGCTGAGTTTTTGCCGTTCTTTTATGATAACATCAAAGGTTTTTTTCGTTTTTGCAGGAAGATTGCCCGCCGCTTGCAGGCTTATAAGGAAGTTATCGTCGGTATTTATAAGGCGGAATTGCGCAGCGAGAAGGCTTTCTTCCTGCACGGTAAAGTCTTTTTCTTTCCCCGCCTCCGCTTCAATTTTAAAACGGTATTTGTTTGCCGTTTTTTCCGTAAGATCTTTGTTTCCCGTCAGCTCATAGCCCGTTCTTATCGGGTGCTCTATGATTATGGTGCGCGTTTTTTTTGCCGAATTTTTTATTTTGTATTGGGTCTTTATTTCGTGTTTTATTTTTCTGGTCAAAACGCCGTCTACAATGGTTACCGAATCGAGGGTTTGGTTTTCGATTGCTCTTTTTGAACCGCCGACTTCAATGTCGTCGCCGTAAGCGATTAGCCGTTTTTCGCCTTCGGGCAAAAAGTCCAAAAGGGCGTCTCCTGCGTATTCGCCGTTGTCAAGAACGGTAACGGGGCCTGCGGGTAATTTTAGGCCGGAGGTATTTTCTATATTGATACAAAATTTCGGGTTTACGGTTCTGCCCTGATATACAGAAGAAAAGACGGAAACCTTTTCGGCCGGAATTGAAACGAGGGCCAGCGGAATCATTGTGCTTTTTTGCCGTTCCAAATTGACGGGTTTTGCCGGTGTAAAGGCGAACATTTCGCCTGCGGTCTTCATTTCCGTTTGATTATCGAAATAATTCGATCCCGATCCGTTGCTGTCGCTATATGCCTTAGTTTCCTCATATCTTTTTTTTGCGTAAGGCGCAGCCATTTCTTTGGTCGGAGCCATATCGTAATGTCTATCGGCTTCTTCATAGCCTTCTTGATATGCTGTTCCCGATTCAAAGGTTTCGGGATCCGCCGCTTGTGCAATCATCAAAGGGATTTCAGGGCGGTATGTATAATACGGTTGGTATAGGTTTTGTTTAAAGGCGCCGGGTCTTCCGGTAGTCAGCGTTAATTGTATGTTTTTCCAGTCCAAATCGGTCGAATTATCGACGATGGCCCATGCCTGAAAAGCCGCCTTTCCGTTTTCTGCGTTTAAACGGTAGCCCGCTTTCCAGACGGGGGCTTCCATCACGTATGATATGTTTATATTCCGCGCTGTGCCGTTTTTTGCGTCTATTTTGATGGAAACTTGTTTACGGGTATTTGAGGAGGCTTCTAAAATCAGGTTGAGGGCGGTATCTAAATCCCGGTTTCTTTTTTCGTCCGTAAATTTGAAAGATTGAATGTCGGAAAAGGCGATGATGTTTATTTTTCCGTCCGAGATAAGAGAAAGAAAGGGGACCTCTTCTGCAGGGCGGTTTTTTTCGCCGGAGGTACCGTTTCGGGTTTTCTTTTCGACGCTTAAAATTTTTCCCGTACTTTTGTTTGGTGTGTAAATTTCAATTTCAGCCCCCCGCTGGGCGTTCAAAATGTCGTATAGGCTGGATGAAGAAGAGAGGTTTACTTTTAAACTTTCGAGGGCTTTTTTGAGCGTGTTTTCGGCTTGATAGTCGATGCTTAAGTTTTGGGCGCCGGGGTCGGTGATGACCAAGGATTTTAAGACGTCGTTTATTTGTTCCGCCGAAAACAGCAGGTCTATTTTACCCGAACCGGTTACCGTGCCCGTATGTTCGTAGTGGGCTACGCCTGAGGAATACAGGGTAACTTTTTGAAGCGGGATATTTTCCGCATTGAAGTTTGTTTGTGCCGGCAATACGGTGGCACAGACAGCCGATAACAGCGTTAAGATTATTTTTTTCATAATACCTCCCGAAAAGACGGTTATCGAATTCGGCGGGTCCGTTTTGCTTTTCCGGTTTGAGGGGCTTTTTCGGGTTAGCCGGTTCGAGTTGATTCGGCATTATTTTATCACAAGGCTTGTGCTGTGGCAAGGGCGATTGCCGCACCGCCAACGGGTATCGTGTGCACAAAGTATTCGGCAGGAGCAAAGCCGCTTGCCGAAATACGCGAAATCGTTTATGGCTGCTCGTGTAAAGCAAAAACATAATATAGATATAATACTGCGGTCAAAGACCTTTTGATAGGATTATCAAAGCCTCTTTGTGCGCCGTATCAAAGGGTCTTTGTTCGTTGTATAAACCCCTGATATCCTCCATTTCTTTACCGTTTTTGCATTATTAAAGGTTGCGGCTAGGTCTGACGGAGCGGTAAAGTTCGTGTGATTGCCTTCGGTAACGCCGGTTTCTTCGGTGTAAAGCCAACACTTTGTATTAACGCTATCTGCTCGAACCGGTAAATCGGCAAAGAGCTTTTTAAATGCGTCTGCGTTAAGCTGGTTGCTGTCGCACCGCAGCTATTTCAAAGCAGTTAGGCCTTGCACGTTAAGAGTGGTAAGCCGATATATTCGGCGACTCACATGTTGGTTCCCGCTCATTTCGATAGGTTCGCAATTTCTTCAGCAGAAAGGCCTGTCATCATACAAATTTCGGAAATCGGGTAATTATGGGCACACATCAACCTTGCCGTTTCAAGGGCTTTTTGGTATGAACCGTCGGAAAAGCCTTGTTGTATGCCAATCCTTAGGCTTTCTTCTCTCTGTACGGCTATATCCGTATCATAGTCATATTCCGCTACTAACATGTTGATTACCTCCCGCGATTTTCGCTGTAAATATTCTTTCAAGATTCCTTTTTCTATGCATATTTTTACCGCATTGGTAAAGCCGTTTTCGCTGTCGAGTTGTGTTTGTTTTCTTACCTCTTCTACAAAGAGGCTGTATTCTTCAAGCGGTTTGCAGG
>CAUTPO010000185.1:0-3043 GCA_963540475.1 uncultured Treponema sp. | reverse complement strand
TCGCAAATTAAATTTAAGGAAATCCTCTAAAAACTGATGTTTTTAGAGGCTCCCTGTAATTACAAATTAAATCAACAACCCCGACGCAAGCGTTGGGGTATTAAATCGTCCGCACGAATAAATTGCCGATTACATATAAAAGGAAATAAAATGAAAACACTACCGATGACAAAACTTCGTATATTCGCCGCATGCACGGCGATAATTGTATGCACGACGATAATTGTATGCACGGCGATAACCGGCTGTACTACGGCGACGCATACGGCAAAAAAACGCCCAAGCGCAGGCAGAGCGGTACTCGGAATAAGTCCGCATGAAAAAGATATAAGCATAAAGGCGGTAACGGCAGACGGTTCGCCGGTACAGGCGGAAGGCTGCACGGTTACGGAATTCCTGAGCGGTAAAGAAATCTTTTTGGAGGCACTGGAAGATACGGTTGTACTTAAAGGAAAGATTACCGAGCTGGACTGCTGCGGGAACCAACTTACCTCGCTTGATGTCCGCGGTTTAACTGATTTGCAGGAACTATACTGCTGGGAGAATCGGCTCACTTCATTGAATCTGCAAGGTTTATCCCGTTTATGGTTCCTGCACTGCGATGATAATCAGCTCACATCACTCAATCTAAAAGGGGTAACGGCTTTGCAGTGGCTCAGCTGCGAAAATAATCGGCTTAGCATTCTTGATATACACGGCTTGAACGGATTAACAAAGCTGTATTGCTCCCGTAACCGCTTAAAAGAACAGGCGCTGATACAGATTATCAACAGTTTGCCTGACCGCAAAACGGATGAAGAAGCCGAAGCCGTATTTTACACGGAAGATAATAATCGGGACGAAGGAAACTGTACGGATTGGACTTCTTCCGCCGGTCTTCAAGCAGCGATAAAACGAGCAAGAACAAAAAACTGGACGATTTATAAGCAGGATCCCGAAGGAGACTTTGAAGAGCTTGAGGCGGCAGAAAATTGAGAATATCCTTTTTCATAAAAAGAAGTGTTATACGCAATCATGTAGAAGACCTCTTATACGCCTCATTTTTTTAAGCGGACAGCCAAGAGCATAATATCCGAGGGGCGTATGCCGGGAATACGGCCGGCCTGGCCTACGGTTTCGGGACGGACATTTTTGAGCCGCGTCTTAGATTCGGTTGAAAGCCCCGAAATACCGTCGTAGTCAAAGTCTTGCGGAATGGGCATATTTTCCATCCGTTTGACCTTTTCTATCTTTCTGTCTTGAACCCGAATATAATGCTCGTAGCGTATTTCAAGCTCGGCGGAATCCAAAACCTCAGGCGGCGTTTGTGCAGAAAGGTCGTCGATGTTTTTGATGATATCGATGGAAATTTGCGGATCGTGCAGGGCCTCTGCCAAGGATTTACCCGTATGGGTTTTCAGCTCAGGATATTCCGCGCACATTTCTTCGGTTATTTTTATGCCGCTCCAGCGGGCAGCCGTTGCCTGTTTGGCTTCGAGCTTTTTGTGCAGGCGGCCGACGGCCTCTTTTTTTTGCAGGCCGATTTTGTACGCCCGCTCCATAAGCCGCTCATCAGCCGTATCGTGTCTAAGTTTTAGGCGGTATTCGGCCCGCGCCGTGAACATACGGTAGGGTTCATCGACGCCCTGCGTAATTAAGTCGTCAATCATTACGCCGATGTAGGCCTCTTCTCTTTTTAAAACGAAGGGCTCATATTTTTCGTCTTTTAATTTAAGGGAACGGGAAAAGAGGGCTGCATTGATACCCGCGATAATTCCTTGCCCGCCCGCTTCTTCGTAGCCTGACGTTCCGTTGATCTGGCCGGCCGTAAACAGTCCGGTAATCCGCCGCGTCTGCAAGTCGGAAGAAAGCTGCACGGGCGAAATAAAGGCGTAGTCCACCGCATAGGCGGGACGGGTTATAACCGCCTCTTTAAAACAGGGAATGGTTCTAAGCAGAGCGTCCTGCACGTGTTCCGGCAAGGAAGAAGAAAGCCCGTTTACGTATAGCTCCTCCGTATTAAGCCCCTCCGGTTCTATGTAGATGTGATGGCGCGTGCGCTCCGGAAACTTTTTTACCTTGTCTTCGATGGACGGGCAATAGCGGGCGCCGGTACCCTTTATCTTCCCCGAAAAAAGGGGGGCAAGCGCAAAATTGTTTTTTATGATTTCGTGTGTGTCTTCATTCGTGTACGTAATGTAGCATTTTGCATAGGGGCGGTGAATTTCGGCATTGGCGAAGGAAAAAGGGCGCATAACCGCATCGGCTTCCTGTTCTTCTGTGCACGAAAAATCGACGGAGCTTCGTAAAAGCCGCATCGGGGTGCCCGTTTTAAGCCGCCCCATCGTAAAGCCCTTTTTTTCAAGCGCCGTACCGAGGCCCACGGCAGCTCGCTCGCCGAGCCGACCGTCTGCGGATTCGTATTCACCGATATATATCTTGCCTTCCAAAAAGGTGCCTGTCGCAAGGACGACAGCCCGCGCAGAAAAAATACGGCCGCGGTCGGTTTTTACGCCCTGCACGGCACCGTGTTCCGTATAACCTGCTTCGTCCGCAGCCGACGAAAGGATGTCGCAGACCGTATCCTGAAAAACGTGCAGATTTTTTTCGAGTTCGACCGCGTGTTTTGCCAGCTGCGAGTACAAAAACTTGTCGGCCTGCACACGCGGGGCCTGTACCGCAGGGCCGCGGCTCTTGTTTAAAAGCCGGTATTGAATCATCGAAGCGTCGGCTAGTTTTCCCATCTCGCCGCCGAGCGCATCTATCTCCCGCACGATGTTTCCTTTGGAAATGCCGCCGATGGAAGGATTGCACGAGAGCCGGCCTATGCTGTCAAGTGTTTGGGTAATTAAAAGGGTATTTTCGCCCATGCGGGCGGCTGCCAATGCGGCTTCTATCCCCGCATGCCCGCCGCCTACAACAATTACATCATAATCGGAAAATCTATACATCATCAGAAGTGTTATTTTATCAGATTCACGCCCCTGCAACAAGGGGGAAAAAGCTCTTATCACGGAAATCAATTTTTGAGTGAAGGTATTAAAAAAGAAGAAAAAATGCTAAA
>CAUTPO010000184.1:0-3073 GCA_963540475.1 uncultured Treponema sp. | reverse complement strand
ACATCGCATTTCAAGGTGACCTGTTCAGAAACGGAAGTTTCCGAACAGGTTTAATATATCCTAAAACAAGTTTTTATAGGGGTATAATGAAAAATAAACGTATAAAAATAATGACTTGTGTCGGTTGTCTTGGGTTGCTTCTTACAGTATGTTTTTTTGGAGTACGGCTGAGGAAAGCCGAACATACACGGCCTTCCGATACTATGAAAAAGCAGGTATCGATTACAAATCCGATTAAAGAATCGAGTGCCGAAGAAATTTATGCAAAGCTAAACATACGGTTTCATATTCCCGAAGCAGCAAGCGGGGTAAAATATTTCATCATTAACGGTACGCCGCCCGTTGCACAAATGGACTTCGTTTATAAAGACGCCCCTTGTACGGCCCGCGGCTGTGATGTTAGCGCATTTGATATTGCCTTTCCCGATATTTCCGGGGTACATTATGAATGGAGTTATACGAACAACTGCGGCTTTTTTTCCGATGAGAATGTCATCGAGTCGAAATTATTGTATAAACTAAAAGAAAATCCGATCGGCGGCGGTATCGGCCTAGTCCGATGGATAGATAAACATAATCGAGTATATTCGGTTTTTTGCGGCGGCGTTCCTCCTTATGCATCCTTTGAAGCAATCGACGATTTTTTAATGGATTTGGCAGAAAGCATTTACGGAAGTATCTACGTTTTTACTTCGGGGTATACGGCAAAAATTCGATGCAAAGAAAATACCGCGGTCGGCTTACGGAATGCGCCGCGCATCGGAAAAATTTTTCATTGGTTTAAAAACGGGACGGACGTTTATATCTCCAAACGGACGACGCAAAAACAAGGACGCGGCAGTAAAAAAGACTTTTGGTATTATTGTCATTATGTAGATGAAGCACAGATTTATGAGGGTTGGATATTCGGCGGGGATTTGGAAAACTAAAAAAGGGAGAGCGAGGCCTCTTGCTTTCTGCCGAAAGTATAACCGCAGCCGTTTTTGAACCGGCATTTTTTAAAAAAAGATACACACTAACCGCCTGCTTCAAAAATACCGATCATCCCGATTGTGATAGACAAAAAGCGGTAAATGTATATACTTATAAAAGTTTTTATAGGGGTAACTATGAGCGATATTGAAAGCCAAATGCTGAAACAGGGCCTTATCAAGGTCCCGATGGACGACAAAAACCGAAAAGAAAGCCCGTATAAGCGCGTCGCAAAATTTCTGTTCATTATTGGAACCGATCAGGCGGCAGAGGTTTTAAAACAGCTTTCCAAAGAACAAGTCGATAAGGTCGTAGCCGAGCTTGTAACCGTCCGATCTGTCGATAAAAAAGAAGCGTTGGAAATACTGACCGAATTCAACGAGATATACAATTCCAACAAAAATTTGACCGGCGGAATCGAAACGGCAAAGGCAATGCTGACCGAGGCCTTCGGCAGCAAGAAGGCGGCTGAAATTCTGGAAAACACGGTTCCTGCACAACGGCCCGTTCCCTTCGACTACCTTGACGGCATGGACACTGAACGGCTAACCCGTATTCTTGCAGGTGAACTGCCTGCATCAAAGGCTGTCGTCCTCTCTCAGCTTAAACCGAAACAGGCAGCGGATTACATCGGTTCGCTCGGCGACGAAGAAAAAAAAGACATCGTTTTGCGGCTTGCAAAAATGAAAGAAATGGACGCATCGATTTTACAACTGATAAGCGAAGCCTTAAAAAAGAAGGTCGTCGATGTCAACCTTAACAGAAGCAATGCGATAGACGGCGTGTCCGTCTTGGCCGACATTTTACGAAAAATCGATTACGAAAGCGGCAGTACCATTTTAAGTGCGCTTGAATTGGAAGATGAGGCCCTCGCCGAATCTATAAAGAGCAAACTTTTAACCCTCGATGACATTGCAAATATGCACCCCAAACATATTCAGCACCTGATTTCCCCGATGACCGACACCCAAATAGCCCTTTTGATCCATGGCAAGGAACCGAAATTCCGAAGCGCCGTTTTGGACAATATTTCCAAAAACAGGGCGGAAGCCGTCTTGGAAGAAGAAAATTATCTGCGGCCCATTTCCAAAAAAGACGTCAAAGAGGCGTGCGAAAATTTCTTGAACCGGGCTAAAATAGAAGCGGACAAGGGTACCATCATTTTGATAAAAAACGACGAAGACCGACTCGTTTTTTGACAAAGAAAAACGCGGCATAAAGTTTTACTGTAAATTGACGATGATTATATCGAAAGCATTATAAGCGGAACCGCTTCAGCTCGGAGCCCCCTGTCGCGGGCTTGTGCGGAATCGGCACCGTTTAATTTTAAAACACCTAATGAGGAACTAAAGATGAACAAACGCAAACCGTTCGGATTTTTTTTGATATTCACCGTTATTCTTTTTTCAGCCCATGTGTTGGGTGCTCAAGAAAGGCCCGACGCACTAAAACTATACAGAAACGGCCGAAGCCTTGATACCATCGGCCGCCGCGATGACGCCCGCGACGCCTATTCCGAGGCAATCAATGTTTGCAGAGAAGAATTAAAAAGAAATCCGAAAAATATGGATTCCTACGCCGTGTACACGTGGTGCCTTTTCAGGCTCGGCCACTATCGGGATACGGCGCTGGTCTGTACCGACGCCTTAAAAATAGCGAAGGACTTTCGGATAATCGAAACTCTAGGCGAGGCCAATTTTTATTTAGGCAATTATGCGGAAGCGCTCAGAAATATGGAAACCTACATCGATGCGGCCCCAACAGGCGAGCGGATCAGCGTAGCCCATTTTTTTGTAGGCGAAATTTACCGATTGACGGGAAAATATAACAAGGCCGACATCGCCTATTCGATTTCGGTGTATTTGCAGCCGGGGAATTGGCTGTGGTGGTATCGGCTTGGACTGGTACGCGAAGCGGCGGGGCAAAAACAAAGCGCATTAACGGCCTTTCAAACAGCCTTAAAACTGAAAGCCGACTATAAAGAAGCAAGCGAGGCCGTTCAAAGGCTTATCAAAACATAAGACCGGTACCGCAGGACGTGTTCAACCTGCGGTTTTTTTATATACTAGACCTGTTCGGAAACTTCAGTTTCAGAACAGGT
>CAUTPO010000183.1:0-3167 GCA_963540475.1 uncultured Treponema sp. | reverse complement strand
CCGGCAGGAAGGGCTGGAGTTACTTCAATTTTACCGTTTTCAGGCTGCGTTACGGTAACTTTGTGTGTTGTGCCCGGGGGGGGGGGTAAGTTTATTGTTGTCGGTTTGTTTTACAACAGAGGCCTTATTTGCCTGTTCACAAGAAATAAGTGTTACAAGCAATGTTAAAGCTGTTGTAACACCCAAAAACGCAGTAAAAATTTTTGCAAATTTGTTTTTTGCCAAATTTTTCATAGTTATCTCCTATTGGTTCTTTTAAGATGCCTTATATTACCATATTTTTACACTGCGCGCAAGGGCAGGCATTGCAGTTGTCAATATTTTTAAAAAAAATTTACAAAAAAAAGGTATATTTTTTGCGAATTTTGCTTAAATTGTACGTAAAAATGAGCAATCTTGCAATTTTAAGACTATATAAGACCGTGCCGATACCATTGTAAATTCGGTATGAAAAGCCTACCTTCGGCAAAACCGGTTACAAACGCAAATAATCTATTTGTTTGTAATCAACAACCCCGACGCTCACGTCGGGGTATTACCCCCCGCACGAATAAATCAACGAAAACCGGTAGGGCGGCATCGCAGTCGGCTTTAATACTCTCATGCGGCGACACAAAAAGCGGTTGGGGTATTAAAGCCTCTCTACAAATAAAAAACGCCTGTTCAAAGACAGGCATTTTATCAATAAGCGCGAGGCCGCACTTATTCCGATTGCTGCTCTTCGGCAGGCTCTTGCTTTTCCGCGGGAGCTTCCGCCGCTTTTTTGTTTTTTATGGCAGCCCTGCAAATTTTACAAATCTTCAGTTTTTCACCGCCAACTTCATTTTCGTATAAAACCTTGATACCCGTTTTATTGCAGACGGGACAAACACCCCTGCCCCTATTTTGTTCCGAGCGGATACCCTTACCTCTATGAGCCTTTGACACGGTTATACCTCCGATTTGAATGCTGATCAACTACCTGATCGCCGCTTTTTTTCATATCCTGTTCGGATTTTGCACCCTTAAAACCGGATTCTTTTTTGGAAGACGTCTTTTTCTCTTCGGACTTCTTATCGCCGGTTTTCTTTGCGTCGGTCTTCTTCACATCCTTTTCTTTCTTTTCAAAGTCATAATCCACCAGTTCGAGAATTGCAACATCGGCTGCATCGCCTTGACGGAACCCGAGCTTTAAAACCCGCGTATACCCGCCATTCCGATCTTTCATTCTGGGGCCGATATCCTGAAAAAGCTTTCGGATAATATCGTCGTCCCAAATATACTTTGCAGCATGCCTCCTGTTGTTGAAGGTGTCTACCTTAGAACGCGTTATCAGCTTTTCCGCAGTCCTGCGAACTTCCATCGCCTTTTGTTTTGTTGTCGTGATCCGCTCATACTTAAACAACGACGTAACCATATTCCTGTGCAATGCACGCCGATGCGCCGTAGTTCGAGAAAGCGGATTAAAGCCGTTTTTATGCTTCATCTATCTCTTCCTTTTGTTTTGATACTTTTATCGTATTTTTCAGATGACTGAAATCAGTCATACCCAAATGCAAATTGTATTCCGCCAATTTCGCCTGAATTTCCGTTAAGGTCATTTTTCCGACATTGCGCATACTGCCGATTTCATCCTCATTTTTTTGGGTAAGCTCGCCCAAAGTCTTGATTCCAGCCATATCAAGGCAGTTTTTAGCCCGAACGGTAAAATCAAGAGTGCTGATGGAAGTAGCCAAAAGCTGTTTTAAAGCCGCATCGTCGTCGTCATCCTCATCTTCGCCAATATAATCGCTTTCGTTAAAATTGATAAAGATGGAAAAATGCTCTTTTGCAATTTTGGCAGCCTCACCCAAAACGTCTTCGGGGCGAACGGTACTATCGGTCCATATTTCGAGAATCAGCTTATCGTAATCGTTCCGCTGACCGACACGGCACGGCTCAATCGAATAGCTTACCTTTAATACGGGGCCGTAAATTGCATCGAGCGGAATTGTTCCGACAATATCCAAATATTTCTCGTTTATCTCGGCCGGAACATAGCCCCTGCCCAAGTCCACTTGAATATCGAAAGAAACGTTTGCGCCTTTCATCAATTCCATAATATGTTCGGGGCCGCCTAAAATTTCAAGCTGACCTTCTACGGCAAAATCCTTACCGGTTACCGACGCGGGTCCTTTAAACTCAAAGTGAAATTCGCCCTGTTCCGCCTCGTTTGCAAGCCTGAGCCTGAGCTGTTTAAGTTTATTTAAAATTTCAAGCGTATCTTCTGAAACATTCGGAATATTTTCAAATTCGCTCGAAATCGTGTGCGGAACCCCTTCGGCATCGTAGGATGTTATCAAAACAGCCGAAACAGCATAGCCTTGAATCGAAGACAATAAGATTCTTCGCAGGCAGTTTCCGATCGTCGTCCCAAAACCGGTTTCAAACGGGGATGCCGCAAACTTACCGTAGCTTTCTGTGGATTCTTGTTGATCAAATTCCAAACCTTTCGGCTTTTTAAATCCTTTTAAAAGGTTTTTACGGGCCATTCACCTCTCCTTTATACGCGGCGCGTCTTTTTAGGACGGCAGCCGTTATGCGGAATGGGAGTTACGTCGCTTATCGAGCGAACTTTCAGTCCCATCGTACCAATAGTCCTGATAGCCGATTCTCTTCCTACCCCGGGACCCTTTACATATACATGCACCTCATGCAGACCGTAGGGCTGGCATTTTTGAATTGCCGTTTCTGCAACGGTTTGAGCAGCAAAGGGGGTCGATTTTTTTGCGCCCGCAAACCCCAAACCGCCCGACGAGGCCCATGAAAGAACGTTTCCTTTTAAATCGGTTATCGTGATAATTGTATTATTAAAGGTTGCCTGAATATAAACATTGCCTTCATAAACACTCTTTTTTTCTTTTCGCTTTTTTACAGTAGCCATGCTTTTATTACCTCGCTTTCCCGATTATTTTTTCTTTCCTGCAACGGTCTTTTTCTTACCCTTGCGCGTTCTGGCATTGGTTCTAGTCCTTTGTCCGCGGACGGGAAGCCCTTTTCGATGCCGCTGCCCGCGATAACAACCGATATCCTGAAGCCGCTTGATATTCAAGGCAACTTCCGTTCTCAAACGGCCTTCCACCTTGTATTCCTTGTCGATAATCTCGCGGATAGCAGCCAGCTCGGCTTCGTCCAGATCATTCATTTTT
>CAUTPO010000182.1:0-3223 GCA_963540475.1 uncultured Treponema sp. | reverse complement strand
GGGTATTTGCTTCGTCATAAGCCGATGTATTGTACTGTTTTCTATTTCTTTCAAATAATTCCGTCAGTTCGGTAAGCTGCGTCATTTCGTTTGTCAATGAATACTCCATATCGTTTTACCTCTGCACTGATTATAACATATTTTGAGGAAAAAGTGAGGGACTAACCGCTAATAATTTTATTTATAGCAAAATTATTATAGCTAATTGATATGTAAAACTGTAGAATAGTACCGGCAAAAAAGTAGGGGCGCGATAAGACCAATGCGTTTACATTCAACAATGAAATTATCGAACGGGTCTATTGGTTATTATGCTCCATTCTCTTGCTATTTTTAAGTCAATTTTGCTATAAAAGTGTTTTTTAATTTAAGAGAAATTTAAACTTTTTTTGGTACGAAACACAAAGTTTTAAAATCCGTTTTCCTCTTATTGTCTTTTTCCGTGTTTTGCGGTATACTGTCGCGCAAACAAAGTTGCCGGACTGCCTGTACGGTTCTACAGCGGTATCGGATCGGGGAGGGCAGAGGTGCCTGGTAAAGTTATATATTTTTTGTTTATCGTGTTGATATTCGCGGTATTTTCCGTTTCCAATTTAAATAACTCGTGCGATGTTTCCTTTTTGTTTTTTACATTCAAAGCCTTGCCCGTTTATTTGAATACCCTGTTTTCGTTTATAATCGGCTGCATTATCACGCTGCCGTTTTTTATAAAATCGAGAAAGAAGGCAAAAAACGGCGCTCTGCCCACGGAGGCGGAAATTTCAGGGATAAAGAATGTAGAGCTGAAAAAGAAAGAAAAGTTCCGTTTTTGGGGCAAAAAAAAGGAGAACCCGCCCGAAGAACCTGCCGTATCATCGTAAAAAAAGAACGCGGAATATCCGCTCCTGTTATCCCGCAAAACGGAAAGCCGCTTTTTGGTTGCGGTATGGAAAGGGGCAGGAAGGTTTTCGGTTAAGGCCTATGTCTTTTAAAATCCGCAGATATAAAACGTTTTTTTTCTTTTTCCTCTTTTTGCATGCCGCCTCATTTTTGTGCGGACAAGAGGCTGTGTCCGGCAGGGTAAAAAGAATTGCCGCCGCCGCTTTCGGGCGGAATTCAAAAGAAGAAATCGTGCCGTTTATGGAAAACGAGATAAAAAAGCTTTCTTCCCCCTCCGAAAAGGCCGAGGCGCTGAAAATTCTGGCTGATTACGAGGAGCGTTCGGAGCTTTTTGCAGCGGCGGCAGGGCACTATCTTCAAGCAGCTGATCTAAGCCCATCATCTTCTATGCAAAAAAAGTTGTTGACAAACGCGTTCGCCTCCTTTCTTTTAGCTGATTTGATAGATGAGGCCCTCGATTTTTGTTCCGCACGGCTTTTGCCGCTCGTTAAAAGCCCTCTTGCCGCGGAGGACATCAAAATTCTGGTATATTATGAATGGCTCAAAATCAAGGCTCAAGGATTGGATAATGAGGCGGAGCTTGCCGTTTCCATAAGTACGCTAAAACGGTATATTACCGACCCCGCCTTTGGGGATTTTCAGCCTGCGCTCTTATTGACTCTATGGTGGCTCGAAAACGATAAAAAGGCGGAAAAAACCCTTTTAAAAAAGTTTCCCGGCAGTATCGAAGCGGGGGTCGTGCGCGGAGAGGTAACCTTGTCGCCGCAAACCTTTTGGTATCTGCTGCCCCGTTCTGCGGCAGCCTTTAACGGCGGGACGGAAACGGTAGAGCGGCCTGTAAGTGAAGGGGTGGAAAGCGGGGAGGGCGGAAAGCCCTTTAAACAGGTCAAGGAGTCTTCCGCCGAATTTTTTCAAGCCGGTTTTTTTAAAACCGAAGATTATGCGAATGCAATGACGGCCGAGCTTGCCAAAAAAGGTTTTTCGGCCTTTGTAAAAAAGGAAAAGCGGGCTGCAGGGCTTTTTTATTCCGTACTTGTCAAGGCCGATGGAAAAGGTGATGTGGTATTGCGCTTAAAAAATGAGGGGTACGAGGCCGTCCCCATATTCGATTAAACGGTGTTTTTCTGCCGTTTTCTTTTTTTTCGAATTATGTTATACTAAAAAGGTATGAACTATTATGCGATACAGGTTCGCGCCGGTACCGAAACGGTTTTCAAACAAGATATTTTAGAGCAGGATTTTACAGCTAAATATGCGTATTCTGTCATTTTACCGCAGCGGGTGTTAAAGATCCGTAATAAGGGCCGCGTTTCCAATAGGCAGCTGCCCGTATTTCCCGGCTACGTATTTCTTGAAACGGAAAAAGCGGATATACCGCTTTTTAGCGATATAAGAGGCGTAAAAGGCTTTTACCGTTTTTTACCCAATAACCGCGAACCTAAGCCCCTTTTCGGCAGAGATTTGGATATTTTAAACCATTTTATGTCGTTCGGCAGTGCTGCAAAACTTTCGAAGGTTGCCTTTGACGAAAACGACAGAATTAAGGTTATAGACGGGCCGATGCAGGGGCTGGAAGGGCAGATCGTACAAGTCGATAAGAGAAAGGGCAGGGCAAAGATAAAATTGGATATGTTTAGCGACTCGTTTTTAATCGATTTAGGATTTGAGGTAATAAATCCAGCCGTAAAAAAAGAAGAATCAAAGTAAGCCATAATTGTTGATACAATCTACGGTTGATAAATTTATAAGAAGAATCAAAGAAGGTAAGGACAGAATGATAACAAGACCGGGTAAACAAAGTCCTCTTATTTATATTATCGGGGCAGGGTTTGCGGGCGCCGCTATTGCAAACGAAATTTCTTCAAAAGGCGTTTTCGGGAAAGTTGCGGCCTTTTTGGACGATGATCCGCACAAGATCGGTACCAAAATCGATGCCGTTCCGGTTTTAGGCCCCATCGACGGCATAGCCCATCTGATTCGGGTAGATTCGAATGCGGAAGCCCTGATTGCCATTCCGAGTATCAGTTCGGAGCGGCTGCGCGCCATTTACGGCATTTTAAAGGCGGCCGGCTTTAATACGATAAAATTGCTGCCCGCCATTTCGCAGATCATCGACGGTTCTGCCCATCTAGTGCAGGCCCGAGAAATAGACCCGCAGGACCTTTTAAGCAGGACGCCGGTAAAAATCAGCTTAAAACAAAGCCTTGCCTACTTGAAAGGTAAGCGGGTACTGATAACGGGTGCAGGCGGTTCTATCGGAAGCGAACTGGCGCGCCAGCTGTTGTCGGGCGGGGCCGAGAGGCTCTATCTTTTCGGGCACGGCGAAAATTCCATCTATCAGATT
>CAUTPO010000181.1:0-3263 GCA_963540475.1 uncultured Treponema sp. | reverse complement strand
AGAGGGCTGCAAACGGATTGTATTTTGTACCGTCGTCGTCTTTGCGCGGCCTGTTTTCGGATAGGCGGCGCTCTCCGCGTTTGTCGGGCCGTTTTTCGCCTTGCAAGGCGGGGCTGCCGGCGGCGGATTTTACCGTAAGGGTTTTTCCGTCCTTGGTTTTGATGACGAGTTTTTTTACTTCGCCCCTTTGTTTTGCCGTCAGTTTTGCACCGCCTTCTCCGGTTTTGCGGCTTAAAGAAATCCGCCTGCGGTCCTCGTCGAGGGCGATTATTTTGCATTCGATAATATCGCCGACCTTTACCGCTTCAAGCGGGTCGGAAACGAAGCTGTCGCTCATTTCGGAAATGTGCAAAAGGGCCGTTTCTTTTATGCCTAAGTCGACGAAGGCGCCGAAATCGACGACGTTTTTTATTTTGCCGCGTACGGTCATACCTGTTTTTAAGTCTTCGAACTGCAAAACGCCCTGCTGCATAATAGGTTTGGGACAGTCCTCGCGCGGATCTCTGTTCGGTTTTTTCAGCTCTTCGATGATGTCGCTGATTGTTTGATCGCCTACGTTATATTTCGCCTTTATTTCGCCGCGCAATTCGCCTGAAACCTCTTCTTTTTTGTGCAGCACCTCGTAAATGATTTTTCCTGCCTCGTAGTTTTCGGGGTGCACCCACGAGTTATCCAAGGGGTTGGTACTTTCGGGTATTTTTAAAAAGCCCGCGCATTGTTCAAAGGTTTTCGGCCCCATGCCGCTTACGCTCTTAAGCTGCTCGCGGTCAGTAAAAATGCCTTCGGTTTCGCGCCTGGCAATAATCTTTTTTGCAAGAGAGGAGCTGACGCCGGAAACGTATTTTAAAAGCGAGGCGCTTGCGGTGTTCAAGTTTACGCCGACGTTGTTTACGACGGAGCTTACTACCTCGTCAAGCGATTCGGAGAGCCTTTTTTGGTTTAAATCGTGCTGATACAGGCCCACGCCGATGGACTTAGGATCGATTTTTACGAGTTCCGACAGGGGGTCTTGGAGCCTTCGTCCAATGGAGATGGCGCCGCGTATGGTCAAATCCAAATCGGGAAATTCTTCGCGGGCAACATCGCCTGCCGAATACACGGAAGCGCCGTCCTCATCGACAACCGTAAACAGTACTTCGGGGCAGTGTTCCGTTATTACGGAAGAAACAATTTGCTGCACCTCGTGCGAGCCCGTTCCGTTTCCGACGGCCATGAGCTGAACGTTGTATTTTTTTACCGCTTCCAAAACGGCCTTTTTCGCCTCTTCTTCTTTATGTTGGTATATGACGAAGGAGCCGAGATACTTGCCCGTTTCGTCCAAGGCGGCGCACTTTGTACCGGTACGTATGCCGGGGTCAATGCCCAAAACACGCGTACCCTTTATCGGCTGCGTCATTAAAAGGTGCTTTAAGTTTTCGCTGAAAACGGTTATGCCGTGTCCGTCTGCGTTTTCGGCCAAATCGCTCCGTATTTCCCGTAAAACTGCGGGCGCCAAAAGGCGTACTACACCGTCGGTAAGTGCGCCGCTGTGATAGGTGTTGTGAATTTCGTACCGTTTTTGTAAGATTTCCGCAGCTTCTTCTATACTGACGTCTATTTTTACTTCCAAAACACCCTCGCGCTCACCGCGGTTTATTGCAAGGACGCGGTGCGGTTTTATCTCGTTTAGGTTTTCCGAGTAGTCCCAATACATCTGGTACACGGAGGTTTTGGCAGCCTGTTCGTCGCCGATACCCTTGACCTCGAATTTTCCCGTTTTTAAAAAATAATCGTGAACGGCCTTTCTGTTTTCCGTATCCTGCGCCGCTTCTTCGGCTATAATATCGCAGGCGCCTGCAATAGCGTCCTCTGCCGTCGGGACCTTTAATTCTTCCGTTTCCGCTTCCGTAACGATAAAATCTTTTGCCCGCTCTTCGACTGTTTCTTTGTTTTCTGTTTTGATGATTTCTGCAAGCGGCTGCAGCCCTCTTTCTACGGCCAGCATACCGCGGGTTTTCTTCTTCTTTTTAAACGGCAGCCAAATATCTTCAAGCTCGGTCAGTGTTCCCGCCTTCATAATATTTTCGTAAAGGGTTTCGGTCAGTTTTCCTGCCGCAAAAATACCGCGTACGATTTCCAATCGGCGTGTTTCCAAATTCGTGTACGATTTAAAAAGCCGGTCGCTGTCCCGTACCTGCACCTCGTCCAAAGAGCCGTGCATTTCTTTTCGATAACGGGAAATAAAGGGAATGGTGCAGCCCTCATTTACCAGCCCGACGACTGCGGAAACCTGCTGAACCCGTATGCCCAGTTCCTCCGCAATCCTTTTCATGATGTCAACCTCGTTTACGCTAAGGCTTTCGATAAACTCATTTGTAAATTCCATGGGGGGCAGTATAGCGCATTGAAAGCAGAAAATCAAGAGTCCGTTTTTTAGCTTGCGGTAGGCGATGAATGGAGGTATTTACTTCTTTCTTCGAATTCGAGTTTCAGGTTTTCGGTTTAAAACTCGTATGTGTAGAACCAAAGGCGGGCAGGATAAGGCTGGTGTGTAAAGGGGCAGTACAGGAGCGGTTAAGTGTGAAAAAAAGTCCTAAGAAGTTTCGCTTTTCTGTTTGGCAAAAACAGAGGAGATTCAGGTTCGCCGTTTAAAGTTCCTATGAACGGAACCGGCCGCGGCGTACGGCGGTTTTAATCGGTGTAACAACGCGGTTAAAATAAAACTTCCTTAAAAGTGTATGACGAGTAAATCTTCAGATTAAAGAGCTGTACAATTTTAATGAGCATGAGCTCATGCTGTATATACGCGGGTTTTAGAAAGAAACCTCGTCGTTAAAACGGGACGAGCTATTTTAGCGTCTCGTTTTAACATTTATCAAAATACCCTTCAAGACGGAAAAGCTCCTGCTTGAGCTGTCTTTTTGTGTATACGTCCTCTTTTAAAACCGCACCTTATATTCCGAAATGGGCTGCCTGTATCTTTTTTTGGAGAAAAATGGTACAATAACAAAAGGCGAGGCGGTCGGCACGATAAAGCTTTTTTAAATCCGGTCAACTTTTTTTAAACACTATGAAGAATTTAATGCTTATTTTAGACAATGCAGATAGCACCGCTTAAAAACACGGCAACCCGTTTGCTTTGCAAACATCACGTTATTGTATGTGCTTTTTTAGGTTGACGCCCGACTGGCGCCTTACAAAAGCACGGCAATTCGACAGCCCCGAAATTTGATAATTTATGTGTGTGCGGATTACGCATACGGCTAAAAACTTTTTCAGAAATT
>CAUTPO010000180.1:0-3272 GCA_963540475.1 uncultured Treponema sp. | reverse complement strand
CTCATCACTTTGCTTTCGATAAATTAAATTCGCATCCTCCATTTTATCAAGCATATTCGTCAAAGTGTTGATCGCAAGCCCTGTATCTAAAGATATATCTGTACTGCTAAGACCGTCCTTTTTCCACAAAGAGTATAAAATTTTACCTTGTTCTCCATTAAATTCAGTAAGACCATATTCAGAAAACAGTTTATTCAGTTTTCTTCCGCTAAGGAATTTTGCCCTACCAATTAAATGTCCGCCTTCTATTTTCATTTTCCCTCGTTTAACTTCTATATAGAACTATTAATTTTTTATAAAGTTACTATATAGAACCATTTTTGTCATATAGAAGAGTCGTAAGAAAACAGGGCCTCAGCATAAAAAAAGAATCTGAGCTCTAAACTCATCGTCGTAGATACAAGCATGCTTTCCCATGCTCAGCGTATCCAGTTGAGAGATCATCTTGATTCTGTTGTAAACAATTTTTCTGATAATAGCTCAGTTTTCTGCTGCATTCCGCTCAAGAACCGTACACTCATCATCAGAAAAGAGCACGTCTAAGTACCAATGTAAGTTATTCTCTATCGCCCAATGACTGCGCACTCCATTATTCCCGACGGTCCGCCTTACCGTATCATATGAAGGCAGTCCATTCAGCAGCTTGCGCGCTTTTTGTTTCAATCCTTCCGTGTCCTTTTTCCGTTTTACTCACGCTGTTCATTTTTGCTCTCAACCTGTCATCTTGAACATATTCTTCTATTTTCACCTTATTCCCATTCGGTTTTCCGCACGGGCCTTTATAGCCCTGCCCATCTTTCCAAGCGTAGCCGTTAAAACCGTAGCAGGTTTTCCCGTAAACGCTTTTTCTTTTCCCGCTTTTTGCTCATTTTTTTTGCAGCTGTTGGCGAAACGGCAGAAAAATACGTATAACAAGTACAGAATGACTATGGAAATTTTAAGTTTTTCGTCCTTTGGGTACGAAGGAGAAATCGTAAAGCTGGAAGCCGATTTAAGGCGGGGCCTACCCCTAACAGACATCGTCGGTTTACCGGGTTCTGCCGTAAAAGAAGCAAAAGAGCGGGTCCGCGCAGCAATTCGCAATTGCGGATTCGATTTTCCTTCAGGCCGTATTTTGATAAACTTGAGTCCCGCCGATCAAAAAAAGGAAGGCAGCGGCTTCGATCTTCCGATTGCGCTTTCCATTTTGACTGCACAAGAACACACACCGCCGTCCGAAACAAAGAGCTCTGACAAAGCCCCAGAACTCCTTGACGGCGGACAAAATACTGAAAAAAAGCGCGTTATGGTGATGGGCGAACTCGAATTATCGGGCCGAGTAAGGGCGGTAAACGGGGTTTTAGGTGCCATTTTTGCGGGAACCGAAAACGGAATACGGTATTTTATCGTACCGAAAGCGAATGAGGCCGAAGCGTCTATTCCGGAACAGGCACACGTGTTTGGTGCAGACACCCTAAAAGAAGCGCTTGAATCCTTATCGGCGATCCAAAACATCGAAGAAATGACCGGCGGTTCGCCGCAGCAGCAGGCAATCGAAAAAAGGCCCCTTTTTATCTGGAGCAGCCCGGAGACAGGCAACACAGCCAGCTCTGACGGCACCGCTTCTTTTAAGGGTTTTGAAGATGTGCGCGGGCAGGACGGACTTATCCGTGCCTTGGAAATTGCGGCAGCGGGCAGGCATAACCTGATTGCGTACGGTCCGCCCGGCTGCGGAAAAACCCTGTCGATACAGCGTTTTCCAAGCCTTTTACCGGATATGGATTTTAAAACAGCCCTCGAAACGACGCGGATATACAGCGTGGCAGGGCTTTTGCCGCATGGGCGCGAAAAAGATATCCTGTTGCAAAGGCCTCCTTTTAGAATGCCGCATCCCAATGCCAGTATGGAAGGCATAATCGGAGGCGCAGGTAAGTGTATGCCGGGCGAGGTCTCTCTGGCACACGGCGGAGTTCTCTTTTTGGACGAGGCCGCTCAATTTAAGATGTCCGTTTTGCAAACGCTCCGTGCGCCCCTCGAAACGGGCGAAGTAACCTTAAGCCGCGCAGGAAAAAGCTCGACATTTCCCGCAGACTTTCAGCTTTTGCTCGCCATAAACCCCTGCCCCTGCGGCAATTTCGGCGCTGAGGGAAAGGTCTGTACCTGTATGCCGGCCGAAATAGAACGGTATTGGAAAAAACTGACGGCACCGCTTTTGGATCGAATCGATATACGTATTCCCGTTTTTCCGCCTAAACCGGGACTATTTTTAAAAAGCGGACAGTATTCGACCGAAAAAATACGGCAAAGAATACGGGCGGCAAAGGAGATGCAATGGGAAAGATCGGGCAGCAGTTGTGAAAGCGATAAAACGAAAAAATACGAAAATGCAGGGCTTTTGCCCAAGGATACCCCAAAAATATGCGTAATGACCGACGAGGCAAAAAAGCTTTTTTCGGCAGCAGTGGAAAAGAAAAAACTTTCAGGCCGCGGAACCCACGCCATTTTAAAAATAGCCCGAAGCGCAGCCGACCTTGAAAGTTCCGAAAAAATTACCGCTGTCCATATCGAAGAGGCCGTTTCCCTGCGGCAATGGATAAGCTGGCTGCCCGATTTTTTGTAAACATGTATTTCAAAGCAAGGGAGGTAAAGGGCGCTTTTCCCCTATATTATTAATAGATAGTCGGTGTTGAAAATCATACAAAATATCATGTCATAATTAGGGCTGATTTCCAACAATTTTCCAAATGGATAACAGTACAACAAACCTGCTCCGAATAGGTTTAATTACCAATTACACACCGCAGATTTTCAGCTTACAAAAAAATACGCCGAACTTCCCGTATTGCACAAAATATGCGAGGCTCACAAGACAGAACGGCGGCGAAAAATAAAATACTCATAGATTTTATACTTAAAAAAAATGCAGTATCACGAAATTACCGTAAGCAAAATGAAATTTATCATAGCAGAGCGGCCCCGTATGCAAAATATCGCAAGATTAAACCGGTTCGGAAACTTCAGTTTCAGAACCGGTTACCTTGAAATGCGATGTTCTAAATCGTGCTATTTGCACGATTTAGAACTCGTCGACCTGTTCGGCAACAGAGTTACCGAACAGGTCTATTATATTGCCTTTTCTTATTGCATTACAAAATAACGATAACCAAGTCCTGCTGACTTCACCGGTTATCAACAATCACATTTTTTGATATAATGGCAGCGTAAATAAAGGATGTCAGATAAACAGTTCGGCAGAAATTCAGCCTCACTGTTTATCTGACGAGTTTTGTGCT
>CAUTPO010000179.1:0-3281 GCA_963540475.1 uncultured Treponema sp. | reverse complement strand
ATGATGTTGAAATTCCATAAATGTACGTCAACGAAACATTGACATGTTTGTTAGGGAGGTCAACTCCCGCAATACGAGCCATACTCTAGTTTCCTCCGTTATCCCTGTCGCTGTTTATGTTTGGGGTTGATGCAGATAACTCTTACAATCCCGTTCCGTTTGATTATTTTGCATTTATCACAAATAGGTTTTACGCTTGTTCTAACCTTCATAATTACTCCTTAAAGAAAAAAGTATTTTATACCTTTCTTAAAAAAAATTCTATAGGTTTCTGGATCGGATCCTGCCCTTTTTAAGAAGCCCGTCGTGGTGATGCATTTTAAGCATTGCTTCTACCTGACTCATCGTATCCAAATCGACACCTACCAAAATAAGAAGAGATGTTCCGCCCATTAGGGTCGAAATACCGTGCGGAAAATTGAATGCCCATTGTATAATATTAGGCAGAACCGCAATAGCCGCAAGGTACAAAGAGCCCGGAAAAACGAGCCTGTTCAAAATCTTCTGTAAGTACTCTTCGGTTCTATCCGTTCTGATTCCCGGAATGGAGCCTGCGTTTTCCCGTATCTGCTTTGCAATTTCCGTCGGGTTTAAGGTAACCTGCGTGTAAAAGTAAGCAAAGAAAATAATCAGAATAACATACAGGATATTATAAGCCCAGCCGTCGGCACGCAAAAACCGTGCAACACCCGCAATCCATGCAGCCTTGCTTCCCAGCGTTTGCGAAAGCATCAGCGGAAAGGTCAAAAACGACGAAGCGAAAATGATGGGAATAACGCCTGAGGGGTTTATCTTAAACGGAATATACGTATTTTGTCCGCCGTACATTTTTCGTCCGATAACCCTTTTGGCATAATGCACCGGTATTTTCCGCTGTCCCTGCTGTTCGTAAATAACCAAGGCTATAATTCCGATGAACATAAGAAAGGCTATAATGACGAACACGGGATTCAGCTGTTCCGAATCCGACCAAATCCTTTTAACAAGCTCCCAAACGGCCTGCGGCAGCCGAGCTACAATACCGGCAAAAATCAGCATCGAAATACCGTTGCCTATACCTCTTGCCGTAATCTGCTCACCGAGCCAGATGGTTATCATCGTGCCTGTGGTAACCGTTACCATCGCGATAAACAGGTGCAGGGTATGATTTTGCATAATTATTGCGCCTGAAATATTGCGCGACCACGAAGCTACGGCCGACGATTGAAGAAGCGTTACAAAAACCGTGATCATCCGCGTCCAAACCTGAATGCGTTTTCGGCCGCCGTCTTCTTCCGCAACTTTTTTCAATCGCGGAAAAATAATCATAGCCAGCTGCATCAAAATCTGGGTGGAAATATACGGTATTACGCCGAGCATAAACACCGAAAAGTTTGAAAACGCGCCGCCTACGAAAAAGTCCATGTGGTCTGCAAAGGCATTGCCCTGTCCCTGCTTAAAGAAAAGAGTTAAGGCCTTAGGATCGATGCCGGGGATGGTGAGCACCGAGCCCAAACGGAAAATTGCTAACACTATAATCGTAAAGAAAATACGGTCCCGTAAATCCTTTATTTTAAACATATTTGCAAATACATTATTAGCCATTTTTCCGCCCTTATTCCTCAGACTGAACGATTGTTCCGCCTGCCTTTTCTATCTTTTCTTTGGCCGAAATGGAAATTTTATCGACATCTACCGTTAATTTTTTGGTTATATCGCCGTTACCCAAAATTTTAACGAGCAGTTTGGCCTTTTTTAAAAGCCCTTTTTGCATAAGCGTTTCTTTATTAACCGTTTCCCCGTCGTTAAACCGTGTTTCGAGAACCGAAAGGTTTACGACATAATACTCTTTTTTAAACGGATAGTTGGAAAAACCTCTTTTTGCGACTCGCCTGTACAAGGGCATCTGACCGCCTTCAAAACCGGTATAAACCTTGCCGCCGGAACGGGCCTGCTGACCCTTGTGTCCCTTGCCTGCCGTTTTACCGTGACCGGAAGACGAACCTCGTCCTACAATCTTTTTTTTATGAGTAGCTCCTTCCGGAACAATTAAATCAAATTCGGACATTAGCTTAACTCCTTAACTTCCACCAAATGCGAAACGGTTTTTACCATTCCCAAAACGGCGGGATTTGCGTCGTGTTCCGCTGTGGAATTGATTTTTTTCAAACCCAACGAGCGTACCGTCGAACGGACATGATAGCGCTGCCCTATCGTGCTTTTTATCAATTTAATGCTGATTTTTTTTGCCATCTGCTACCCCCATACATCCGCAAGGGTCTTACCCCTGTTTTTGGCGGTTGTTTTGCCGTCCATTAAAAGGCCGGCGGCATCAAAGGTCGCTTTCACGACATTGACCGCAGAGCTCGATCCAAGGGATTTTGAAAGCACGTCGGTGGCGCCGGCTGCTTCCATAATAGCACGGACGGTACCGCCTGCAATAATTCCCGTACCCGAACAGGCAGGGAGCAACAGCACGGACGAACCCTTAAATTTACCCTGTACCTCGTGCGGAATGGTTCCGTTTTTAAGCGGAAATTTTACCATATTCGCCTTTGCCTTTTCTATACTCTTACGGATAGCGTCGCTTACGTCATTGGCCTTTCCGAAACCGTACCCTACACGTCCTTTTTGATCGCCGACAACCGTTAAAGCGGAAAAAGAAAACCTTCTGCCGCCCTTTACAACCTTTGCAGTCCTGTTCAACTTGACAAGTTTTTCGACATACATTTTATCGTTGTGCTGGTTATCGCGCCTTGATTCTTTTTGGTGACTCATAGCCTCTCCTAAAACTTAATTCCCGTTTTTCTTGCACCGTCGGCAACGGATTTTACCACACCGTGATAAAGGTACCCGTTCCGGTCAAAAACAACGGTATCAATATTTTTTTCCTTGAGGCGCTTGCCTATTTCTTCACCGACTTTTGCCCCAGATTCAACATTAACCTTAAGCGATCGAAGTTCTTTTTCCAGAGTTGATACGGATGCTACTGTTCTGCCCTGTTCGTCGTCGATAACCTGAACCGAAATATGTTTATTACTTCGGAATACGCTCATTCTGGGACGTCCTGCAGTACCGAAAATCCTTTTTCTGATATGCATTTTTCGCTTAAATCTTTTTCTATCTTTATCGTTGCGTTTTTTGTCCATACCTAAATTCCTTTTACTTTACACCGGACTTACCGACTTTTCGCCGTATAATTTCGTCTTCGTAACGGATACCCTTGCCCTTATACGGCTCAGGCCCTCTCAGTTTTCTAACCTGCGATGCAAACTGACCGACCGCCTCTTTCGAAGCACCCG
>CAUTPO010000178.1:0-3318 GCA_963540475.1 uncultured Treponema sp. | reverse complement strand
CATGGCAGATGTACGGTTCTATGATTGCATTGACGGTTATAACAAGTTTCGCGGGTGCGTGGATTTCTATGCGGATATTAAAAAAGCATTTTGAAAAAGCGGGGATGGTATAGGGAAAATGGAGTATTAAAAAAATTCCTAGTAACTTTAAGGATAATACTACGAAGAATTAAATATAGGGCACCTATAAAAACTTATGTATAAAATTTCGCCTGCAAATTATACAGCTCGCGGTACTTACCTTCTTCTTTTATCAAATCGGCAGGGCTACCGTCTTGAACGATTCGGCTATTATCAAATACGAGTACCCTGTCGGAAAATTTTGTTACCGCCATACGGTGTGAAATATACAGTGAACACTTATCCTTAAAGAATTCGTCAAACTGCTCGTAAATCCTGTTTTCCGCTTTCGGGTCGAGGGCTGCGGTCGGCTCGTCTAAAATAACGATCGGAGCATTTTTGTAAGCGGCCCGGGCAATGGCGATCTTTTGGCCTTCGCCGCCTGATGGCGTAAAGCCTGCATCGTCAAAATCGCGGTATACCAAGGTTTCTAAGCCCTTATCCAATTTATCGATAACTTCTTTTAACCCCGCCGCTGTAATAAGCCGCTCCAGCTCGGCATTCGCCGTTCCGCCGTCTGCGGTACCGAACGTAATATTATCTTTAATCGAAAAAGAAAACAGTTTAAAGTCTTGAAACACTGCGGCAAACCAAGTTTGATAATAATTATAATCGATTTCTTTTATATCGACGCCGTTAATCAAAATCTTTCCTGCAGTCGGTTCGTACAGCCGCATCAACAGTTTTACAAAGGTAGATTTACCGGCTCCGTTTTCTCCGATAATTGCAATGCGTTCCCTGCTGTTGAATTTGACATTTACGTCTTTTAGTGCAAACTTTTCTGAAGAACCGTATTTAAAAGAAACATTTTGAAATTCGATGTCGAAAAAAGAAGGCAGGGCGGGCTTTTCTCCGTGCGCCGTATTCATCGAAGGCATATCCATATATTCTTTAAAAGAGGCAAAATATTGATTGAATTGCGAAAGTTCCACGCTTTTCGTTATTATCTCGGACAGGCTTGACGCAAAAGCCGTAACGGAAGACAGGTACATCGTAAAATTACCGACCGCCAGAGCATTCGCAAAAACGTCGCGGATTAAAATAAAATAGCTTATTACCAGCTGAATTACAAAGGTTACCGCGTTAAAAACATCGCTTACAAATTTCGTATTTGCAGTCTTTGCATAAAAGCCAGACAAAACCTTTATCTGCTCATTGTATTTATCCAAAAACCACGGCGCCAAATTGTAATTTCTGATTTCTTTTCCGTATTGAAAATCCGTCATCTTCTCCGAATAGTACCGTACCCGCCTTTCCTGCACGGATTGCTCCATTCGGTATTTTATTCCCGTTTTGTTCGTCCTTGCAAACACACAGGCATTTAAAATAACGATGAGAATAACGGCAAGGATAAGATAGGGACTAAGCGTAAAAATAATTGTGCTCAGGCTGATGACGGCTATGACCTTACCTACTAAGCCGATGGCTTCCAGTAAAATAACGCCGAACCCGTACCCGTCCGAATACACAAACCGTTCCGCTTTTTGTTTAAGGTCAAGAAAGGCGGGCGTTTCGATCCGTTCAAAGTCTACATTCATCAGCTTTTTTCCGAGCTCCGACTGAAAACGCTGAAAGGACAGGTTTTTTCGGATAATAGCAAAACGTAAAGAGACGGCAGTTAAAAAATTGACGCAAAAAAGGAATGACACATACACGGCCAAAAAACGTACGGCCTGTTCTTTATTATGCGTAACAAAAAGAGCGTCTATTATGTACTTGGGCAAGATGACCAGCATAACCGTTTTTGCGGTATTCAGCAATTCGTAACATATAAGCGCAACGGGAAAACCCTTTTCGAGCCTCCAACACATTTTAAAATAATACAAAACGCCTTTAAACATACAATACTCCTTTTTATAAACGCTGTGTAACGGAAATTATTTTTATATATTAAAACATAGAATTAATCTGTTCTATTCGTCATATTATATAACCCGATAATAGTGTTCCGCAGCATATTTTTGGTTAAATCACAGCTTTTTTTATCCAACCGCAAGCCCTGTTCGTCACTTGCACCGTATCCTATACAGCCGGAACACACCGTCCGTGCAAAGCAGCTACGGCATTCCGGGTTGGTTTTCTTTTCGGAAAAGCTCTGTATTGCTTTTTGTTTTTCTTTAAAACATTCGGTTGCAAAAATATCAGCATCGAAGATGTTCCCTAAACAAAACTGCTTCATATCGATAAACATAAAACACGGGTATACTTCGCCGTTTGCGGCTACTGACAGCATACCGAAGCCTGCATCACAAATATACCGAACGGCAGGTTTTGTTTTATGTATCAATGGTTCTAATAAACGGCTTAATAAATTATATACGGGAGAGTTTTGTTTATAGTCAGAAAACGATTTAATATTTTTAAAAAAATCAGAAACCGAGTCGGCAAAGGATGAATAATCGGATAAGGCATACGGATACACGGGATCAGCCATCACCGGGGTCAAATGCACATTGAGCTTATCGGATATTTGTTTTATGTTTTTTACAACCTGTAATGGAGAAATACCTTGTTCAAGATGAAAACGAGTATACGTGGCTTCAATGCCGGGAATAATACCCGTTTCATCGATTATTTTATGAATGGTGTCTATAATGACAGACGACATACCCTGCCCTTTTTGCGAAATGCGGAGCTTATTATTTACGTCTATATCTCCATCGTAGCTGACCGTAACGGAAAAATTATATTTTTTAAATAGCTCGGCAATTTTTTTGTTGTAAACGGTACCGTTCGTTATAACGGCAAAATGCGGTAGGGATTTAAGCCTAGTGTTACGGGCCATATCTACCGTTTTTTTGCAGACATATTCGATTAAAGGATAGTTTAAAAGCGGTTCGCCGCCAAAGAACATAATCGTTTCTATGTGTTCAAAATGATTAAAAAAAACGGAAAGAGCTCTGTCTGCAACGGCAACAGTCATATTATGACCCTTTGTTTTATAATCGCCGGCATTTGCATAGCAGTATTGACAGCGCAAATTACACCCACCGCTTACGTTTAACGTAAGCCGCCCCAGCTGTCTGTTAGGAATTTCCACTGGAGAGTTATTGATGGAATCCATATTTTTCTGCAAAAGGGCGGTACACCGCTGTATAACATTTTGAGAAAAGCGTTTCTTTGCATCCGGCCCGGATTGTTTGATTGCGACAAGCGCCTCACGGGCAAGCCTGTTTATCCTAAAGAAATTATACGTAT
>CAUTPO010000177.1:0-3389 GCA_963540475.1 uncultured Treponema sp. | reverse complement strand
CAGAACATCAACAAAAACAAATGAGCAATTTAAAGAAAATAGGATTTGATGTTTCTGAATATCGCCATAAGAGAGGTATAAAATGAGCCGTATACAGGATCTTTCCGTTTGCAGTAATCTTTCAACCGGAGGTTTTATTTTTAAGATGCAATTAGTGAATGCGCATGAATCTTGCCAGCACCTTTAGTACAAAATCGTTTTCCGTGTGTTACCGAAATCCGTTATTCGTGCAGAGGCTTTAAGCCCTCAAAAGCCCTGCACCGGGGTATGTTGATTTTTCCCGTTTTGTGATATACTTAAAATTATGCGAAACATAGTATGTATAGTTTTTATGGCTTTAAATCTTGTATCATGTTTTTCGGCAGCGCAAATTTCAAAATTCGATTTAGAAGACTTCGACTTTTTTGAAAGCCCCGACACACCCTACGCCGAAAGCTATTTTTTTCAAACGGACGTAATCCTACCCAAAAGTGCGGACCGCTACGATAGTTCCGTGTTGGCAAACAATTTTATTCCGTTTAAGGCCTATAAGGATCAGGGCGTCATATACATTCATTGCTCCAACATAAAAAGTTTTGCCCTTTATCTAAACGGACAAAAAATAGACACAAAGTCCATCTGTACGGACAGTTTCGGAAAGCTGGACATAGGCGGACTTGCAGAAGACGGCGAAAATTTTCTATATGTTTCGGAGATAAAACCGGAACTCGCTGCGGCGGAAAAAAGAAAGCCGTATTTCATAAACATAAAAATTCCGTATCCGTCGATTATACGGAAAGAAAAACCCGAAGCGGGTGTCAATTACCGTGCGCTTCAAATATGCGATGATTTACTGAGCGAAGAAGTAAAAAGCGGTTTTCCGTCCGCCCAGATCGCCGTCATAAAAAACGGGAAAATTTTAAAGAGCGCAGCATACGGTGCGGTCAGCGGTGTTGACGATTACGGGGTACCCTTAAAAGAAAAAATCCCTGTAACAACAAATACCCTCTTCGATCTTGCAAGCAACACAAAAATGTATGCCGTCAATTTTGCGGTGCAGCGGCTTGTTTCCGAAGGGAAAATTTCGCTAAACGATAAGGTTGTTTCTTTTTTCCCCGATTTTAAAGACGCAAAAAAGGCGAAGCACAAGGGCAAGGACAGCGTTACCGTCTTCCATTTGCTAACACATCAGGCGGGCTTTCCCGCAGGTGCAAACTTTTACGGTCACACCAAGATCCGCAATAAAAAGAAAAAAGAAACCCGCACGAACAAACAGATTACGCTGGAACTTATTTTGGAAACAAACCTCGTGTATGCGCCCGGAACGGATTCCGTATATTCCGATATCAGTTATATGCTGTTGGGGTTTATTGTGGAAAAAGTTACCGAAATGCCGCTCGATAAATATGTCGAAGAAAATATTTATAAACCCTTAAACCTGAGGCTGATATGTTATGAGCCGTTAAAACACGGGTTCGTAAAAAACAATGTGGCGGCAACGGAAATAAACGGGGTTAAGCGTACCGATGACGAAACTTTTAAAGATGAAAAATATCTGCCGATTCACGGCACGGTGCACGATGCAGAGTCTTTTTTTGCGATGGATCAGGTGAGCGGGCATGCGGGGCTTTTTGCCAATGCCGAAAGTCTTGCCGTTTTGGCCCAGGTTATGCTGAACGGCGGCGGCTATGGAACGGTCAGGCTCTTCGATTCCAAAATTGTCCCCCTGTTTACGGGACAGGCCGAAACGGTTTACGAGGCGGGACTCGGCTGGCGCAGACAGGGGGCTGAAAAGCGTTATTCGTGGGCCTTTTCGCCCTTGGCGGATTCGGCCACTGTCGGGCATTCCGGCTGGACAGGCACACTGACCCTGATCGACTTTAAGGAAAATCTAATTGTTATCCTGCTTACAAGCGCAAAGCATACGCCCGTGCTGCACGGAAAAAAACGGCGCGGCAAATTCGAAGGCGATTATTATTTGGCAAAAGGATACGGTGCTTTTACAGCCTTTATTTATGCGGCCGTACAAAACTACGATAACGACGTGCTGGACAATATGCTGATAGAGCTTGCCGAAGGACGGTACGCCCTGCTGAATGTTTCAAGCGATTTTGACAATAACGGGTTTTATAAGGATTTAAAAGCCGTGATGAACACGATTCAAAAACAGGCGAAAACATCCAAGGCTCTCAAAAAATTTTTAAAAAGCGAAAAGGCAAAGGAAATAATCGAAACACTGAAAAGCGTAAAAGTTTTATAGGGACTACTCAAAACGCTATACCTGTCGGCAGTATAATCGGTAATTCTATTTATCGGCATGCCGTTTAAAATCATGCGTCCGGCACGGCTTTCAATACGTGTAGAACCGCTAGCATATTCAGTACGCCGTTCAAAGTTTGCCTTGCAGACTTTGAACGGCAAGTTTCGCCAATTTCTGCCGCACAGGTTACTGTTCAGAATTGAAATTTATAATAATTTAAACTATGATGTTATAGAAAACATATAGCGTTGATGAAAACGGATTTCTTAGTGTTAAAAAAACGGCATGTCCCGATATGTGGAGTATATTTAAAAGCAAAGCTAAATTTGATAAGGAGATAGAAGAATAAAAAAGTCTGCCTCAATAATAGTAAGTTTGTTGTTGATAATGTTTCCGCTTTTTGCAAAAGGAAATCAACAACCCCGACGCGAGCGTCAGGGTATAAAACCCTCCGCACGAATAAAGAACTTGTGTTTAATGAAGTGTTTAACTTAACTTCTTCAGAGATAAGGTAGATTAGTTATGGCTATTTTGATTTTTGCGTTATGTGTATTTTTGGATTTTCTTATATTGATAGGCTTTTTTATAGTATCTACGGTTCAAAATTTTTATCAAAAAAGAATACCCGGCATGGATCATGATTCTCTTGTAGAAGCCGCTTATTTGGAAGGCCGATATTACGGTAAATATTGGAATCATAAAAATAATGCGGGAAATTGGACATGGATTATGCCTAATTCGTATATCAAGAAAAAAGCCTTGGAATTTAATAAAGATGATAGCGAGAAAATAATACGATACAGAAAAAACCTTGTAAAAACACTGAATGTTGATACGGTATTATTTGTAATTATGGGTTTTGTGCATATTATTGCACTATGTGCTTCGTTTGTTGCAATGTCTTAAACCCGACTAAGGTCTGTAAACCGAAAAAGCTGAGTGCCGTACTAAAACTTCTTGAAAGAATATAAACAGGTATCAGCGAGGACGTCATGTACACAACAGGGCATGTGAAAACGCAAGTCTTTTGTAAGCACCGCCCCATACTGTTGAAACACAGTGATAATGTCCCCTTGTAAGCACTGTTAAAATGTCCCCATAATAAATTGTGGAGATAACGGTGATGGAAGAAAAATTAAATATGGGAAAA
>CAUTPO010000176.1:0-3433 GCA_963540475.1 uncultured Treponema sp. | reverse complement strand
ATATTTCTGTTATCGAGCAAGCTCGAAAGAGAGGCATTTTCGTGCAGCCGTGTTATAACCTGTGCAAACAGGGCGGAAACGTCCGTTTCAATGTACCATTCCCTTTGTTTTAACTCGGTATGGTATATGGCGTTTGTGCCGATAATCCGGTAAAAAAGGCCGCTTTTATAGGCTTCGTCGCACTGCTGAATGGCGTCATCCGTAAAAAGCGGCAGGCTGATTGCAGCAATAATTTTTTGTGCGCCCTTGCTCTTTAAAAATTCCATACCTTTTAGCAAGGTGCCGCCCGTACCGAGCATATCGTCTGCAAGAAAGACGTTTTTTCCTTCAACATCGCCCAAAAGCTTAATACTGACGATATTCGACTGCTTTGCGTTTTGGGTTACGACGGAATAATCCCGTTCTTTATAAATCATTGCCAGCGGTTTTTGCAAGTTCGTCGAATAAAACTTGTTTCTGTCAACGGCCCCCGAATCGGGCGAAACGACGACGATATCTTCTTGCGACTCCGGCGTCAGATCGACGATTTTTGTCAGTTCGCGTATTATCTGATAACTGGCGTGCAGGTTTTCCAAGCGGGTAGTATGGAATGCGTTTTCTATTTCGCGGGAATGAATGTCGAGGGTTATAATCTGTTCTACGTCAAGGTTTTCGTAAATATGCCCCAAAAGGCTTGCAGTTAAGCCCTCCCTGCCCTTCTTCTTGTGCTGGCGGCTGTACGGATAGGCCGGCAGTACAAGCGAAATTCGGCCTGCACCCGCGTGGTGCACCGCGTCGATCGTAACGATAAGCGACATCAAATGGTCGTTTACCGAAAAACGCTCCGTGTTTTTGCCTTCATTTATGCTAATTTCCTGTTTGTTTTCGACGTCTTGAAAAATGTACACGTCTTTTCCCCGCACGCTTTCCAAAATTTCTGTTTTAAACTCGCCGTTCTTAAAATAGGTAAAGCGGCAGTCAACCTTGATCTTCGGCGAATGGAATTTTTCGATATCCTTATTGACCGACATTCTGTTCGAAAAAAAGTCGTTGTAAAAATTGAATTTTTGTATGATTTCTTCTTTTGGAACGGAATAGCGTTTGGAAAGCTTTTCATTTTGTTGATGAAATTTACGCGCATAAATGTGTTTTAGGTTTTTGATTGCAAGGTCTGCAAAGGCCTCGCCGCCCGGACAGGCGATAATTGCGAGATTATTGGATTCGATGTAGTTCATTTGCCCTCTCCTTGTTTTGGGTACGCATAGCTTTTTTGAAAATACAAAATTATTTTCAGCTTGCTCCTATGAACCCGTGTATTTTATCATGTATGAAAGAAATTGACAAGCAGGTTGGCAATCGGCATCTTCGGCTATTGTGATAGCCTGAAGTCTTCAAACTTTTGTACAAATAAAACAGACAGGTCAGTCAAAAGAAAGCACGTAAAGCACATTTTACATTTTATCGATAAATTAGAGATTTAAAAATTGAAAATTATAAATAACTTTATGTTTAAAAAGTTATAAAAAATTTTAAAAAAAATTCTTGACAAGCGAAAAAAAATAAACTATAATTAACTTAATAACTTATCAAGGAGGAATTTTTTATGAAAAAAATTCTGTTATTTTTAGTTGCCGCAGCTGTTTTGGGCGGAATGTTAACTGCTCAACCGGCTCAAAGCGAATCGGTTTTAAAGCCCTCGGTAAAAGCGGAGGCTTCCGTAATCTGGGGAATAGACTTGGGGAAAGGAAATCTTACAGAGAAGCCTGATGAAAAAACAAGACACGGCTTTGAAAACAAAATTAAGATGACAATTTTGTTACCGTTGTATCAGGGAACGCTTTCTTCAAAAACCGAAGGAGATGTGTATACCGAGTTTAAAATTGGAATGGACCTTGCCTACAAATACGACAGCACACTGACTAACAGCTATTCTGCCTTTTCGCCAATGAGCTCCGATGCGACCTTTGGGTACAAGCCGGCAAAAAATATTTTGCACAGCATGAATGCAACCTTGCATTTTTTCGGGGCGTATCTTACGGTATTTAACCGGCCCAACTTCAAAACCGACTATGCTAAGCTTTGGTCACCAATAAAAGGTAATCCCTATCTGGATCCGTTTACTACTGCAACGGACATTAAGGCTTTCGGTACAAAACTGGGGTACAAAAATGAAAACATTGCCGATTCCGGCTTAGACCTTGATGTCGGTATTAAATTCGGCTCAAACGGTTCGTGGAAAGATAACAAATGGGAAAAACTGGTAACCATAAGACCAGGTGAAACCGTTGAAGGAAGGACGCTGTATAAAGTAAATAATCTGACATATCTAGCAGGTATAGGCTACGTTTATACAAAAGCTAACGCCCCTCATAAATTTGCCGGATCTAAAGCCACTCCTCTTGAAGCAGGGCAATATGTTGAAGAAATAATAGGCAGCGGAACCACAAAAGAATATTATGCCGTCGGCTTCGATTTAAAACTTAAATACGATAAATGGATCTATTCGGATATGCAGTTAAACACGGCTTTCGGCAATATCAACGCGTTTTATCAATCCGGCTTATTGCTCGGCGGCAGAGGTGGTTCTCCTTCATCGCTTAAAGGTAACGGTACTTATATAGGCGGCGGTTTTAAAGTTGGAACAAAGGCTGTAGACGGTCTTGACGTTTCTGTCGCAATGGATGCCGCCGGCGTAGTGGCAAATATCGACGATGAAGTAAAAAAACAGCTGGGGCTCGACCTTTCGTTCATTACAACATATAAATGGGTTACCGCCGGGGTCTATTATGGAAACAATAGTTCGCAATACGGAACGGTAAAATATAAGGCAGATGATTCGGGAAAAGGTGTTGAAGAAGATCATAAGATGGGAGACATGGCTGTAAAGCTTGCCTTTGAATCTAAGGCTTCAGGCAATACGAATTTTATCGAAGGGCTTGCTTTCGGCCTTGATTTGCGCTTAAACAGGCTGTTAAGTTATGCCGAAAATGGAAAGGTTAAGCCTATAAAAAACGAATATAAGGAGAAAGGTATTGTGTTGCCGGTAGGTATTAAAACATGGATAGACTATAAATATAATATAAGCGATTCTATGTGGCTTAAACCATATACATCGGTATGGATCGAAACAAACCATTATGAAGGTCTTGATTTGCTAAAGGATAAAAGGTATGCTGGTGTGGCGTACGAGCTCGGTTTAACCTTCAGCCCGATAGAAAAGGTAGAAATAGATGCAAAATGGGCTCATGGAAAGCTGGGCGGCAATTATGCAGGGTTATATAAAAACAATCCTACAGATACTAAGGCGAAAGACCCGACAAAAATGATCAAGGCTCCGGTAAACCACTGGCAAGACAACGGTACCTTTACTTTAGGGCTTAAAATCATTTATTAATCTTTAAAAGCAATAAAAAAGCAGGACTTAATGTCCTGCTTTTTTTGTTTGCAACTTCGA
>CAUTPO010000175.1:0-3535 GCA_963540475.1 uncultured Treponema sp. | reverse complement strand
TAATTGTGCTTTTTTGCGTCGCTGCAAAAGCACGGCTAAAAACTTTTTTTCGGATATTCATATATCCTGCAAAAAGTTTTTATAGGAGCATGGGATGATTTTTGCCGTTGATGTGGGAAACACAAATATTGTCATCGGTGGTCTTGACGAAGAAAAACCGGTTTTTTCGGAACGGATCGCTACCGATTCGTCCAAAACGGATTGTGAATACGCCGTTATCATAAAAAATATTTTCGAAAATTGCAATGTCTGTTTGGAAGATATAGAGGGCGCCATATTATCCTGCGTCGTGCCGCCGCTTACGGCTGTCATTGTTTCTGCAATCAAAAAAGTTGCCAAAGTTGACTGCCTCATCGTAAATTCCAAAATGAATATGTGCGGGTTAAGCATAGCAATAGATAATCCCGAAGGGCTCGGCAGCGATCTTATAGCAGATGCGGCCGCAGCAGTCGATGCATACGATCTTCCGCTTGCCGTCGTCGATATAGGAACTGCAACGACCGTTTCTGTTATCGACGAGGAAAAAAGGTACTTGGGCGGAATCATTTGTCCCGGTTTAAAATTATCGCTTGAAACCCTCAGTTCTAAAGCGGCACAGCTTCCTGCCATCGGGCTTACTGCGCCGGGGAAGATTATTGCGGCAAATACGGCGGACTGTATGCGAAGCGGTATTTTATACGGACATGCTGCCATGATCGACGGGTGTATCGACCGCATGGAAGCGGAACTCGGAAAAACGCTTACCGTGGTTGTTACGGGCGGTCTTGCGCCGTGTACGGCCGGTTTGTGCAGACACAAGGTTGTTACGGACGAATGCCTTTTGCTGAAAGGGCTTGGTATCCTGTATAAAAACAATGTACAGCAGTAACACAGCGGACTAAGACCCGATTACGGAGTGTTTACGGAGGCGGAGATGTTGAAAGATAAAACGGTTCTTTTGGGCGTGAGCGGAGGAATTGCCGCATATAAGGCAGCTGCCTTGGCGAGCGGTCTTGTCAAACTGGGGGCTGAAGTTCACGTTATTATGACAAAGAATGCCTGTAACTTTGTACAGCCCCTTACATTCGAAGCCCTGACTTCCCGCAAGTGTATAACGGATACCTTTGATAGGAATTTCGAATTTGAAGTAGGGCATATAAGCCTTGCAAAAAAGGCTGATATCTGCATTATTGCACCCGCAACCGCAAACATTATTGGAAAGCTGGCCTGCGGCATTGCTGACGATATGCTGTCAACTACCGTACTTGCTTGTAGGTGTCCGAAACTTATTTCTCCTGCCATGAATACCGGAATGTACGAAAACCCTGCCGTTACGGAGAATCTGCAAAAACTGAAACGGTACGGTTTTAAGATTATAGAACCTGCAGTCGGCAGGCTTGCTTGCGGAGATACGGGGCGCGGTAAAATGCCTGAACCTGAAGAACTTTTGGAGCATATCCTGTTCGAGGCTGCCTTCGAAAAGGACTTTGCAGGTAAAAATATTTTGATAACCGCAGGCCCGACACGGGAAGCTCTTGATCCGGTCAGGTTTATCAGTAACCGCTCCACGGGAAAAATGGGGATGGAACTTGCGCGGGCTGCGGCATTCAGAGGTGCGAATGTTACCCTCATACTTGGAAATACCGCTTTGAAGCCGCCCGAATTCGTCGAATGCATACGTGCGGATTCCGCCCGCCGAATGTTTGAAGCAGTAAAAAGCGTATATGGAAAGCAAGATATCATAATAAAGGCCGCAGCCGTAGCCGATTACCGGCCCAAACATATCGCTTCCGAAAAACTGAAAAAAGCCGCAGGCGGTGCTGCCTTGGAGCTTGAACGGACGGACGATATTTTGGAATTCTTGGGCAAAAACAAAACCGGTAAACTGTTTTTATGCGGGTTTTCTATGGAAACCGAACATGTAATCGAAAATTCAAAACAGAAGCTGGTCAAAAAAAATCTGGATATGATCGTTGCAAATAATTTAAAAGAAGAAGGGGCAGGGTTCGCAACGGATACCAATGTCGTTACACTTATTACGCCCGCTTACGAAAAAAAACTTGCACTTATGAGTAAAAGTGATGTTGCACATAAGATACTCGATGAAATACGGCTGCACACCGCCTCAGGTTCCATATAAAAATTATAAAAAAAGGGGAGCCGCACCGTCAATAAATCGATACCAGTACGTTCATATCCGCAGCCGCTGCCTGACTGTATAAATTTTTTAGGCCGTAAAAAGCGTCCGTTATCTCTTCAACGGTTTCTTCTTTTTCATCCTCATAATCCCATATTGCAGGATACAATTCATGTTTTTTACACACTTCCATACTGAAATTTTTTGTAAGGGCAGCAATATCGGTTGTATTCAGTTTTTCGGCAATGGCTTTTACTCGCCGCTTGTCCGTATAAGAGATAAAATCTTCGCAGGCTGCGGGGTGCTCTCCGACAACGGCCTCGCTTAACAGATTGCCTTCTATCGGTTCGCTTGCCGAAACACCGGTCAAAACGAAGTGCAGTACGTCCCAGAGCTTGTCGATGTCGCATAAAATGCACTCTTCGTTTTCCTGCAATTCTTCGACGAACTCGAAAAGATTCTCCCCGCTATCGGTAAGTTTTTCCAGTTCCCGATCGGTAATACATTGATAATTTGCCCTCATTCCCATTTGCAGTCTTCTCCCATACAGTGCTGTTTTAAATACGCCTCAAATATTTTTTCTCCTTCTACGATTAGCTGGTATTTCTATAACGACCGTACGTGGCACCATCTTATTTCTTTCTTATATTTGTGTCAATACAGATACCGTTGATTTGCTTTTACAGAAATATCCTTTTTTGATGTAAGGATAATATTCATAAATAGATATTTAATAATGGGCATCTCTAAAAACCTTGTTGGATTTTTAGAGATGCCCGACGAGTTTTTCATAAGTCTTTATATATTAATGACTTATGAAAAACATCGCAAATTAAATTTAAGGAAATCCTCTAAAAACTGATGTTTTTAGAGGCTCCCTAATAAGTAAGTCATTCTTTCAAAGGTTTCAGTGGAGTGAGGATGACGGTTCTTATTGCATAGTATACAATATACTGGATATGAGGGAGCTGGCAAAGTCCTTAAAAATGGCCGGTTTATGAGAAAAGAAGCGGTAAACCGAATATTTTAAAAAAATTCCTTGACAGGATGTAAAAGCCGTGTTACGATTGGAGTAGGGAAAATTGTATAGGGGGCATAAGTGAAAAAGAACTTAAAATTTGTTTACACCCTCTTAATAATATTGGTATTTATAAACTGCACTGCTAAAGATAATATGAAAAGTAAGCAGATATACGGGAATGTGCAGCAGGATAAAACAGAAACAATAATACAAGAGCAAGAAAATGATATTAATCTTAACGATGATCAAGACCCTCCGGTTGTGTTAACCGGTAAAAATACTTCTGAAACAGAGCTCATAAAATTACTGGAAAGCAGAAAAAGACATGCATGGAGTCTACATGAAATCCAGTTAGAAATAGATATGTACGATGTTCATGGAAATTCGTATGAAGAGTT
>CAUTPO010000174.1:0-3640 GCA_963540475.1 uncultured Treponema sp. | reverse complement strand
CAAAGGCAAAATAAGCAATTAAGCCTATCGGGATAAGGATAAAATAATAGATATGTGAAAAACTTGTATTACTCATGATGGTGTCCATGTGTTTTCTCCTTTACGGTTGTCAATTTAGCCGGTTCATCAGTATTGTCCGTGTTGAGTTTGGTTACGGAATCTCCCGTAATGCCTAAGTTTTCCAAAAGCTGATAAAAATGAGAAATGCCGATAAGTTCGCAATCAACCAGCACTTCATCTTCTCCTTGGCGAGTAAGATAAAGAGAACATTCAGTATCGCTGCCGACAGAAGATCGGCCGTATGTCGAAGTAACGATTTTAGCCCTGACAGCTGTTGTCGCAATATCATATACGTCCGTTTTTTTACCTTTTTTTATGGTCAGCGTTTTATCATCAACCTCTATCGTAATAATATTATTGATAATTACAAGCCAAACATACCCCGCCAAAACGGCAATAAAAACAAGTGCTCTTACTATATTGCTCGGTATAAAAAAACCTGCAATAAAGCCTACAATTAAGGCAAGCGCTAATCCCATAGCAGCATTTACAAGGACTCTGTAAATCCTTGTCTTATAGGTGTGTTTCATATAAACTCCTAAAAATAAAAATAGGAACCGGATATGTTAGAAGTATATTGAAATATGTTCCAGAATAAAATATCCTCTAACAATAACCGAGTCCATAAACACAAAAAACCTCATCGTAAAATCAGTGTTTCAAGACGAGGCTTTATATTTTTGTAATTATAATTATTTATCGTCTTTTGTCAATCCTTTTTTTAAAGATATGTCAATACACAATAGAAAGAGCCCCTTTTGTCATACCGATGAGGAGGGATTGTACATCCTTCAGATACACTTTAGTTATATCTGGACATTTTAACAGTGCTTACAAGAGTTCCATATCGTAGTGCTTCAACTGTGCAGGTTTTAAACCTGTCCGTTTGTTGCCGTGCGGATAAACTGCATTGAATACAGATCAAAATACCGGCCCTTCCGTTTTAGCAGCTCGCTGTGGGTTCCCTCCTCGACCGGTTTTCCTTTTTCGATAACGATGATTTTATCGGCATTTTTTATCGTAGAAAGCCGGTGCGCAACTACAAATGAGGTTCTGTTTTTCAACACGGTAGAAATTGCACGTTGAATTTTTTGTTCCGTTTCGGTATCGATGGAAGAAGTCGCCTCGTCCAAAACGAACAAACTCGGATTTCTGACCATGGTTCTTGCAAAGGAAATCAGCTGTTTTTGTCCTGTCGAAAGAAGGCCGCCGCCCTCGCCTACCTGTGTTTCGTATCCATCTTCCATCGCACAAATAAATTCGTGCGCGTCCACCAGTTTCGCAGCTTCGATAATTTCTTCTTTTGTTGCATCGAGTTTGCCGTAGCGTATATTTTCCTCGACGGTGCCCGAAAACAAATAAGGCGACTGCAAAACGTATCCCAGATTTTCGTGCACCCACGTTTCGGGCATCTCGGTATAATCGATTCCGTCGATAAGAATGCGGCCTGCCTTGGGTTCGTAAAACCGGCAAAACAGGTTCACGATGGTGGATTTTCCCGCCCCCGTCGCTCCGACCAGCGCAACGGTTTCGCCTGCATGTACGGTCAAATTGAAACCGCTCAGTACGGGCTCGCTTTTATTGTACCAAAAAGAAACATTTTCAAAACAGACCGAACCGCTTATCTTCGGCCGAACCGCACCGGACGGATGTAAGGCCGTACCGTATTTTTTTATGACCGCCTCCGTATCCCGAATTTCAGGCTCCTCTTTAAGCAGGGAAAAAATACGTTCGGCCGCAGCCTGTGCCGAAATAAACTCCGCAAACAAATCGGCTGCCGTTGCAAGCGGATTATTGAATTGGGTAACATACGAAAAAAACGCAACCAATAAACCGATCCCGATTAAATCGGCTGCAACGGCATATCCGCCGAAAATAACCATCAGCCCCGTTCCTATCGACCCGATAAGCTGAACAGCCGGCATCAGGGCCGAAGAAATTAAAATACCCCGTATCGACGCCGATTTCATTTCCTCCGTCTTTGACAAAAATTCTTTTGCATTCAGCGCCTCCCTGACAAGCGTTTTTGCCGTTTGCGCCCCTTGAATATCTTCGTTATACGCCGAGGTAAGCTGCCCGTTTATTGTGCGCACCCGCCGCTGGGCCTTCAATATTTTTTTTCGCAAATACGTGCTTAACAGCAAAATAAGAGGAAGCGTTATAAGAGAAATCAAGGCGAGTTTTACATTGTCCTTAAACATCGTAAAAATGACCGTGATCATCAAAAACAAGCCCCACAAAATATCGGATAGGCCCCACGCCATAAGCATTGTAAGCTTATTGATATCCGACGTCATTCTGGACATAAGCGAGCCGACGGAATTTTTATCGTAAAACGAAAGGGACAGGGTTTGCAGTTTGTCGAAACATTTTGTCCTCAGCCGGTGGCTCATATACACCTCGACCGAACCGATCGTGCTTATGTATAAAAAGGTAACGGCAGCGGCTATGACCAGATACACGGCCGAAATAATTACGACGGGAACAAAATTACTTATATCCTGTTTTTTGATAAACACATCGATGACGTAATTCGTCAGTTTGGGCTGAGCAATTTCAAGAATACCGACGAGGCCTGCAAAGAACAAACCGCAGATAAACAGCACCTTAAAAAAATAAAATTCTTTTATAACCTGCTTCCAAACGCTGCTTTTGAATTTTTCGTTATAATTGTCTTTGTTTTCAATATTTTCCATTTTATAATTCCCGTTTACAATGCCTGTTCCGAATTTTGAATTTCGTAAATGCGTTTATACAAACCGTCTTTCGCAATCAACTCGGTATGTGTTCCCTGCAAGACGATTTTTCCGTTTTCCAACACGATGATATTATCCGCATCTTTTATCGTCGAAATTCGGTGCGAAATGATAATAACCGTTTTATTTTTTTTCTCCCGTTTTAGCGCCTCGCGTATTTCCGTATCCGTTTTAGTATCGACAGCCGACAAGGAATCGTCAAAGATAAGAATGGGTGCATCTTTTATCAGCGTGCGTGCAATGGCAAGCCGTTGTTTTTGCCCCCCCGAAAGAGAAACGCCCCGCTCTCCCACAATGGTCGAATACCCGTCCGCAAAATATTTTATTTCGGTATCAAGGGCGGCAACCTTGGAATAATGTTCCGCCTGAGAATCGTTTATTTCCGGAACGGCCAGCTTGATGTTTTCCATAACGGTTTTTCCATACAAAAACGGTTCTTGCAGCACAAGCCCTATTTTTGACCGTATCCAGCCCTTGTCGATCGTATTCAATTCCTGCCCGTCTATTTTTATCGAACCGGCCGTATACTCATACAGCCTGTCCAATAGGTGTACGAGCGAACTTTTTCCCGAACCGGTCGGTCCCAAAACCGCGACCGTCTGCCCCCGCTTTATCCTCAAAGAAATACCGTCCAACACCGGCCGTTCCATACCGGGATAAGAAAACGAAACGGAATCGAAAACGATGTCCCCGTAAATTTCCGGTTTTTCGTTTGTCGGAAACAGCACCTCAGGTTCTTCGTTTAATATGTCCTCGATCCGTCCCGATGACACAAAGGCCTTGCCGATATTGCTGATAATCCCGCCCAAACGGCGCACCGGAGC
>CAUTPO010000173.1:0-3801 GCA_963540475.1 uncultured Treponema sp. | reverse complement strand
CCGGAATCGATGTTATCGAAATCGAAGATGCCTGCAAGGCTCTTTGGAAGGAAGGTATCTATGCCGAAACGGGAATGGGTTGTACCGGCCCGGTCATTATGGTTGCCTCACGCGACCTTGTTACGGCCAAGGGCATACTGGAAAAGGCCGGCTTTATTTAATCCTGTTTAGCACAGGCGTGCATTATCCGTACAATAGCCGATCGGCCGGAATACGCAAACAGTGCTGCCCAGTCGGATCACAGACTCGGTTTCAACGCCGAGTCCTTTTTATCATAAGGGAACATCATTATGAATGAAATTACGAATCTTGCCCCGCCGAATCTGCATGCGGTGTATGTGTGGGGAATCGAAGTTATACGGGCGGTTCAAATGCTTTTACCGTCAAGCCTCGACCTTGTTATCCGAATTTTAAGCGACGCCCTCGTCTACGGGTTTGCGCTTGTTCCGCTGGCATATATGTGGTGCGCCGACTACAAAAAAGGCTTGCATCTTTTTTATCTTTTTGTTTTCGGTTTGGGGCTAAATGAGGGCCTAAAACTGTTTTTGCAGGTACCCCGCCCGTATACTCAAGCCCCAGATATACTGAAGGTCAGGGCATCCGGCTTTTCCACGCCGTCGGGCCATTCACTTACAGGTGCGATGATGTATCCTGCGGCCTTGTTCTACGGTCAAAAAGACAGGCGCTTTTTCGCAGTTAAGGTTCTCCTTTCTCTCTTTTTTGCACTTTTTATCGGCTTTACGCGCATTTATTTGGGCGTCCATTATCCTACCGACGTTTTAGCGGGCTGGGCGTTCGGCCTTTTTTTGGCGGTTTGTTTTGTCTTTTTGACACCGATTATCGAAAAAAAAGTGCACGGGTTTGCAGAGGCGGGGGCCGGTATTTCGGGAAAAAACATAAAATCGCTTAAATTTGCCGCAGCCGCCGTTTTCGCCTTTATCATAACCGTTCTGTGTAGGGAAAAAACGCGGTACGGCGGAGCCCTGCTCGGACTTGCTTTCGGCAACATCTATCTTTTTGATTCTTTTTGCGCCGATTTCGATGCAAGGGCCGGTTCTGTTTTCCAAAAAATACTGCGCCTCGCTGTAGGCGGTGTTTTAGCGGGCCTGCCGGTTTTGATTTTTTATAAATCGGGCATCGAAAAAACGCATTCACAATATAGGCTTATCTCGTTTGCAGCCTTTTTTGTATCAGGTGCAATTATTTCCGGAGCGGCGCCCGTCCTTTTTTCCAAATTACGATTGGGCGGCAGGCGTGCATAAATACGGAACCGATGACGCTATCGCCGCCGTTGCAACGGCCTTAAGCCCCGCGGCCCTCGGAATCGTGAGGACTTCGGGCACGGACTGTATCAAACTTGCCGCACATATTTTCTCCAAAAAAGAAGCGCTCCTCGCTGCGCCGCCTAACAGCATTTTGCACGGCTGGGCCGTCGATCCCGTTTCAAAAAAAAAGATTGACGAGGTTACGGTCTGCGTTTTTAAGGCGCCGAAAAGTTTTACGGGCGAGGATTCGGTCGAATTTATCTGCCACGGCGGGCCTGCCGTGGTCTTGACCGTGTACCGCCTTTTAATCGGCTCCGGCTTCCGTGCTGCTGAGGGCGGCGAATTTACCTTTCGGTCATTTATAAACGGTAAAACGGACTTGACCCGTGCGGAAGCCGTCCGCGAAATCATAGAAGCGGGTACGGGCAGCGCAGCGGAACTCGCAGCGGGGCGGCTTTCAGGCGGACTTTTTTCGGAAATCCGCACAATAAAAGAAGAATTACTCACACTCATCGCTTCGATCGATGTTCAAATCGAATATCCTGAAGACGAAGAAACTACAGAAAACGCATTTTCGCCTGAAGCGCTAAAAACCGTATGCGGCAGACTGCAAACCCTGTGCGCTTCATGGGCCGCCGAAAGGATTTTTAAAGAAGGCTGTACGGTCGTGCTTGCAGGCAGGACGAATGCGGGGAAGTCTTCCCTTTTTAATGCACTTTTAAAAGAGGACAGGGCCATCGTTTCGGACATACACGGAACAACGCGGGACTGGCTTGAAGCACCGCTCGATTTCGGCGGGATCCCCGTCCGCCTGTACGATACGGCAGGCATACGGTACACCGGCGATAAAATCGAGGCGATGGGCGTTGAGCGCAGTTTAAAACTAAGCGGCGAGGCTGACGTGGTTTTGTATCTTATCGATGGGCCCGAAACGGCAAAAAACGGAAAGCTCTGTGCCGACGATATACGATTGATCCGCGGCTTTTCCGCACCGATTATTACGGTTTTTACTAAAACCGATTTGCTGGGCGGGGAGCAAAAAAGCAGGCTTTTAAACATTGCAAAAGCGGCGGACTTAAAAGAAACGGTTTTGCTTTCCGCAAAAACCGCCGACGGCATTAAGGATTTAACGGAAACGGCTCGAAAAATTCTTTTAAAAAACACAAAAACCGGTACGGGCGGCGCCGCGCTCGGAAACGAACGGCAAAAAGATGCGGCATTTAGGGCACTGCAAGCCGTAAAACGGACAGAAGAAAACGCTGCGGCGGGTTTCCCCTTGGACCTTTTAATCGAAGACCTCGAAGAAGCCCTGTCCTGTTTGGGCGAAATTACAGGAGACGTAACCTCGGACGATATTCTCGAAAAGGTTTTTTCAGGCTTTTGTGTCGGGAAATAAGGGCCTGCCCGAAAACCGGAGCCCGCGCTAGTCCTCGCCTTTGTTCGCCAGTGCACTTATCGCCGACATATCTTCGCTTATATTTTCCGATCCGGTTAAAATAACCAAACGGTCGCCGGCCGAAAGAACGGTTTTTCCGTTCGGGATAATCTCTTCTTCACCCCGGCTTAAGCCTACAATTAGGCAGTTATACGGCCACTGTACCGCGCTTATCGGTTTACCGTCCAAAAAAGATTCCGGCCCTATGCAGATTTCGAACAGCTCTTTATCATAGCGATTACTGCGGCCGCCCCCAGCCCTGCTGCCGGAGCCTTGCGAATTGCCGTCCGGCTGTACAGAAAACGCTGTATCGCTTAAAATCTGCCGCAGCAAAACCTCGTCGTTGGCAGGCGAATGTATCAGCTCCGCCGTTATATACGAAACGAGCACTGTTATCAAAAGGCCGCCCAGATGAAAAAGGTTTCCGCTTATTTCCAAAAGGAGGACGGCAGCAGTAAGCGGCGCCTTTATTACCGTCGTAAAAAAACCGGCCATCGCAAAAATCATCAAATTAACCGCATATTCGGCTTCGATCAAACCGAAATAAACGAGAAATTTTGAAAAGAGGATTCCCGTCAAAGCACCGCAGGACAAGAGCGGCACAAAAATACCGCCGATAGCCCCGGAACCGGCCGACAGCCCCGTAAAAACAATCTTTGCCGCAAGTAACATCAAAAGAAAACGAGCCGTAAACCCGTGTTCAGCAAGCAGCTCGATCAAACCGTCGCCCCCGCTTGCAGCAAGCGGCAAAAAAAGGCACACGGGCACCGACAGCAAAAAGGGAATGACGGGACGTATCCGTGCAGGTATTTTCAGTTTTGTGTACAGACCTTGCGACTGATAAATCGACTTTTTAAAAAGATGGCCGATCAGCGCAGTAATTATGCCGAGAAAAATAAGGCAGCCGAAGTATTTTAAAGGAAACAAACGGATATTTTTAAAATCGAAAACCGCACCGGGCTTAAAAAAAACGGAGGTTACAAAGTCGCCAGCAAAGGCACCGGTCATAACGCAGGTCAAAAGAAGCGGGCTTAGGTATTGGTGCAAGTCCTCGATCGCGAACACGACACCTGCAAAAGGAGCCCCGAAGGTGGCGGAAAG
>CAUTPO010000172.1:0-3851 GCA_963540475.1 uncultured Treponema sp. | reverse complement strand
AAGGGGACATTTTTATTGTGCTAAAATAGGGGACATTTCTATGGTGTATTGACATAAGCACCGCCCCATACTTGATAAAACAGCTGCATTTCGATAATATTAAAAAAACAGAAGGTTTATTTTAAGCGGCTAAAATAGCGCCGCTTAAAAACACGGAGAGTTTGCCTTTCGGCAAACATCGCTTATTATAAAACATTTTCTCATTTCATTGCGAAAATGAAAAATCAACAATCCTCAAAATTTGATAATTTTTCGGTTTGTTGATTTTATAGGGAGGTTTATTTTAAGCGGCTAAAATAGCGCCGCTTAAAAACACGGAGAGTTTGCTTTGCAAACTCACGTTATTGAATGTGCTTTTTCAGGCCATCGCCTTACAAAAGCACGACAATTCAACAGCCTCCAAAATTCATATTTTATTCGGCTGTTGAATTTTAAGGAAGGTTTATTTTAATCGGCATAAACGGAGAAGCAGTATGATAGATTTCGGAAACGATATTTGTTTTACCAAAAACGGTAATCTTTTCAGGCTTAGGGCAGCCGCCGTTATTATTAAAAACGATTGCGTATTAATGGCAAAAAACACCAATGTCCCGTATTTTTATTCGGTCGGCGGAGCAGTACAATTCGGCGAAACCGTCGAACAGGCCCTGTTGCGGGAAGTAAAAGAAGAAACAGGCTGCAGTGCGGAAATTGTCCGCCTGCTTGCCGTGCATCAGAATTTTTTTAAGGGCAGCGATTTGGGAAAGGAGGAATGGCACGAACTTGCTTTTTATTATTTGACGGAGCTGAAAGGCGAAACCGCAGGCCTTGATACCGTGAAAAGCGTTTGTATGACCGGTGCGGAAGAACATTTGGAATGGGTGCCCCTTAAAAACTATGAAACGGCCAATGCCTATCCCGTCTTTTTTAAGAATTTAAATGCTCTTTTATGCTCTCCTGTTCCGGTCTTTATTACGGATAGGGAATAATCTACCGGTTATCGGAAAAGCATTCGCTTTGATACTGCACCTTACAGCAGCACTGTTTATGCTGCCGGATTAATTTTAAAACCAGGTATTCAATTATTTACGGTATCGCGGAGACAAGCTGCCCCGTATGTTGTTTCGCTTTTTGCCTTTGCAGTATTTGTTGAGCGTTAGCATACGGAATCTTATTTATGCAGGCATTCCCGTCATAAGGGAGAGCCTCTGCAAGACAACTTATATATTTTTTAAATTTCGATCTTATCCCGCTTATCGGTCTCGGTTTATGAGCACACTTGTAAAACTTAAGATGAGTGTTTCCTGTAATAAACCTGTTCGGAAACTTCAGTTTCAGAACAGGCTACCTTGAAATGCGATGTTCTAAATCGTGCTATTTGCGCGATTTAGAACTCGTCGACCTGTTCGCTAACGGAGTTATCGAACAGGTCTAATGAATCCTTACAATCGGCTTATCCGCCGCCACCGCAGGATTAGGCCGTCTTGCTTACTGCACAGCCGCCCGTATTCGGTAACGGACGGGACTTGCGGGTACCTTCTAAAAACCTTGCCGGATTTGTTTCGGGTCATTCGGCATAAAGGAACCCGACAACTAATTCCATAAGTCTATATATAATGGATATTTACAAAATTATATCGCAAATGAAAATCAAAGAAAACCGATGAGCAAAGCTCACCTTCAAAAAACCGATTTGCACTCCGTTTTAGCGGATATGATAACTATTTCCTTACAGAACATATCGATAGGCTTACAGTTTTTCGAGGTTCCTTGCACCCTTTTTTGCAATGTAGACGGAAGAATATTCGTGCAGATCGCTTTCGGTGCAGCCGTAATCGGAGTATACCGTAACGGAGGTAAAGCCGGTTTTTTCGGCAATGGTGCAAAGAGTCTGCCGTGTAAGCGGTAAAAGGGTCGTGCTGCCCGTATGGGTTTTGCCCTGCATTTTATCTGTAAATTCTATTATAAATTCGATTTTTCCATTCGGCAAAAATTCGTATCTTCTTTTAAAGATGAAGCCGTCCGTTTCTTTTATTACGAAATCCGCTTTTTTTTCGGAAAGAATTTTATCGTAGTTCAATAACTGAAAGACAAAGGTACCGTTATCCGAAAGGCTCTTGTACACCGAAGCAAAAAAAGCGGACACTTCGGTCCCATCAGCGAGGTGAGGCAGGGTATTACCGAAACAGAGAACCGCGTCGAATATTCCGAACCGGCCGATGGCGGTAAGGCTTTCCGTTTCAAAGCGAATTTTGTTTTCGGGTTGAAGATTTTTTGCGGCAGCACTTTTTGCATAGCCGATCATCTTTGCATTTAAATCGATACCGAACGTCTCATAGCCCGCCTTGCTCAATGCTATTGCCAGCTCACCCGTCGCACACCCTGCATCCAAAATACGGGCCGGGGGCGGGCTTACGGTTTTTATAAAATCGACCTTTTCGTTTTCAAGCGGGAATATTTTTTCGTAGTTGCCGGCTATTAAATCATACAGTTCCATTGTTCGGTATCCTTTTTAAAACTCCGCCGCTTAATCTGCAAATCGCGTTATGCGGCGGTTATCCTGTATTTTTTTTGTACTGGAAAACGGCAGGCGCCTCTGAAATACCGGTTTCGAAACAGAGGCGGTACCCGCTTATTTATTTCGTCAAGTTTCTTATTTCGTCATACCATGCATCATCGGTTTTAATCAGCTTTGTTTTGTCGGTATATTTCGGATACAGGCCTTGTTTGTCCGACCCTTCTATTTTGAAAATGCCCGGCATATTTGCCGCCTTTTCCGAGGTCAGGGCGTCCTGTATCTTCTTCTGATATTCTTCCGAAACATTTTCGCTGTTTATTACAATCGGAGCGTTTAATACGGGAATGGATTGTATGATGACAAGTTCGGCGCCGGGGAACTCCTTAAACGGATCGACGGCATTTTCCACGACCTTATAACGCGAACCCGTTTGATACCGTGTTCCAGCCGTTAAATCGTATATTCCCAGCGTTTGGGCCATTGCGAAAACGGCTGCATCCGCATCTTTTCTAAAAAGGTTTATTTGCGAACCTTGGTGGGTTCCTGCAAAAAGCACATCGGCAAAAGCCTCTTTGTTCTGAATAAGGTCATCGGTGTTGGCGATACCGAAGCGGGACGCGATCAGCGAGGCGGGAATGGTAAAGCCGGAAGTGGAGCTCGGCGTTACAAAAGAAATTACCTTTCCTTGCAATTTATTCAAATCGTAACCCGTTTCCGTTTTGTAGAGAGGCTCATCTTCGGTACGCACCGCAATGAGGCTGTAGTATTTTGCATCCTCCAAGGTTCCGCTTGGACCCGAATTGGTGGTCAGGGGAATAACGTGCGGATTTTTTTTGTGTGCATTTATGTACCCCTCGGCTCCGATGTAAGCCATATCAGCCTTGCCCGAAATGATAGCTTCCAAGGCAATGTTGTAATCGGTCGTGGTTTTAATTTCCACAGTCAAGCCCGTCGCCTCTTCGAGCAGTTCCTTAAACGCAAGCCGCGCATCCTTCATGGCATTGTTCGATTCGTTTGGCAAAAAGACCATTATCAGATTTTTCTTTTCTTTATTTTCCTTGCCGCCGCAGGAAAATAAAAGTCCGAGTGCCGTAATAAAAACGGCCGCTACGATCAATTTAAATTTCATAAAACCTCCATGAAAATCCGCCCGAAAAATACGGATGGATTTCGAATGAAACAGATCTAATATTAAATTTTTTATAGATAAAAGTCAATAAGTATAAAAAGAACCGAAAATAAATTTTTATGAAAATGAAAACGGATCGAAAAATGCTTGTATCGGTTTCTAAAAAGATATCTTGCCGGCACTGCTGATAGCGGGTTATTTCTTTTTGTAAAATATTGCAACAGG
>CAUTPO010000171.1:0-3852 GCA_963540475.1 uncultured Treponema sp. | reverse complement strand
ACCGAAATCGAACGATACTGCTGTAATAAAAGGATACGATAAATGCTCAGGTTTTTCCGCGGTAAAACAGTCAATACCGAAACCGAACGATACTGCTGTAATAAAAGGACTCAATAAATACTCAAGTTTTCCCGCGGTAAAACAGTCAATACCGAAATTGGGAAAATTTTAAAGCATTTCCCTTAAAAACTATCACTTAGAACATCTTTTAAGATGGCCTTGTATTCTTTTATGGAAGAGGCTTTTACAAGTTTGTCTCTTAAAGCCGAACCGCCAGCCAAGCCCTTGGTATACGGCGAAAACCGTTTTCGCATCTCGCGGCAGCCCCGCTCCTCGCCTTTTTCGGCGCACAAAAACAAAAGTTCTTTAAAACCGGTTTGTATCTTTTCCATGCCGTCTATTTCAAAATAGCGCCCCTCCGTTAACAGGGCCTTTGTTTGGGCAAAAATAAAGGGATTTCCCATGGCGCCGCGTGCAAACATAAGCCCCGAGCAGCCTGTAAGTTTTAGCATTTCGGCAGCGTCCATAGGAGAAAATAAATCGCCTGAGCCGAACACCGGAATACCAAATGGCTTTGCAAAGGCCGCAAGTTCTTTTATGACAGACCAGTCAGCCGAGCCCGAATACATTTGTGCCCTCGTTCTAGGGTGAATCGTCAGCATTTTTGCCCCGGCATCTATGGCCGCTGCTGCCGCCTCTTTCCAGTTAAGCCGTTCCGCCGTATAGCCTGAGCGAATCTTTACCGTTACGGGAATGCCGTATTGTTCCATTGCCTGAGATACGGCCCTTACAACCGCGTATAAATTTCCGATATCGGTCATCAAGGCGGAACCGGCACCCGTCTTGGTAATCTTTGCCATAGGACAGCCTGAATTGATGTCGATACAGGCAGGAGCATATTTTTCGGCGATGATACAGGCGGCGCGGGCCATAATATCGGGTTTGGAACCGAAGATTTGTACCGCATACCGCCTTTCGTTCGGCGCCCGGCCAAGCAGTTCTTCCGTTTTTTCGGAATTGCGTACCAGAGCTTCCGAGGAAACCATTTCGGTATAGGTAAAATCCGCACCCCACTCGCTACAAACGGAACGGAACGCCTTATCGGAATAGCCTGCGACGGGCGCTAAAAAAATATTCCCCTCAAAGACGAGGTTCCCGATCCTTACGGGTTTATACAATTCTTGCATATTTTTCGTGTTTTGTAGTGTTATGCAAGACGGGGCTATTCCGGCAGGCGGAAAATCTTGCAGCTGTTTTTCCACAATTGGTCTGCAAGCGCTTCAGTTTCCATCGAAAGCATTTCGGCCATAAATTTTACCGTTTCTACGGTATTGGCAGGCATATTCCGCTGTCCCCTAAACACGGCAGGAGGCATAAAGGGGCTTTCTGATTCCACTAAGATCCGATCCAACGGCAAGGATAAGACCGTGTCGTGCAGATTCCGCGCATTCCGGTACGTCAGGTTGCCCGCAAACGAAAAATACACGGGCAAGGATAGGGCCTTTTTTGCATATTTTTCGTCTTCGGAATAACAATGAAAAATTGCCCCCGCTTTCGGAATTCTGTCTTTTAAAATATCGAATATGTCTTTTCCCGCCTCTCTGTTGTGAATGATGACCGGAAGATCCGCCCGCGAAGCAATGTCAAGCTGTTTTATAAAAAGCTCGATTTGTGAACGTTTGTCTCCATATTTTTTGCAGTAATCGAGCCCTGTTTCTCCGACTGCAACCACATTGGGCAGCTTCAAATACTCTTCCAATGTCTTTTCCCAATCCTTTCCGGGAGAGGTAACCTCCGAGGGCGAAACCCCCGCTGCGTGATACACCGAAGAAGACAAGCGCAGGGTATCGTAAACTTTTGCAAAATCGTGCAAGCTATTACATATACTTATTATCCGTGTTACCGACTGTTGCCGTGCTTCCTGCACGACGCGTAAACGCTCCAACGGATCGGGATATATTAACCCGATATGGGCGTGAGTATCAAAAATCTGCATAATAATCTTCCTTAAAAAATTACACAACGGTACCGAACCTCGGTTGCGGACGTTGTACAATTCGACCGTTTTTACTTTTTTCAATATAAGCGAAAAACGTCATATAATTCTGCTTTGTTTAAGCAGCCGTAAACCAAACCGTCATTCTTTGTAACCGCCTGCATTGCCGGTCTTAACAATCAGGCAGTGTGTAAAGAATTCAGTAATCTTTATATATCACCCGTTCAAGGTACCTTTTTACGCCTATACCCGAACGGCGGTTATCCGTCAAAATATATCGGAAAGACCGCGTCATTTTAAAAGCCCGATCCTTCCTTTTTTTATACTATAAGGATAGCACAGAAGTTGTTTATCGTCAACTTAAATTTAAAACTATCTTGTTTTTTTGTCCGGTTTGCGCTATTATTCCGTAAAAATCATTCCCGTACGCTGGCAGCTCTCATTTGAAAGGCCGGTCCGTGTGTGCAGGTTACAAGGCGGGGATCAAAACACGTTGATCGCTTCCGGTCGTACAGAACACGGTACTACCCGCCTTCAAGGCCCTGCGTTTCGGGAAAAACGGTTTTAGTTTTTATGGAGGAAGATATGCACATATCTGACGGAGGCCTATCCACGGCAGTATGCGCCGCAGGATATGCGATAACGGCGGCAGGCATCGCCTTTGCCGTAAAGGGTACGAAAGAAGAAGATATTCCCAAAATCAGCCTGATGGCGGGCACCTTTTTTGCCATCTCGCTGATTATGATCCCGATTCCGCCCAGCTCGGTTCACCCTTTAATGTGCGGCCTTATCGGGATTATTCTAGGCAGAAGATCGCCCCTAGCCTTCTTCCCCGCCCTGCTGCTGCAAGCGCTGTTTTTTCAGCACGGCGGGATTACGACGCTCGGCGCAAACACCTTGATGCTTTCCGTGTCGTCGATGCTTTCGTGGCTTATCTTTTACAAATGGAAAAGCAAAAACATTCTTTTAAAGGGAATGACAACGGGCATGCTTTCGGTTATTTTTGTTGTTTTGGTCTTATCGGCTCTTTTGCTGACCGGCGGAAAATTCGCTAAAGAAACCTTTATCGCCTTGTTTGTTTCCCATTCGGTGATAATGGCCGTCGAAGCCGTGCTGACGGGGTTTGCCGTCCGCCTAATGCTAAAAGCAAAACCGGACTGGTTTAACGGACAATAAATGGAAACAGGTTTAGTAATTAAGGAGAATTCGGTTTTATGAAAAAATATGTAACAGGCTGTATTTTTTTGCTTGCGGGAGCTGCCGCGCTTTTTTCGCATGCAATGTTTTTGGATCTGGTGGAACCGGGCCTCTTTCAGGTTGAATATGACGGCGGCGGCTTTACACCGGGGACTACGGTCATTCTGTATTCCGACGCCGGTTTTACGAAAATTCAAGAAGGCGTCGTAGATGAAAAGGGCTGCTATAAATTCGATCCCGCACTTACGGTTATGACAGCGGAGGCCTCCGACGGCGCAGGTCATATCGCTTATTGGGAAGCCGCCGCAGACGGCGGGGAAAAACCGGACGCCATAAAAACGGGCAAAACAAAGCGGCCGAGCAAGATCCCGACGGTTTTAACCGTTTTGAACACCTGCGCTCTAGTGTACTTGTTTTTCGAATTCAGGGCTTTTAAAAAGAAGCTGGGCCGATAAGGGCCTTAGTGCAGAAATTACAAAACGGTAAGCCCTGCAAACCCGTGAGAGCCTGTCTTCAAGGCTCTTGCAACAAAAAAAGAACCGGTTAGACACAATGCGTCAATCGGTTCTTTTTTTGCTGGAGCTGGAAAATCAGTGTTTTTTTACCTTTTTTGCAAGCTTTTCGAATTCGGCTATCTGATCGACAAATATACCGATACC
>CAUTPO010000170.1:0-3862 GCA_963540475.1 uncultured Treponema sp. | reverse complement strand
TTCTTCATTATAATTTTCCGCCTTATTCCGTCGGCGAAGTCGGCAGAATGGGTACTGGCCGAAGAGAAATCGGGCACGGTCATTTGGCGCACCGCTCCATTTATCCGATGATTCCGCCTAGAGACAAATTCCCGTATACGGTCAGGGTTGTTTCCGAGGTTTTGGAATCGAACGGATCTTCTTCGATGGCGACGGTTTGTTCCGGAACCCTCTCCCTTTTGCATGCAGGCGTTCCGATGAAAAAACCTGTAGCCGGCATTGCGATGGGGCTTATAACGGAAGGCAATGACCGATACGCCATTCTTTCCGACATTTTAGGCGAAGAAGACCACCTCGGTGATATGGACTTTAAGGTTGCGGGTACTGCGGACGGCATTACCGGTTTTCAAATGGACATAAAAATTGCAGGTCTTTCCGTAGAAATTATGAAAAACGCATTGGCGCAGGCAAAAGAAGGGCGAATGCATATCCTCGGTATAATGAACAGCACAATTTCCGTGCCGAATTCTGAATTGTCTCAATATGCACCGCGGGTCGGTACCATGACTATCCCTGAAGACAAGATCGGTGCCTTAATAGGGCCGGGCGGTAAGAACATCAAGGCTATTTCTGAAAAATACAACGTAACAATCAACACCGAAAACAACGGTGCCGTAACCATTTACGGCAAGGACGGAACCTCTGACATAAAGGGTACATGCGCCATCATCAAGGGCATTACCAGCGACCCTGAAATAGGAATGATTTACGACGGAACCGTTAAAAAAATAATGGACTTCGGCGCCTTCATCGAAATTTTACCGGGAAAGGAAGGTCTTTGCCATATCTCAAAGCTTTCCAGAACAAGGGTTGAAAAAGTTACCGACATTTTAAAAGAAGGTCAGGAAATAAAGGTAAAACTTTTGGAAATCGATAAGCTCGGAAGGCTTAACCTTTCCTACATCGACGCTTTAGAAGCGAAATAACCCGCTTAAATGGGGTATTGGGGTAACGGTACTTAGGGGCAGCGAACGGCTGTTTTTTTTAAGACGGCAGATTGTACGCTCCGAACCGGCGCCCATCCCCGCATAGCTTTAAAAAGGTTTTGGGAATGGATATAGACGTTTTTATTAAACAAAAAGACGGCGCCGCAATTCCGGAATACAAAACGGCAGGTTCGGCGGGTGCCGACCTGCGGGCCTATATCGGCGAACCCCTTATCTTAAAACCGATGCAGCGGAAGCTGATTCCCACGGGGCTTTTTGTAGAGCTTCCGCCGGGAACGGAATTGCAGGTGCGGCCCCGATCGGGCCTCGCCTTAAAACACGGCGTTACCGTATTGAATGCGCCCGGTACCGTCGACTCGGATTACCGCGGGGAACTATGTGTTCTTCTGATAAATTTAGGTGCCGAGGATTTTACAATAGAAAACGGCGACCGGATTGCGCAGGCGGTCATAACGCAGACAGGCAGGGCACGCTTCATACAAAAAGATGAACTTTCGGATACGGAGCGCGGCTCGGGCGGCTACGGTTCAACGGGCATTGCGTAAGTTTTTAAGGCTGCCCGAACATCGGCCGGGCTGTAAAACTTACGCAAACCGGACATATTCGATAACTTCGGTGCCGAACCGGTCTACGAGTTTAAGGTAACCTGCTTTGAAACTGATGTTTTTGAACAGGTTTACTGTTTACGGGAAACGAAAATTGTTCAAGGGCAAAACTTTTTTTAGTCATAAAATCATTTTTATGTATATTTTTAAAGAGCTCCTTTTATACTTTGCCGTCTGCTTTTTATTCCTTTTTTTTATCTTTTTTGTAAACCAAATCCTGTTGATGGCGGAACAAATCCTTTCGAAAAAGGCTCCGGTAAAAGACGTTTTACTGCTCCTTTTTTATTCGCTGCCGTTTATCATCGCGACGACCGCCCCCTATGCGGCATTGGTGGCTACGCTTATGTGCCTCGGACGCTTTTCAGCCGACCATGAACTTATTTCAATGAATGCGCTCGGCATTTCTTCCTCGTTTATACTCGTTCCGGTTGTTGCGCTCGGCCTCCTCGTTTCGATAGGTTCCTTTATTACAAACGATATTTTGATTCCGTCGGGAACCATCAAATTCAACGAGGTGCTGTACAATATCGCTTCTTCAACCCCTGCCTTAGAGCTGGAATCGTATACGATTAAGCGCAACGAGAATTCGATTGTAGTAACGGGGCTGATCAAGGACAATGTTATTAACGATCTTCTTATCATCGACAGAAGTAAGGAAAACGCAAAACGGTTTTTGTCCGCCGAAAAAACGTCGGTCGAAAAATCGAACAGTACGTCCATTATAATGCAGTTGGAAATGAAAAAACCGCGTCTTTTAGGGCTGGATTTAAGCAATCCTTCAAAATTCGATGCGGCCTATGGAGAAGGCATTATCTATAATGTTTTGGCTAAAGATGTCGTACCCCGATTCGTTTCGACCGACGGTCCCGATAAGATGACCTCCCGCGATCTGATAAAAGACATAAACGAAAAAAAGAAAGGCGGCGAAACGAACAAGCGTCTTTTGGACCTGTATATAACGGAACTGCATAAAAAATTTTCGATCCCCTTCGGAGCCTTCTTTTTTGTGCTCCTCGCCTTTGCAATCAGCAAGACGGGGCGAACCTACGATCAAAGCGTCGGACTCGTTGTCGGCTTATTGATTTCGGTGGTGTATTGGGCCTTTTTGATAGGAGGGCAGATGCTCAGCCTTGATTCGGGGCTGAACGTAAACGGCGCCTTTATGATGTGGCTTCCGAACATTCTGCTTATTTCCGTTACCGCCGTTCTTTCGGTAAGAAGGCTCTTAAAATGAAGATAATTCAAAAATACCTCTTGCAGCTTTTTTTACCGGTTTTGATTACCGCGATGCTTTTTTTTATTCTGTTATTACAGCTCGGAGACCTGTTTGCCCATATCGTAGAGTACCTGCAAAATGGAGCGCCGTTTAAAAGTATTTTTAAAATTATGCTTTTGTATCTTCCCAAATGTGTTTCTTATTCTATCCCGCTGGCAATTCTCTTTGCAGGTTCCTATACGATGGGGAATCTCTATGCGCGGAACGAGCTGACCTCGGTCTTTTCGGCAGGTATTTCTTTGGGCAAATTTACGGCACCCCTGCTTATCTTGGGCTTTTTGCTTTCGATTGGTATGATCTTTTTTGAAGACGCCGTCGTCATCAAGTACTTTTACGAAAAAAACAGGCTTTCAAAGGAACTTTTAAAAAAAGAAGAAGATTTAAACGTTTCCAACGTTGTCATCTTATCGGAGTCGGGCAAAACCGTATACACGGCCGACTATTACAACGCCGCCGAAAAGGTTTTGTACAATGCCTCAATCGTCATTAGGGACAAAAACGGCAGCCTCTCCCTTATCATCAACTCGCCGTACATAATATGGAGCGCCAACAGATGGACCTGTAACGATGTTTCGGTATACCGTTTTGAAGAAAACAGCCGTGTCGTAAAGCTTTCGGCCATTCCCGATGACCTGGTTCTAAACGAGGCGCCTGAAAATTTTCAGCGTAATTTCGATTCGGTCGAAGAAATGACGATTAAAGAAGCCCGCGTCTTTATCTCAAACCTTAAAAAAAACGGTCTACCGTATTACGAGGCCCTCTCTCAATATTACCGCAGGTTTTCCTTTCCATTCACCATCTTTATCGTCCTGTTTTTTTCGATTTCGCTCGGCGGCAAATTCAAAAAAAATATCCTGCTTATGAGCATCTTGCTGAGTTTAGGTATCGCTTCTCTTTTTTATATAACCGAAATGCTGACGATGATGAGCGCGAAATGGGAAAACATTTCCCCGCTTGCAGGCGCATGGCTTCCGGTTATCGTGTTTTCCGGCTTG
>CAUTPO010000169.1:0-3874 GCA_963540475.1 uncultured Treponema sp. | reverse complement strand
TACTGCGATGTTTGCGAAGCAAACTCGCCGTGTTTTTAATCGGCGTAACAACGCCGATTAAAATAAACCTTTGTTTTATATTTCTTTATTAGGTACGGAAATTTTATGCAGGAAGCGGGAGGTTCCTGTAATCGGTGTTACAAACAGCCTGCATATCCGCCCGTTTTTAATGCCGGTTTTACACCCCGTTGCACCCGTCCGCAAAATTTAGTATACTGACTTTCCTATGAAATATACGGATTTACCGGTTTATAAGCAAAAAGAAAGAATTTTGGAAATGCTTGAGCAAAATCAAGTTATCGTCGTAGAAAGTCCTACAGGTTCGGGCAAGACAACCCAACTGCCGGTTATTCTGCATGAAGCAGGCTACAGTCAGTCCGGAATGATAGGCGTTACTCAGCCGCGCCGAATAGCGGCGCTTTCGGTCAGCGAATTTATTTCCAAACAATTAGGCGAAAAAATGCCGGGCATTGTCGGCTATAAAATGCGGTTTGAAGATAAGACTTCAAGCGAAACGAAGATCAAAATAATGACCGACGGAATCCTCTTGCAGGAAATAAAGCTCGATCTGTGGCTCAGCAAATACTCGGTTATTTTGGTAGACGAGGCACACGAGCGCAGTTTAAACATAGACTTTATTCTAGGCCTTTTAAAAAGAATCCTTGCCGAACGGCACGATTTTAAAGTCATTATTTCTTCCGCCACCATAAACACCGACTTGTTTTCGATGTACTTCGACAGCTGCCCCGTAAGCAAGATCGATGCGCAGGCCTATCCGGTTACGCTTATCTTCGATCCGCCCGCCGTCAAAGCGTCCACCGAAACGGCCGAAGCGGAAACCGCCTTATTGGATAAAATCGCCTCGATCGTCGGCCGCATCTTAAGCGAGGGGCGAAGCGGGGCTATTTTGGTTTTTCTTCCCGGCGAGAGGGCTATCAAAAACTGCATAGACCGCCTTTCGAAAGAACCGTGGTTTAGAAAACTGTTTCCGCTGCCCCTTTACGGAAGGCTTAGCAAGGAAGAGCAGGAGCGGGTTTTTAAACTGCCGCCCTTCGGCAAAAAAAAGATCGTTATCTCAACCAATATTGCAGAAACGTCCATCACCATAAACGACATTGCCGCCGTTATCGATTCAGGGCTTTCAAAACTGAACTTTTACAATCCGTTCACCTTTACCTCAAGCCTTGACGAGGCCGTTATTTCCAAGGCCTCCTGCAACCAGCGGCGGGGCCGGGCCGGGCGCACGCAGGAAGGTGTCTGTTACCGGCTGTACACGAGGCAGGACTTTGAAACACGGCAAATGTACACCCTCGAAGAAATTTACCGCACCGACTTGTCGGAGGTCGTTATGCGGATGTCGGAACTTGGTATTTACGATTTTGAAAATTTCGACTTTATCTCCCCGCCCGGCAAAAAGGGAATTATCGGGGCCGTCGATACGCTCAATATGCTCGGTGCGCTGGAAAACGACCGCTCTTTAAGCCCGATCGGTAAGATGATGTGCCTTTTTCCGCTTGCGCCGCGCCAGTCCAGAATGATTATAGAAGCCGTAACCAATTACCCGAATCTTGTCGAAGAAGTTTTAATTGCCGCGGCCTTTCTTTCGGCTCGCAGCCCCTTCGTGTTCCCCGACGGCGAAGAAATTGAAGCGAGAAAGGCCCACACTTTTTTCGACGAACCGATGGGCGATTTTGCTTCTTTTTTAAAAATCTTCAGAATGTACGCGCAGGCTGCCGACAAGGAAAAATTCTGCAAACTGTACTTTTTAGAATACAGAATAATGGCGGAAATAGTCAGCATAAAGGAACAGCTTGAACTGATTGTTTCGGATATGGGCGTTCCGATTTTGTCGGGAGGAAAGATCGAAGACTATCTTACGGCAGTTGCTTCGGGAATGATTCAGTTTGTATGCGTGTCGCAGGGGCGCGGTTCTTACGGCAGCCTAACGACCGAAAAGATTTTTATCCACCCCGGCTCCTGTATGTATAAGGAAAAACCGCAATACATTGTTGCAGGCGAGATCGTGCGTACCTCAAGAATGTATGCGATGTCCGTTTCGCCCCTGTCAAAACAAATTATCGGTAAAATTGCACCCGCACTTCTTTCTAAAAAAGAAAAAAGACAAAAGAAAGAAGAAAACCGTACCGCCCGCCCGCAGCAGAAAACCGAAAGCGAAGCTCTTGTGCTCGAAGGAACCCGCTATCTTATAAAAAAGATAAAAGGAAAAAAACACTTAATACTGCCGTGGGAATCGTTTAAAAAAACGGCGCAGGCCGTACAAAAAAAATACAATGACGGAGAAGGGCGAAGCGGAGCCTTAGAACAGGTAAAAGGCTTGCGCGGAAAAATTGAAATAAACGGCTGCGAATTATTGGCAGGCGAAAAAATGAACGTAATTTTAAATGTTGCAGGCGCCTTTAACATCGAACCGGTCAAAAAAGAAGAACTGACGCGGTACAATAAAAATTATACCCTGCCTGAAGACTTAAATGAAATTATCGAAACCGTCCCGCTTTTGTTCCGCACCGTAAAGGTAAAGCAAAAAACGGGAGAGCTCGGATTTATAACCCTGTTTTCAAGCGGCGGAAAGTACTGGCTTAAAGCCTCGCGCGGGTTTCACACAGCCTTACACGAAAGCCTTGCCTCGCTGCAAAGCCTGATAGACGGTGCAGGCGAACAATTTACCCCCGAACAAAAGGCCGTGGTACGCACTGTTTACGGAAAAATGAATAAGATGATTTAGCGGCGGCTAAGCCGATTCGGCTAAGCCGATTAAACGGCCTTTTTCAGGCTGTCGCCCTGCTTGCACAAGGAGGCTTGTATGCATCCGCTTATTATATTGTTTGTAATTACCGCCGCCGGATTTTTGCTTTTAAAAAAGCTGTGGGCGGCATCAAAGGACAGCATAGTTCTTTCCGATAACTCGGCCGAAAACGCAAAAGCACTTGACGGCATTATCGAAATGGAAGATGTCTTTTTTCAAGAAGCCCGAAAAGGCAAGACGGCCGTAAAGTTTATGCACCTTTTTTATCTTAAAGATATAATGATATTAAAATCCCTGTTTCAAAGCGAAGGAATCCCGTATAAAATCGAAAACGAGCATCTGCCTTCCGTGCTTGCAGGCTACGGTGTTACCGGTTTTAATCACACCGACTTTTATATCTTAAAGGAAAACTACGAAGACGCTTTAAAAATCGTAACGGAGTATGCAAAAAACAAAAAGCTGAACGAAAAAGGCGGCGGTAAGGGGCGGCTTGCAGGCGCTTTAATTACTATGGCCCTTGCTTCAAGTTATATACCCGGCAAGGATGAAACGGCAGGCATTGTAGTGTTTAAACTTGAAGAATAAAAGCGCCCGCCTGTACCAACGGAAAAGCAATTTTTGAAAAAATTATATTATGCCTGATAACAGGTTTTATTAAATCTTTCCTAGCACTGTAAGCTTCAACTCAGTAAAAGCGGTATTTTGCAAAAAGAATTCTGAACTGGGACAGCTAAAAATTAGACCTGTTCGATAACTTCGTTGTCGAACAGGTCGACGAGTTCTAAATCGTACAAATAGCACGATTTAGAACATCGCATTTCAAGGTAACCTGTTCAGAAGCGGAAGTTTCCGAACAGGTTTATTGATTCGGCTTATGTGTCCGTGACAAGGGGAACACTTCATACCAAAAGGCTCTTGAAACGGCTAAGTTGATGTGTACCCATAATTACCCGATTGCCGAAATTTGTAGAATGACCGGTCTTACGAAAGAAGAAATAGAGCGGTTGTAGTGTATGCCCAAGGCCCTGTCCGGTGGGTTTAGGTTTTTTCCGCCTCTGTTGAAACACAGTGATAATGTCCCCTTGTAAGCACCGTTAAAATGTCCCCATA
>CAUTPO010000168.1:0-3891 GCA_963540475.1 uncultured Treponema sp. | reverse complement strand
CGAGCATACCGTCGCCCGCCTTTAACTTCACCGAAAAAACATTTGTAAGCTATGACGATAAAACAGGCGTTTTTAAAATGAAGCTGAAAGGAATAAAAAACGGTAAACCGTTCGAAAAAGAAATACTGGCAGACGGGTTTCCCCACCCGCTTGCAGGCAAACGGCCGCAATCCGTAATAAAAAACGATCTTAAGTTTGATGCCGGTATTGAAGAGAACCTTTCCGTCGAAAAATATATCGAAAAGGTAACCGCAAGCGGCACTTGTGCCCCCTTTTTTAAAGAGGGCCTGTCCTTCATGCTTTCGGACAGTACAACCAAAATTGAGCTTGGGGACCATGGTATGTATTCGCTGACTGCGGTGTTCGAAAAAAGCGGAAGCGATAAGATAAAAATTAAACCCGTGTACAAGGTGCGGTACCGAAGACGTATGGAACGCGAGACTGCCGAAACCGAGCCCCCCCCAGACGAGCCTATTTTTCCGCAGGAGCTTAGAAACGGACTTATCAAAGACTATTTTACCGAAAACGACGTTTTTCAATACGTTTTAAACAAAACAAACGATAACTTTGTAAAGGTCAATCCTAATGAATTTGCTTCGGAATTCTATGCCGTCACCAAGGGGGCGGGCATTACGCCGAACGGTCTTTTGGATATGGATCAGATCAAAAAATATCAGGAGATATATAAGGAAAAAAACGCAGACAAACATCTGATGTTAAAGATCGACGCAGGCATTTATCAGCCGCAAAACGGCGGTGTCAAGGCGGATGACCATACGGGAACGCTTACCGTAAACTATTGCATTACAACAACCGATCGGCTTGCGTCGCAAAGCGGTATTTTCAATTCTAAAGAGGTAACGAAGAGCGGCTTTTTAAAAATCGAAAACGAAGCCGATTTAAAAAAATACATTCTTTTTACTGTAATCATGCCGAATCCGAGTGCAAACAAAACGAAATGGCTGAATAAGCGTATAGCGCCTAATTTTCGTCTTTTTGCAATAAACGAAAGCGGAAATAAAGAGGTGAATAAACCGTTCAGTATATCCGATCCCTTTTATCTTTCAGTAAATTCGGATAATCCGTCGGATCCGATAGGTTTGGGAAAGGCTTCGTACAATCTTACAAAAGTTTACAGCGGCGCGCAGCTCATTCTCATTAAAGCTGTCCGTTTAAATAAGAATGCAGGTAACAAAAAGCTTCAAATCAGCGTCGAATTACAAGGCGGTCATACCATAGAAACCGAAACGGCGCCCTTTTTAGGGCATACGCCTTAAACCTAAAACAAGGCCCCGTCTTACCGGACGGGGATATAAACGGTATCAAAACCGCTTCGAACCGGGAGGCCTTATGCATTACAAGGTGTTGTTCAGAATTGAAAAATTTGAACTAATCGAAAAACTGAAGCATAAGATTTTCAATTATAAAAAGTATTGTGAAGAAACGGGAGATACGGCGGAAATTGAGGCCGTGTTTGCAGGCGATGTCGTGCAGTATTTTAAAAATCTTGAAAACGATTTTACCAGCACCGATATCGATGTAGCCCTGTGCCATAACGCACTTACGGGTCAGGGCATGGAAGATATTTGTTACAAGAATTTCAGGACGGTCAGGGCGGGAATCGGCGAGATTATTACGCGCAAGGCCGAAGGCTTTATCGAATATACGATTGAATAAACCGTACGATATAAAAAAGCCGTAAAACCTTCGGTCTTAAGCCTTCGGGGGCTTACTCTTAAACCGGAAAATGAGGCCTGCCGGAACTGCAAGCGGCGGTTGATCCGCAGTTCGAACGGCAGTCCCGGTCAGAAAGGCCTCTCTTTGGTGCCGGCGGCTTTGCAAAAATCGGCATTCTGCAAACCGCGCACCGAAAAAGCTGCTATTGCATTAACGCGTCAACCGTACCGAGCGTCATTTTTTTGATGTCGGTTAAGTCGGCGGTCATCACGATTTTTGCATTGTGTTCCATAGAACCGAGGGCGCTTATCCATTCTTGCGAAACGGTGAGCTTCGCCGCCTCGATTCCGCCTTGCAGCTGTGTAGAAGCTGCAATCTTTTTGATACCCTCGGCGGTGGCGCGGGCAACTTCGACGATCTCCGTAGCCTGTCCTTCGGCCTCGTTTATCATCCGTTCTTTTTCGCCCTCGCTGATATTAACGGCTTCTTCATAAGCCGCCCTCGACAGGTTAATGACGGTTTCCATCTCTCCGACCGAATGGGCAATCTCGGCCCTTTTTTCCCGCTCGGCTTTCATCTGGTTTTCCATTGCGTCCATAATCGAGTCCGAAACGCGGATATTTTGAATTTCGTAGCGCGTAACCTTTACGCCCCACGGATCGGAGGCCTCGTCAACAGCCTTAACGACCTGCGCATTTATCTGTTCCCGCGCCTCAAAGGTGTCATCCAAGTCGAGCTGCCCCACAACGGAACGCATCGTAGTTTGCGCCAGCAAAATGGTCGCATAACGGTAATCCTTGATCCCATAACTGGCCTTTATGGGGTCAAATACCTGCAAATACAGAATGCCGTCGATGCGTACCTGTACGTTATCCTTTGTAAAACAGTCTTGAGCGGGAACGTCGATGGCCTGCTCTTTTAAGTTTTGCCTGTACCGCACCTTATCGATAAACGGAAACAGGATATGAAACCCCGCCTCCAGCGTACTGTGATATTTTCCAAGCCGTTCTACAATCAGCGACATTTTATGCGGAACCACCCGAATACTCTTAAACAGGGCGGCGATGAATACGACGGCAAAAACGCCCAATATAATACCTAAATGTAAAAAAGAATCGATGTGCCTAAGCATGTGCGCCTCCCGTAGTTTTGACGTTCTTTCCTGCCGTTTTGATGATATCCGCAACCGCAGCCAGCCCCGCGACATTGTCGGGATACACGGCGATATCCGATTTTTTGATAAGGTCTTCAAACCGCTGAATGTAGTTTTCGGCAAGCCGTATGCCCATGGCGGTTTTGCCGCCCGGCTCGGATAAGGCAAGCGCAATCAGTTTTAACCCCTCGGCCGTGGCGTTACTGGTAATTTCGATAGCCTTCGATCGGCCCTCGGCCAGATTGATTTTCTTTTGTTTTTCGCCCATGGCCTTGTTGATGGCTTCCTGTTTCTTTCCCAAAGAAATATTGATGCGGGACTCGCGCCGCCCCTCGCTGGAAAGGATGTTTGCGCGCTTTTCGCGTTCGGCACGCATTTGGCGCTCCATCGCTTCAAGGATTGTCCTCGTCGGGGTAATATCCCGTATTTCGTAACGGGTAACCTTGATCCCCCAGTTGTCGGAGGCCTCATCGAGCGCCTTGACGATATTGTCGTTTATACTTTCCCGCCCGCAAAAGGTTTTGTCGAGCTCGAGCTTTCCTATTTCGCTGCGCATCGTCGTTTTTGCAAGCTGGGCGACCGCATACCGGTAATTGTCTATCCCGTAACTGGCCTTGACCGGATCGAAAATCTTCAAATACAGAATTCCGTCAACCTGCACCTGCACATTATCTGCCGTTATGCAAACCTGCGGATCGACATCAAGCGCTTCTTCTTTCAAATTCTGCTTATAGGCAATTCTATCGACAAAAGGCGTAAGAACGTGAAAACCGGCTGTCAGGGACTTGGCGTATTTTCCCAAACGCTCGATAACATAACATTCCTGCTCCGGTACCACCACAGCTATCGAAAAAAGAATGATAACCGCAATTATTACAATAATATATACCGCTAACATATACTCTCCCTGCTAAAATCAATCTTTCGGCAGTATACCACGTTCCCCGCCGAATTACAAGAGAACGCATTACAAATGAATGAATAACGTGCGCTGATATGTTATCTGTAAAACCGGCCTTTGACTCTTCCGCGCGTTTATTCTATAATTGGCCGTATGAAAA
>CAUTPO010000167.1:0-3928 GCA_963540475.1 uncultured Treponema sp. | reverse complement strand
TGATGCAGATGGGTGTAAACGGTTTTTTCGATGCCCAGTATGTTACTGCAAAATTGGGTATTGCCTTTAATATCGGTAACCCCAAAATTTCTTACTCGATTACCCAAAAAGCACTGGGAATTGAAAATACAAAATCGGATTCCGTTGTCCTTGAAAAAACATCTTTTACCTATTTGGACTTTGCCTTATTGGGAAAATATCCCTTTAAGGTCGGTATTGCAAAAATTTATCCCCTTTTGGGTTTTGATTTCAGAATCAACGTCAGCGCAAAATACGACGGAGAAGATATGAAGGAACATATGACTTCCGAGCAAAAAAATGCATTGAATCAATACTATTTTGTGCTCGGCCTCGGTTCCGATATCTATGTAATGGATAAGCTGTTTATCCGTCCGATGGCCATGTTCGGTATTCAGATGAATCCCGCAAAGGATAATCCTTTCCTTGAAGGCAGTGCAAATCTTACTGTCAAAAATGGCTTTAATTATATGATTAATGCGGGCTTGAGCGTCGGCTATCAAATAAAGTAAATTCGGTGCATTATAGCACACACAATTAAGGAACAGCATAGAATTGCCGATTTTAAATCTCCTATCTTTATTCTTTAAATCGTTTTAATCGGCGTTTCTCTAGGGCGGGCAGTCTTTTCGATCTGTCCGTCCTTTTTTGTGCGGGAAAAGATAGGGGACAAGGGCGTTTACCCTGTTTTTCATACATCGATTGAGCGATTCATGGGCTGCCATTGCCGAACGGTTCAAGTTTTTAATAGTTAAGCTCAAAAATTATATTAGCCCTGAATGGGTACCTAAAAACTGATTTCCCCGGACACAAGATAATTTTATGTTGCAAAAAAGAATATATCGTGTTACAATTTTGTAGGAGCTCTGTTTATGTAAAGTAAATGCCGAAAACGGGCGTTGACTGAAAGAGGAACCGATTAACCGCAGGCGGGCTTTGCAAAAGATGTACGGCTTGCCTGTGTTCAAAGCGTCCACGGACGGACGGGGTAGTAAAACAGGTTTATGCAAAAAGCCTGCCGCCGGTAAAGGTATACACGGAAGTATATCGGCCGGAATGGAGCTCCCCCGTCGCAATCGCCGTTTCCTGTAAACAGACCTTCCGAAAAACGCAAATTTTAAAATATTCCGTGCAGGGAATATTTTAAGAATTCAAGTTTATTGTAGGAGGAACTTGTATGAAAAGTAGCGTAAAGTTTTTGGTGATGATCGCAGTGTTTTCTTCGGCTGCCCTGTTTTTGTTCGGCTCGGGCACCAAAGAATTAGAGCTTACCGAAGCCGACAAAGAGGCGGGCTGGCGCTTTTTTTCTCCCATAGGTTTTAAATTGAAACGCCCGGCCTTTTTCGACACTGACGGTAAAAACATTGAAGTAAACCTTTTGGGTGACGAGGACAAAAAAACAGATGAGGCATTATACCAATCGTATTCGTATATGTTTTTTTCCGACGAGCTCGATATGGAATATACAGCTATCAGTCAGAACAATAAGCTGACGGAGGAAGAAAAAAACGAGAAGATCAACAGCGAGGTGCTTTCCAAATTAAAGCCCCTGTATGCACTGGTCGTTTTACGAACCCCGTTGATACGGAATACGCAGCTGAAAGAACTGACCGCATATCCGTACAACACGGTTATACGGCAGACGTCCGAATTCACGCAGGTTTTTGCTTTTACCGACTTTGACCCTGCGGGCTTGAGCGAGGCCTCCGCTGCACTGTACAAAAAAATGATTGCGCAGGTGCGGCCGATTATACCATCAATTACCTGTATCGATCCGGTTTCTGCGGAAGCGGCTATGATGAAGGTAAAACAGCTGGTATTCGAAACGGCCGACCTTAACGGGAACCGGGTTACGAGCGATATCTTTAAAAACTATGATGTTACGATGGTTAACCTGTGGGCGACATGGTGTCCGCCGTGCAAGGCGGAGCTGCCTGAGCTTGCAAAACTATACGAGCTTTTTAAAGAAAAAAACTGCAATGTTTTGGGAATAACGGGCGACGTGAGTCTTGAAGATCAGCACGCCCTCGAGTTGGCAAAAACCTTAACCGAAAAGGCCAAATGCGGTTATACGATAGTCCAAAATCACACAAGCCTTGACGCCTTGTTCAAAAAGGTGAGTACATGGCCGACGACGATCGTTGTGGACAAAAACGGTTCCATTATTGCGTCTTCCGTAAACGATGTTTTAATCGGAAGCCGGGGCCTGGAAGAATTTTCCAAAGCCATGCAAAACGCCCTTGATACGGTAAAAAATAACGGGCATTAAACGGACGGTAAAGTAAGCCGCACACATGCTGCGCCTTACTTTACTTTCGAGATTACCGTTCGGCAAACGCCGCGGATTATACTGCGTTTTTTGCACGCGAATTCGGCAGCCTCGCGTTATTTTGTAGGAACATTACATTAAACCTGTTTGGAAACTTTAGTTTCAAAGCAGGTTACCTTGAAATACGATGTTCGACAACGAAGTTATCGAACAGATATATTAAGCAAAGGAAATTCGAATGAACAAAAAAATTACGGCAGCGGTCCTTTTGATTATAGCCGCCGCCTGTACGGCCTACGGGGCCTACCGCGGAGAGGCTTCCGTCGTATTAAAAAAAGCCATAAACGTATGTTTGGAGTGTATAGGAATTGGCTAAACAAAAGATGCAAAAAACGCTCAACAAAAAACGGCATATCATTCAGGCGCTGGGAATGCTCGCTGTGGACGGGAATTTGACCGGCTTCTTAAAAGGCCAAATTTACCGAGGCCCGATGAAAAAGGTCTGTATGCCGGTTTTAAATTGTTATTCGTGCCCGGGTGCGGTGTTCGGCTGCCCCATTGGGTCCATACAGGCTACCATAGGCAGCGCGAAATTCAATATCGCCTTTTACGTCGTCGGGCTCTTGTCATTGTTTGCGATAGGTGCAGGCCGGCTGTTTTGCGGTTATGCCTGCCCATTCGGCTTCTTTCAAGATTTGCTGGATAAAATCCCCTTGCGCAAATTCAAGGTGCCTAAAAAGGTTTCTGCAGTTTTGAAATATCTGAAATTCGTTATTCTTGCGCTGTTCGTTTTTATTTTGCCGTATACCCTGCAAGACAAGTACGGGATAAGCAGTCCGTATTTTTGCAAACTGATTTGCCCGTCGGGAGTTTTATTTGCGGCTCTGCCGCTTATGGCGGTAAACGAAAACCTCGCGTCCTCCGTCGGGGCCTTATTCGGGCTGAAATTTACCGTGTTAATGATCGTTACAATGCTGTCGATGATCGTATATCGCCCCTTTTGTCGCTTTATATGCCCGCTCGGTGCCTTTTTGGGTATGTTTAACCCGATAAGCCTGTACCGCTTAAAAATAAACGATAAGTGCATCAAATGCAGAAAATGCGAACGGATCTGTAAGATAGATATTCCGACGTACCTGACACCGAACAGCCCCGAATGTATCCGCTGCGGCGAATGTATAAAGGTCTGCCCCACCAAGGCCATCGAACACAGTTTTTTGTTTACGGAAAAATATATTCCCAAAGAAAAAACCGAAAAAACGGGAGAAACGGCAAAAGAGAACGCCGCGTTTCAAAAAAGCCCGTTACATATTTAATCCTTTCGGCCGAACGACTCGGCCCTAAAACCTTCCTTAAAATTCAACAGCCGAACAAAATATGAATTTTGGAGGCTGTTGAATTCGTACGCGATAGCGTAAATAATTATATGTACGCTATCGTATAAAAAATCCTAAGGCCGTTTTGAAGATAAAAAAAGCGAAGATAAGCGGGTATCGGTTATTCCGGGCGGCGGAACGAAAAAGGGTCTGACTGCGGGCGCGAATTTCCGCCGGCGGACGTTGTGTTTCCCATTTTGCATAGACGGTTCGGCGAGGACGGTATAATTCAGGGGCTTTTCGAAATGGCGGGGATTCCCTACGT
>CAUTPO010000166.1:0-3970 GCA_963540475.1 uncultured Treponema sp. | reverse complement strand
TCCGTCCTATAGCGGCGGTACCTCTCACACTGCTCGGGTGGGTACCATCCGCCAAAATCCCCACTACTTACAGCTTTTCTATTTCTTCACAGCTTAAACCTGTAGCTTTTGAGATATTTTCAGTCGATAAGCCTATATCAATCAAGTTCTTTGCCGTTTCAAGGGCTTTTTGGTATGTGCCTTGGGCTATGCCTTCACTTCTGCCTTGGGCTATGCCTTCACTTCTGCCTTGAGCTATACCGTCTTTCCAGCCTTCATGACGTGCATCTCTTTCAAATGAGTTTATTAACATATATTCCCTCCTCAGTTCTTCGCTCATCTTTACCTCTTTTATCCTTTGCTCTATTTTTTGGATAAAGCTGTCAGAGCCGGCTTTTCCGTTCATATACTGCAAAAAACTTTTCAATGCAGGGTTTGTTTCTTTTTCGGCTGCTTTGCTGTTCAGTATGATTTTGATTATGCCGTCGGCAAGGTGTATTTTTGTGTTTTCGGTGCAGAGGGTTTTAAACGTATAAACAGGTAAACCTTGCTCTAAATAGTCAAATGTACAAAAGAAGATTATAAATGTATCGGGCAAAGCTTCGTAAGGCTGATTTTTATCCAGCACGCTTACATCGATTGCCGATTGATAATAGCGTATCCGTCTGGCAAGGTCGTCTTTATTGATTGCCTGCATTTCCACATCGTAGATTGTACCGTTGCAATCTTTCGCCCATACATCAAAGCGTACGCCTTTTGCACTTCCGGCATCAGCTATCGTTCTTTGCAGCTGAATGTCCGTGATGGTGTCTGTTTTATCGTGCAGTACAATGTTTAAAAGTGTTTTGCAAATATCCGTATTTTCCATTACCCTGTAGAACATATAATCATCAGCTATGGTAAGTTCGTCAAAGCTTTTTTTCATCGGCACCCCCTCACTTGTTGTATTAAACCTGTTCGGAAACTTCAGTTTCAGAACAGGCTACCTTGAAATGCGATGTTCTAAATCGTGCTATTTGTACGATTTAGAACTCGTCGACCTGTTCGATAACTCCGTTAGCGAACAGGTCTATTATACCACAGATCGGCAAGTTTTAAAAGGAAAAGACATTATACTTACGTTCACCGCATAATTATGCTTACGGTCTCCCCGCCCTTATAGGGTCGCACACCCCGATATTACCGTATCGTACACCCCGATATTACCGTATCGGACACTCCGATATTACCGTATCGCACCGGCCGATATTATGCTATCGGTTATACGACGATGTTGACCAGCTTATCGGGTACAACGATGACTTTTTTTACCGGTTTTCCTGCGATGTTGCGGACGGCTCCTTCGTTTTTCAAGGCCGTTTGTTCCAAAGCCTCTTTCGAAGAGCCGATTTCCGCCTCGAATGTGCCGCGTACCTTTCCGTTCACCTGCACGACAATCGTACACGTTTTATCCGTACAGAATTTTTCCACATACATAGGCCAATGAGAATAGGCGATCGATTCGTCATTACCGAGTTTTTGCCACAGCTCCTCGCTGAGGTGCGGCGCATAGGGCCCGAGCAGTTTAACAAAATTGTACCAAACGTATTGCGGTATCTTTTTGTATTTGGAAAGCTCGTTGACGAATATCATCATCTGGCTGATGGCGGTATTAAAATTAAGGCTTTCGGTATCTTCGGTTACCTTCTTGATCGTCTTGTTCAAAATCGAGGTAAGCCGTCTTGTTTCTTCCGTCGATGTATCGTTGACAGGCGTTTGATACCTTTCCCGCTCAAAAAGATTCCATACCTTTTCCAAAAACCTGAATACGCCGATTATCCCGTTTGTGTTCCACGGTTTTGAGGCTTCAAGCGGGCCTAAAAACATTTCGTACAGGCGGAAGGTGTCGGCCCCGTATTCTTTTACGATGTCGTCAGGGTTGATGACGTTTTTCAAGCTCTTTGACATTTTTGCAATGACCTGTTCGAGTTTTTCGCCCGTAGCGGCCTCTTCGAATTCCGTGTCGGATATTTTTTTTACCTCGTCGGCAGGAACGAGGGTTTTGTTTTTGCGCATATACGAAAAGGCCGTTATCAGGCCCTGGTTAACCAGTTTTTTAAAAGGTTCGGCTGTAGAAACAAGTCCCAGATCGAATAAGACCTTATGCCAAAAACGGGCATACAGCAAATGGAGCACGGCGTGTTCGGCCCCGCCTATGTACAAATCGACAGGCAGCCAATAATCGCATTTTTCTTTGCCGGCAAATTCCGTATTGTTGTGCGGGTCGGTGTACCGAAGATAGTACCAGCACGAACCGGCCCACTGCGGCATCGTGTTCGTTTCGCGCTTTGCCGGTTTGCCGCATTTCGGGCAGGCGGTGTTTACCCACGAATCGGCGGCGGCAAGCGGGCTTTCACCGGTACCCGACGGTGCATAGGTTTTAACCTCAGGCAAGGTCAGCGGCAGGTCTTTTTCGGGCACGGGAACGGTGCCGCAGGCGGGACAGTGTACCAGCGGAATCGGTTCGCCCCAATACCGCTGTCTACTGAATATCCAGTCGTGCAGCTTGTAATTGACCGCCCGTTTTGCCGCCCCAAGCCGTATAAGATGATCCGTAATTTTCGCCTTAGCATCTTCCGTCTTCAGCCCTGTAAATTCGGCGGAATTGACCGCATACCCGTCTTCGGTCATACAGGCTTCAGGGGCCGCCGAATAATCTGCCGCGCCGCCTCGTTCTTGCCACTCAGATTCGGAAACGACGGTCCTTATTTTAGGCAGGCCGAATTTGGACGCAAATTCCCAGTCGCGCTCATCGTGGGCGGGAACTGCCATAACGGCGCCCGTTCCATACGAAATGAGCACATAATCGGATATCCAAACGGGAATGGTCCTGCCTGTCGCGGGGTTTACCGCACAGGCGCCCGTCCACACACCCGTCTTTGTTTTTGCAAGATCCGTCCGTTCAAGATCGCTCTTTTTTGCAGCCTCTTCAATATAGGCTTTGACTGCTTTTTTATGATCGCCGTGCGCAAGTTTTTCGGCAAGCGGATGTTCGGGGGCCAACACCATATAGCTTACACCGAAGACGGTATCGGGGCGGGTGGTATACACCTTTATTTTTTGCTCCGTTGCCCGGCCATCCGCGTCCGCTACGGAAAAGTCTATTTCGGCACCCTCGCTCTTTCCTATCCAGTTACGCTGCATCTGCTTTACGGCTTCCGGCCAGTCCAGTTCTTCAAGCCCTTCTAAAAGCTTATCCGCATATTCGGTTATTTTTAAAATCCATTGACGTATATTCCTGCGCTCCGCCCGGTTACCGCACCTTTCGCAGCGGCCGTCCTTTACCTCCTCGTTGGCAAGCCCGGTCAGACACGAGGGGCACCAGTTTATGGGAGCCTCTTTTTCGTAGGCAAGCCCCTTTTTATACAGCTGCAAAAAAATCCACTGCGTCCATTTGTAATACTCAGCCTCGCTGGTAGAAATTTCCCGATCCCAATCGTAGGAAAGACCGAGCGACTTTATCTGTTTTCGAAAATTGTCGGTGTTTTTGGCGGTTGCCGTCCGCGGATGAATCCCCGTTTTTATGGAATAGTTTTCCGTCGGCAGCCCGAACGAGTCAAAGCCCATCGGGTGCAAAACATTATACCCGTTCATACGCAAAAAACGGCTGTAAATGTCCGTGGCGGTATAGCCTTCCGGGTGCCCTACATGAAGCCCGTCGCCCGACGGATACGGAAACATATCCAATACGTAGGCGCGCCTGTTTTTCGGAAAACCGGGATCCTCGGCCGTCTTAAAAGTCTTATTTTCTTCCCAATATTTTTGCCATTTTTTTTCTATTTCGCTGAACGGATAAGAAGGCATTGTTTACTCCTTGAGTATATAAATTTGCAAGTGCAGATAAGGGGCGAATGATATAATAAAACCGAAAAAAAAGCAATCGGAATGCAGGCCATCTCACGGAAATCAATTTTTGAGTGAAGGTATTAAAAAAGAAGAAAAAATGCTAAAG
>CAUTPO010000165.1:0-3994 GCA_963540475.1 uncultured Treponema sp. | reverse complement strand
TACGAAAAATAGTACCAATAGCCCTGATGATAAAACGGATCACTTTTTTTATCGCCGTTGCGGAAAATACAATCGGCGTTTTCATAGCGTACATCGTTTGCAGCCGGCACCGGTAGGTATTTTTGATATATCAGCGGGTGATTTAATGCATCGGCGCCGTAAAACCGGTTGTCCGATGTTAAAAAATATTTTCCCTCGCTATGTGAGCGCAGATATTGCCCAGCCCATTGGTAATCGTCCCATGTTGCATCTGCATTGTACCATTGACCGTTAAGGTTAATTCGATTCCACATATGAGCGACAGTTGGTTCCGTATATACGGTTCGGTCTTTTCCTTCTACGCAAACTGTTTGAATGCCTGCGCCGTTCATCAGTTTTTTATAACTGAGACTGTAGTCCTCACATACGCCTTTGCCGTCCAAAAGCGCTCCTGCTGCCGTCCTTTGGTATTGAGAACTTGAATTTACTTCATACACGATATTTTTTTGCAGTTCGCGGTATAACGCATAACTTATTTCCGGTTGTGACATACTTTCGTGTACAACGCTATAAAATTTTTCAAAAGCCTGTATAAGCCGTTGATAGTCTGCATCGGCTGCAGCGCTTTCGATAAGAAAGGTAAGCTCATACGAATCCGTTTCGTCTTCATTATCGTTTTTATACTTATAGGTAATATCTTTTGACGGCGGCAAATGAAAAAGAAAAAGCGAGTTTTCGTCCAGATAGTCCAAAAAATCGGAATACAGCTGCTTACATTCGCTTTGGCCCTTGCTGTCGGTTTTACAGCTTATGTGCAAATCGCCGACATCGATTCTTTTTTCAAAACGCAGCGCCGCATTCAAAAGGCGTTTAAAAAGCACTTGTTTTTTAGATTCGGCACCGGGGGATATATCAGGCGGCGTATGGTTTTCTTCGGAATCCGACGAGTTGGAAGGGGGCTGCGGGTTTTGAGGTTGTGGTTCTTTAGGCTGTTTTAAAGCCGAGCCTCCGTTTTCAGGTAACGTAAGCCTTCTATTTACATTGTCCGAACAGGACACGGCGCATACTATAAGCGCGACTAAAAAAATATATGCTGTTTGTTTTAGTTGCTTTTTCATAAGTACTTTTAAATATACTGAAAAAACAGATTTTATTCAAGTAAAATATTATGGAAGAAAGACGGCTATTTGATTTCTTCTTATCTGACTTTTATATACCCTCATTCTTGTTTCAAAAAAGCATTGACACGGTTATTGATTTTATGTAAAATTATACATTGCATTATTTTAGAAAAAGTGTGTATATTATATATTTTCTATTATTAAGGAGTTTTTCCATGTCGGGACATAGTAAATGGGCGACGATTAAGCACGCCAAAGGAGCGGCGGACGCCAAACGCGGCCAGCTGTTTACCAAATTCATTAAAGAAATTTCCATTGCAGCCAAGATGGGAGGCGGAGATCCTGCGGGTAATCCTCGGCTTAGAACAGCTATTTTAAAGGCACGGGCTGCGAATATGCCTAAGGACAATATCGAACGGGCTATTAAAAAAGGCACGGGAGAGCTGGGAGCCGTTAACTACGAAGAGCTTTTATACGAAGGCTACGGTCCGGGCGGGGTCGCCGTTTTGGTCGAAGTGCTGACCGACAATAAAAATAGAACGGCCGCCAGTGTCCGCAATATTTTTACAAAAAGCGGCGGAAACTTAGGCGCAACAGGTTCGGTTGCCTATATGTTTAACAGAAAAGGCGTTATCGAATACGATGCGGAAAAAACAAGCGAAGAGCAGGTAATGGAAGCCGCCTTGGAAGCGGGGGCCGAAGATATTGCGGCCGAAGACGGTATCATCACTGTAACGACCGATCCTGCCGACTTTGCGTCCGTGCTCGAAGCCTTACAGGAAAAGGGTTTTGAATCCGTTTCCGCAGGAATCTCGATGGTGCCCGATACCTACCTTGCCCTTGATAAGGAAACCACGCAAAAAGCCTTAAAAATGATAGATAAGCTGGAAGAAGATGATGACGTACAAACCGTTTCTTCCAATATAGATATTCCCGAAGGCTTTGAAATGGCCGAATAGCTGCCGTTTTGCTGAAAGGCGCAGGCCGGAGAAAACGAAAAAACCTTGCAAGGCTCTTAACTTGACTTGCAAGGTTTTTTTACGCCGCGGCACTTTTTACCGTGTACCGGCGTATCGGTTTTAGTGCTTTCCGCTTATTTTGTAATGAATTTGAGCAGATCGATAACCCGGTTCGAATATCCCCATTCGTTATCGTACCACGAAACCACCTTAAAAAAACGCTTTTCGCCGGGCAAATTGTTTTGCAGTGTCGCCTTGCTGTCGTATATCGAAGAATGCGCATCGTGGATAATATCGGTAGAAACAATTTCTTCATCGCAATAAGCCAGTATACCTTTTAAATACGTTTCGGACGCCCTTTTCATTGCAGCGTCTATTTCCTGAATGGACGTTTCCTTCTCCGACCTAAACGTAAGGTCTACCACCGAACCAGTGGGGGTTGGAACCCTAAAAGACATACCGGTCAGCTTTCCTTTAGTTGAAGGAAGCACCTCGCCGACAGCCTTTGCAGCCCCCGTCGTCGAAGGAATAATGTTGATTGCGGCCGCTCTTCCGCCCCGCCAATCCTTTAATGAAACGCCGTCTACCGCTTTTTGGGTTGCCGTATACGAGTGAATCGTCGTCATAAGTCCGGTTTCTACACCGAAGCCTTCTTTTAAAAGGACGTGAACAACGGGAGCCAAACAGTTGGTTGTACAGCTGGCGTTTGAAACGACAAGATGTTCTTTGGGATTATATTCGTTTTCGTTTACACCCATAACAAAGGTTTTAATCGGTTTTTGCGGGTCGGCGCTTTTGCCCGGTGCACTGATGATAACCTTTTTTGCACCGGCTGCGATATGATCGTAGGCCTTTTCGTTCGTATATATGCCCGTACATTCGATAACGACATCGATTCCGAGCTCCTTCCACGGCAGCTGTGCAGGCGTAAGGCCCTTACCGGAAACGCATTTTATCTTATGACCGTTTATAACGAGCGTATCGTCCCCGTCCGTTTTTATGTCGGCTTGCATCTTACCCTGTACCGAATCGTATTTTAGCTGATATGCAAAATATTTTGCATCCGTTGAAAGGTCTGCAACGGCTACGACATCAAATGTATCTTTTCCCAATAAATTTTGGTTTACCAAAGACTGAAAAACGAGTCTTCCGATTCTTCCAAATCCGTTAATTGCTATTTTCATAACAACTCCTTGTGCGTATAAATCTTTAACTACAGTGTAGCCGTTTTTTCCGTGCCTGTCAATCACGGTGTTCGGCTTAGGCAGGACACGAGTACTTTTGTAAGATACGGTACCGCTCGGCAGCATTTAAACGGCTTGGGATTGATATTGCTAAAATAGCCGAAGGAACCGGCTTTTCTGTGAAGGGATAAAAGCTTTATAACAGGTCAGCCTTTTGATTAAAAAAGCTTTTTTCTTTTAAAACCCGCCGATTTGTGGTATAATAGACCTGTTCGATAACTGTGTTTTCGAACAGGTCGACGAGTTCTAAATCGTACAAATAGCAGGTTTATTTTAAGCGGTACAAATGGTACCGCTTAAAAACACGGCGAGTTTGCTTCGCAAACATCGCTTATTAACGTATGCGCGTTCCGCGCATAAATGCAGCAGTTTCCAAAGTTCACACTTTGTTCAACTGTTGCATTTTAAGGTGCGATTTAGAACATCGCATTTCAAGGTAGCCTGTTCTGAAACTGAAGTTTCAGAACAGGTTTAATACAACAAGTGAGGGGGTGCCGATGAAAAAGAGCTTTGACGACCGATAAAAAATGTACGTCCGTGTACATTTTTTATCTCGAGTGTTTTTGCTGCGCAAAAAACTCGACAGGGTTTTAACCACCGCCATCCGTGGCGGATGATTTTATGCTTTGTACCGTAATGCAGGACGAAGAACTGTGCAAAGAACTATTGTCAATGATTCTCAAAAACAAAG
>CAUTPO010000164.1:0-4088 GCA_963540475.1 uncultured Treponema sp. | reverse complement strand
ACATCGCAAATTAAATTTAAGGAAACCCTCTAAAAACTGATGTTTTTAGAGGGTTTCCTTAACACAAATGCCGGATATAAAGGCCGAATAGAATCAAACATCAAAACATATCCAAAATCAAAACGGTTTTAGCTCCCGCAAATGCCGTAAAATTAAGCTCGAATTCCTGAATATTCGAATTGGGCCTTGTCTTTAATTTTTTTGCGAATTTGAAATCCTCTTTTGCCAGCAGCCTGCCGTCAGGTCGCCTATAATCGGTAAAATCGTAGGCTATTTTTACGATCTGCACATACGGGTTCGGCTGTATAATCGCCCGGCCTTCAATATCCGTAACCGACTGAAAGGACGTACCGTCCGACATAAAAATCGTAAATTTCAAATTGTTGTAAGACATTTGTGCCCTATCGGCAACCTGCACAAAAGCAATTTCCTGTTTTTTCGGCTCAGGCGGCGGCGCCTTTTTTTCGTGCTTCGTTTTACACGAGGCAAACACAAGGGCCGAAACAGCCGCAGCCAGACAAATGGTTTTTATGTTTTTCATTTTTCTCCTCCGTTACTTTTTTCTATTTATTATCGAGTAATACCGGTATCGGCAGACTCGGTTATCATTCTTTTCTTTTTCATAATTTCGAAAACGCTGTCTTCGCCCAAAAAATGAGCAGCCCCCGCAAACACAAAAACGGTACCGTCAGTTTTAAGATAGGCATCCAATTTCTCCGCCCATTTTATATTCCTGTCCTTTAAAAGACTATCCAAATATTTTTTTTGATTTGCTTCCGAAAGCATTCCCGGCACCTTCATCAATTCGCGGATAAATTGCGTAAGGCCCTTTTTATCGTTATGCACATAAAGCCGCTTTAATTCCGTGTATTGGGCTGCCGTTTTTTTAGGATTTTTTAATTCCTGTATTGCAGCCTTCAGAATTTCCATCTGTTCTTCAAAACCGATGGTCTTGTTATTAAATAAGATATCCAGCTGTGTGTCAATGGATTCCAGCGCTTCTATCTTTTTGCCGCCGGCCCGTGCCATAAGATAAAAATCGATACCCTCTTGTAAGTCGAGTTTTGTATCTTCGATGGTAGCCTTATTTACTGCCGACGTAAGCACCCAGGGTTTAAAGAGAAAAAGCCTTTCTATATTTGCTTCGCCGAATCTGACCTTTAAAAATTCCGTATCATCTTCGGACAAAAAATTGCGCACACTCTTTTTCGGATCGACCTCGATATTTTCCGCGATTCTTTTTTGTATGCCGACAACAGCCAACATCAGTTCCCGCTGCCCGCCTATTTCGCTTACAAGCATGTCGGCCGAATCAAAGGCCTTTAAAACATTTTCCTCAAGCGGATAAAAGGTCTTATCCGCAATGTGAATTGTTCCTAAAACGAACACCGATGCGGTATCGGTTTTTATCTCCCAAAAAAAGCGTTCAGGGTGTTCGATTAAAACGGCCTTCGGTTTTGACGGCAGCGTTTTACAGCCGGCACACAACAAGAAGACGCCGAAAGCAAACACGGTTAATTTAAAAAACGTATATTTTTTCACTGGCACAATCCTCACTATTTCCATTCGCGAATTTTATGTAAAACAGTATATCAAAAAAAATCGAAAAATGCTATATTGCCCTTATGAACGATTTTATTGCCCTTTGCGCGGTTGGAGCCGAACCCGTTTTGACGAGGGAACTGAAACTTTTAGGGTTTAAACCGTATAACAGACTGCCCGGCAGGGTCTTTTTTACGTCAGACGAAACCGACGCCTTTACCGCAATGTTTAGGGCAAACTATTTTTTGCGCACCGCCGACAGGGTATTTGCCCTTGTAAACACCGGCAAGGCAGACAACTTCGACGATTTATTCGAGCTTGTTTTTTCTCCAGACTGGCACAATTATTTTCCGAAAGACGCCCGCATTGTCATAGACAAGGTGCGCACGTATAAATCGAAACTGTCGTCGGAACACGCGGTACAGGCCGTCGTACACAAGGCCGTATGCGAAAAGTTGTGCAAAAAATGGAAGATGAATTCACTCCCCGAAACAGGCAGCCGTTTTATCGTCCGCGTATATATGGAAAACGACAACGCGTACCTGTGCCTTGACCTTTCAGGTGAACCGCTGTACCGAAGGGGCTACCGTTTAAGCGGCGGGGCAGCTCCCATACGGGAAACGCTCGCCGCCGTTTTGATTCAGCTGATGCAATGGAAAAGAAAAATTCCCTTACATGATGCTTTTTGCGGTTCGGGTACCATTCCGATAGAGGCGGCGTGGTACGCTTACAACATACCGCCCGGGATTGCACGGCATTTTGCTTTTGAAAATTTTGTCTGTTTTTCGAAAGAAAAATCGGAGCGTATTTTAACGGAAGAAAAAAGCAAGGCGGCCGCCGCAGTGCGCACGGACTGTCTTGCGCGGATTACGGGCTCGGATATTTCGGAAGAAGCCGTTTCGCTTTCAAAAGCAAATGCAGAGCGGGCCTGTATCATCGCAGGGCGGGAATTGCAAAAGGCGGGTATCACGCACCACATCGAACGCCCCGATTTTATTCAATCCGATTTTGCCGACTTGGAAGCGCCCTTCGATTACGGGATTATTTTATCGAACCCGCCCTACGGCGAACGGCTCGGAAGCGAGGCGGAAGCCTTCGATTTATATGCCGGACTCGGCTCCCTTCCCGAAAGTTTTCCCGATTGGAAGATGGGTTTTATTACGAATAAGACTGTTTTCGAAAAAGCATTTTGCAAAAAAAACAAGGAAGCGAATTTGAAAAAGCATATTTTAAAGGGCGGGAATATGGAAACCTGTCTTTACATTCTAAACCGGTAATTTTATTTTAGTACGGTACATTTTTTTATTCGATATATTTAATTTAAACGAGGCAGCAAAAAAAGGAAACACGGTTTTACTTTAAAAAATCTTAAAAAGAAATTATTGATAAAAGGCGGCGGGAAACGGAAGAGGCAGGAATCGAACCTGCCATTGCGAATTATGCAACCTACGGTTTTGAAGACCGCGGGAGCCACCAGACCCCATCAGCTTCCGACGCCACTATGACAGATATTTGTTATTTTGTCAAGGCGGATTTTAAACACCCGATCAAACCGCGGGCATTGACGCAGACGCGGACAATCGGTTACAATTCGGACCATATCGGAGATAGGCCGTCAAAAGAAAAACATTAACGTGCCGTGTTTGGGCGCGGCAGTTGCGCTCGCCGCACGTACAGCAGAACAGATCGGCTCCGATACGGGATTCGTATTATGCACATAAAAAAACTTATCGGCACACAGTGCTATCTTTCTCCCATCGATATGAACGATGCGGAACAATACACCGTTTGGGTAAACGATCAGGAAACAGCGGATTTTTTATCTTTTGCTTGTTCCAATATTTCGTTTGAAAGCGAGCAGTCCTTGTTGGCCGAATTGGCAAAGGGGCATAATTACGGCATAATCGACCGAAAAACCGATAAACTGATCGGCAGCATAGGCTTACTGAATACCGACCATATAAACCGCAGCAGCGAAATAGGTATTTTTATCGGCGACAAGGATTATTGGTCGCGCGGCTACGGTACCGAAGCGATGAGACTGCTGCTCGATTACGCCTATAAAACATTGAACTTACACAACATTATGCTCAAGGTGTATGCTTATAACGAACGAGCGATAAAATGTTACGAAAAAACGGGCTTCAAAAAAGCCGGTGAAATACGAGAGGCCCTTATCCGAAACGGGGAAAAGCATAACATCATTTTAATGGACATCGTTCCCGACGATTTTTACGCACAGCTGCAAAAATAACGGCTGTACGGCAGGCCTAGCCCCTCAAGTCTATCTATCGGCGCGGGGGCCGGAGTGCACGGGCACCGCCAAAATACCGGTATTTAACGCAGCCGGCACGGACGGACGGCGGTGTTCCGCCTCCGCACAAACCGCAGGACTTTCAAATCCGGCCAATAGAGCCCTGTTCAATAATGCCGTTATCGAACGGGTTTACTTTTTTCATTTTCATACATCAACACCCCCAACATAAGGCTCCGGGATATTTAATTTTTCTACACGAATAAATTTTAATAAAATACAAATAAAAACT
>CAUTPO010000163.1:0-4099 GCA_963540475.1 uncultured Treponema sp. | reverse complement strand
CCGGCCCCGCTTTTTCGTATCCGCTTAGTCCCGATTCGCTTAATAAGGGATCCATCAGCTATAATTTGAGCTTTAAACTCGGCGGCGGCAAGTTTTAGACCCTCGATCGAGTACAGGTTAAAAATCGCAAAGATAAATGGATTTCGTAAGTCTGTCAAACCGTGCGAAAACAACGGCATGGGCCAAGTTAAAGAAAAGCCCTCGAAAAGCGCCGGCTTATCGAGGGCCCTACAAGGCTTAATGTGCAATTCCGCAGCAAGCCTTGTTGTTTTCCAGATTGTTTACCTGCAAGCGCAGGTATCGGTTAGTTTATTACACCGCAAACAATTCGTGCGCCGCCGCCGCCGAGGGGTGCGGGATGATCGCTGTGGTTATCTCCGCCGACGTGAACCATTAAGGACTTGCCTTTCAGTTCTTTCAGCTTCTTGATTTTGGGAGCCAAAACGGGATAAACCGCATTTCCGTCCTTATCGACATACAAAGCAGGTAAATCGCCCTTGTGTCCCTTATCGTCCCACGGGAACGAATGCTTTTTCGTTTTTGCAGGGTCCCAGTGTCCGCCGGCCTTTGTACCAAGCCCTTTTTCGGTGGCACCGCAATCGCCGTATTCGTGTACGTGAAAACCGTGCAGGCCGCTTTCCAATCCTTTTAAATTGGGGAAAAACGCAATGCCGTACTTTGTTTCGACTGCGACGACTTCACCGATTAAAACGTTTTCGGTTTCGCCCAAAAGATACATCGGAATGACAAGATGGCGTGCTTCCGATTTGGGGTTGTAGTGCATTTCGTCCTGCATGTGATGGCCCTCATCGGCAAAGGTCAGAGTGCCTGCAAAGATCAGGGCGCAAAGAAAAATAATCTTTTTCATGATAAAACCTCTCAAGTTGATATAATTTCTGTCGAATCAACAACCTCGACGCGAGCGTCGGGGTTGTTGTTCTCATAAGGTGGTTGCAGTCGGCTTTAATACCCTCATGTTACGACGCAAGCGTCGGGGTATTAAACCCTCTGCACGAATAAAACAGATTATGAGGTGATAAGTTTCATTCTTAAGCGAAAATTTATGTATCTTAACCTTATGCGTGGACGGTATACGGCGGAGCGGAGGGGCTTTCGGCCATGCCTATAAAGTAACCATCGATTAAATCTCTTGTTTCTCTAATATAGTTGCATTTTTAGCGGATTTATTGTATATTTCGGATAAAAACCGCGATTTTAAGGGGGCTTTATGTTTTCATTTAAAAAAAATGATTCGAGTATAAAAAGTAATACGGCGGCAGACTTAACGGACGGTATCGTCTTTTCGGTAAAGGAAGTCGAAAACCTGATGGCCGAGGCCGAAAGTATCGCTATGGATATCAAATCCAGAATAACCGTGGCTTCTCATGTCATATCCAAAAATCTAAAACAGGAAAACCGGTTTGAGTCTTTTACGGAAGGGATCCGTGCAATTTTGAATTCCATTATTTCGGTGCAGGATCAACTGAAAGAGGTGCACAAGTGCAGCAGTGCATTGGAAGATTCGGCGGGAAATGCGAGTACCTCGGTCGGGCAGATTACCGATTCCGTAAGCCGTGTTGCTGAAATCGTTTCGGGTAGAATTTCGGTAACGTCTCAGTTGAGCGAAGCAGTCGGCCGCGGTACAAACAAGGTAAAAGAACTTTTAAGCGTTATAGATGTATTAAATCAAAATATTGATGCGGTAAAAGATATTATCGCCGCGATAAACGATGTAAGCTCCCAAACCAATTTGCTGGCCATGAATGCGGCCATTGAATCGGCCCATGCAGGAAAGGCGGGGCTCGGTTTTGCCGTTGTTGCGGGTGAGATCAGAAAATTGTCCGAGGTTACCGCTTCGAATGCGGCCGACGCGTCCAAAACGCTGAAAACTATGCTCGACGTTTTAAGCACTGCGCGGGGAACCGCCGACGAAACACGCAATGCCATGGATATGATCGGCAATTCGGTAAATGAAACGTCTAATTCTTTTATGGAAATTTCTTCCGAGATGAACAGCCTTGCCGACACCGGTTCGTCCGTCCGTTCCGCGGTTATGCAGGTGCCTCAGGCGGCCGCCGACTTGAATACGCGGGCCGATAACGCCATGGAACACATCAGCCAAATTGCAGAACAGGTCGATTCGGGCAAGAACAATCTTGCTATCATGCAGCAAAATGCCAACGAAATAAGCAGCCTTATGAGCAGTGCCCTGTTTAATACGAACAGTATTATTGACAGTGCAATTAGTATAGATTCCGCGGCTTCGCATGGCGTCGATTTAAAAACGGGAGATTCCGCCTCGTTCGGTCAAAAGCTGCCGTACACGCTCATCGTGTTAAAGCACCTTGCGTGGGTTACGAAGGTTCGGGCGCTTATTGACGGCAAAATCGGTGCGGACGGCGTGGAGCTCGGCGATCATACAAAATGCGATTTAGGCCGATGGATCGAAAATCAGGCCTCGCTGTACGAGGGTCTGACACAACACCCCGAATTTGAATATCTGATAAACCAGCACGAACAGCTGCACAGGCTTATAAAAACGGTTTTCGAACAAATCAATAGTATTTCTAAAATGGAATTGGAAGAATATTATTCCAAATTGCTCGATTATTCGGGTTCGGTCATTGAAAGTCTGACAAAACTGCGGCAATTTATCGATAAAAAATGAGCACGGGCTTTTTTAATTTTTTAATTCGACGGACGTAATACTGCTATGAATATACGTCTTATGCGTACGGACGACTATGATGCCGTCTACGGTTTATGGATGTCGTGTACGGGAATGGGGCTGAATAATGCGGACGATTCAAAAGAGGGGTTCGCCGCATTTTTAAAGCGCAACCCCGAAACCTGTTTTGTTGCCGAATGCAAAAACCCGAAAGAACTTGTGGGCGTTATATTGGCGGGAAACGATGGGCGGAGGGGCTATATCTACCATACTGCCGTTCACCCTGATTACCGTAAGAGCGGGATCGGTTCCCGTTTGGTTGAGGCCGCACTGACTGCGTTAAAAAAGCTCGGCATACACAAGGCTGCCTTGGTTGTATTTGAAAAAAACAAGGACGGCAACGCTTTTTGGGAAAAACAGGGCTTTTCCGTGCGGGACGATTTGGTATATCGCAACAAAGCGCTTTCGGACCTGCAAAAAACGGATACCTAGCAGATATCCTTTCTTTGCGATTGTTTAGCTTTGCTCAGGTTTAGTTTTTCCAGTGCAGCTTTTCTTTTTTGTAATATTCTTTTACACTTTCTGCAACGGGCTTACCTTCCAAATCGGTGTAGGGGCACTGAACTGAACCCGTACCGAGGAAGATAGCCTCATAAGCGTCGTTTGTGATAACATCGATAGGCAGATTTTTGTACGCTATGTCGTAGTCAAGCCCGCGTGTGTTTCTTTCGTATAAAAAGCCGATACCGCCGTCGCGTTGTACATCCATAGTCGAATAGGCGCTGTCTCCGGTTTGCACCAAGTAGCTGTGGCTGTTCCATGCGGAAGCCGAAATAAAATCGTTTACACTTATAGTACCTTTCGGCAGCTCGCGCCAGTAAATAGTAACATTTGAACGTCCCGGACCGTCGGGATGCGATTGGAAGGCAAGGTAGACCGGTTCTTTTGTACCGGTTTTACGTGCCTTTACGACGAGGATTTCGCCGTTCGTACCGCCTCCGCCTCCGAGATTCAAAGTTTCTTTTGTGCTCCAGCTTCCCGCGCCCGTATCAGGATTTGTATATGTAAAAATACTGACAAACCGTCCGTTATTTTTTCGGCTGGAAAGTATAACGCTGCCGTCCGGTAGTTCTTCCACTTTTGCTTCATTTCCGTCAGGGATAGGAGAGTTTGTTGCATCTCCCAATACATGCCACGTAGAACCGAAGTCATCGGAATATACGACGGTATTGTCATGGTGGACCTGGTGGACAGGGGGGCTGTGGATAGAACGCTTGCTTAACAGCGCCGAGTAAATGCGGTAATGGCTGCCGGCTTTAATATAGCGCGACTGCATAATTCTGCCCGAACCGAAAAACAAACTTTCCCACGAGGGATTAAACCCGAAAATCGTATCGGAAATATCTTTTTTCCCCGAATCGGGAAAGGTTT
>CAUTPO010000162.1:0-4112 GCA_963540475.1 uncultured Treponema sp. | reverse complement strand
TACTGACATGGGCTAAAGATAATGGCTACACCTTTGCAAACAAAGGGCTTGAAGGCTGGGACGGCACAGGTGGTGGAGGTACTAAGCCTGATTATATAAATATCGGCAAGCCTCCTACAGCGAATAAAAATCATCCGGTAACGATGGTAAGCTGGCGGGACTGCATAGTGTGGTGTAATGCATATACTGAAAAGACAAAGGGTGCCGAGAGCGAATGCGTCTACCGCAAAAGCAATACTGATCCTACCGTATTAAAAGACTCAACGAATACAACCGACTGTGATGCCTCTTATGCCGATATGAGCAAAAAAGGCTTTAGACTTCCGACCGAAGCCGAATGGGAGTATGCAGCCCGCTGGCAGGGAAATGACAGCGCAAATGCCGACAAGTGCGGTGATGTATGGCTTACTAAACTAAACAGTGCAAGCGGAGCCAAAGCTGACTGGAATACGGCGGAAACAGGAGCGGTTGCGTGGTATAAGGATAATTCAGAAGAAAAAACCCATCCGGTCGGAGAAAAGAGAGCAAATGCACTCGGCTTATACGATATGAGCGGAAACGTTTTTGAATGGTGTTTTGACTGGTACGGCAATATAGAGGATGGTGATGTTACCGATCCGCAAGGTGCTGCTTCCGGTGCAAGGCGTGTCGAACGCGGCGGCGGCTGGAAGCTTGAAGCGAAGGGTTGCGTTGTCGGTCTTATCCGCCACAGCCCGCCCGGAAATCGCCTCAACTATGTCGGCTTTCGTGCGGCTTGCCGCCCCTAATTGTTTGAAAACGGCCCAAAATCCGATTGCGGATTTTGAGCGCCGAGTTTTGACGTGCGGTATTCCGTCTGTCAAAACATCGTGCGGACGAAGTATACAAAAGGCGGCATGGCCTTAAAAGAAATGCGCGAAATCGTATAAGGTTATCCGTGTACGGCGAAAGTCTAAAAAAGCCGTTTCTTTCGGGTGAAGGAAGGTACTTCCTCCGTCCGAAGGAACTGTCTTCCTTCGGGCGAGGGAAATCGGTTCCTTCGAGCGAAAGAGCTTACTTCCTTTTAACGAGCTAAAAAAGATACACAGGAAGTACATTCCTTGACTTCGAGTTTTGAGCAAAGCTCAAAAACATCATAATGCTGGAACCGGCGCAAAGCGTGAAACGTCAGGTATTAATCCTTCCGCACGAATAACAGGCTGATTTCGCCTGAAGAAAGCTCCTCGCGTGTGCCGCCGTCCCGCTCTATTATAAGCCGCGCTTCGGCGGTTATACCGCAAACCCTTGCCCGATACGGCTTCCCGCTTTGGGGTGCAACTTCGACGTATTTTCCGATGATAAAAGAACGGGAGCGGTATTCTTCGAGTAATTCGGCGGCAGGAACGCGCCCGTACAAGGCCGAAAACGTGTGCGACAGTATCGAAGCGGTAAGCTCATTCCTGTCGATGAACGCAGGAGAATCGGGGCCGCAGGTCTTACCGGTCAGTGCGCCGGCCTTGTTTTTCAGCGCTTCGGGAAACCCATCCCCGCTTTCGCGCACATTAACGCCTATACCGATAACGACGGCCTCGACGGCTTTCCGTTCCATACTGATAACGCCCTCGCTTAAAATACCGCACACCTTTTTCCCGTTTACGAAAATATCGTTTACCCACTTGATCTTGCCGTCGAACCCGAATTCGCCGAACGCGCGGCACACCGCCGCTGCCGTAAGAGCCGTAAACACGGACGGGTCGGGAACTGCCGCCTTATCTTGTGCGGCCGAAAAGGGGCAAAACACAAGGCTCAAATACACCCCGCTTTTCGCAGGCGAATAAAAGACCCTGCCGGCAAACCGTCCGCGTCCTGCACTCTGGGTTTCGGCAATAATGACCGTCCCGTGCAGCTTCGCACAATCCATAGCGGCGGAAAGCCTTCTTTTTGCCTCGGTATTGGTAGAATCGATTGAATCGAACACTTCTATTTTGCCGCCGCAGACTGAAAGCGCAAAAGGTTCCAGTGCAGATTCGATAAGCGCAGGATGCAAAACCTCGCAAGGGCACCGTAACCGATAGCCCCTATTCGTGCCTCCCTCAATTTCAAAACCCTCTTTCCGTAAGGCTTCGACAGCCTTCCACACGGCCGTGCGGGACACGCCGAGCTTTTGCGCCGCATCCTCTCCCGATAAAAAGGCGTCTCGATTTAAAACGAACATTTTTAAGAGCTTACCGCTTGCGGAATCTCTTTTTATCGAATGCATCTTAGAAAACCGGCCTTAAAATCCTGAACTCTTATTTTTGAGAAAACAGCTCTGCATACAGTCCCGTACCGAAATTTCCCGATAGGAACTTCTTCGATTGTAAAATGTTTTTTTGCTCTTCGATATTCGTTTCGATCCCATCGATAACAAGCTCATCCAAGGCGCACAGCAGTTTTTGCACCGCTTGTTCCCGCGTCGCACTGTGCACGATGAGCTTTGCAATCATCGAATCGTAAAAGGGCACAACCGAGTAATTTTGATAGATAAAACCGTCAAAACGGACACCGTTGCCGCCCGGTACATTTAAAGCGGTGATTTTTCCGGGCCGGCGGGCATTGATGCGGGCTTCCATCGCCCAACCCTGTACGGGAAGAATTCCTTGTGCAAACTTCATATTTTCGCCCGTGCACACGCGGATCTGCTCGGCAATAATATCGGTAGCCGTTATCATCTCCGAAACGGGGTGTTCGACTTGAATACGCGCGTTTACTTCCATAAAATAGAAATTATCACCTGAAACCAAAAATTCGATGGTGCCCGCACCGCGGTATTTTAGCGAAGAAAAAAGATTCAAAGCACCTGAGCACATTTCTTCCCGCATCTTGTCGCTAACACCCGGAGAGGGGCTTTCTTCAATCAGCTTTTGATGATTTTTTTGTACGGAGCAATCCCGCTCACCGAGTATGGAAACAGCCCCCTTTCCGTTTCCGACTATTTGAAGTTCGACGTGGCGCGGGTCGGCAAGATATTTTTCGATATAAACCGTGCTGTCTGCAAAATTCGCCGCAGCCTCGGCGGAGGCTATCGCAAGATTATCAGCTAAATCCTCTTCTTTCCAAACGATGCGCATTCCTTTACCGCCGCCGCCCGAAGCCGCCTTTATGATGACAGGGTATCCGCATTTTTTAGCTGTTTCGGCAGCCTCTTTGGGCGTTTTTACGGCGCCGTTGGAACCCGGTGTTACGGGAAGCCCGTTTTTTTGAGCCGTCTTTCTGGCTTGTACCTTATCGCCGAGCATTTCTATCGTTTCGGGTTTAGGGCCGATCCAATAAAGTCCAGCGCTTTCCACTTCGGCGGCGAATTCGGCATTTTCCGACAAAAAACCGACGCCCGGATGCACGGCTTCGCAGGCAGTGCACAGGGCTGCGGTCATCAGGGCTTGTTTATTCAAATAACTTTTGGCGGAGGCTGCAGGGCCGATACAGACCGCCTCGTCTGCAAGCCGTACGTGCAGGCAGTCCTTATCTGCCGTAGAGTAAACTGCAACCGTTTTTATTCCCATTTCGCGGCAAGAACGGATTATCCGTACCGCAATTTCACCCCGGTTCGCAATAAGTATCTTTTTTACCATTCGGTTTTTCCGTTATTTTATTTTGATTGTAAAAATAGGCTGATCGAATTCGACCAGTTCGCCGTTTGCCACCAAAATATCTTCGATTACGCCGTCGAATTCGCATTCCAGCGTATTCATCATTTTCATAGCCTCAAGAACGCATAAGGGCTGGCCTTTTTTTACTGCACTGCCTTTTTCGACATAGGGAGGCGAATCGGGAGACGGAGCGCGGTAAAAGGTGCCGACGATGGGGCTTTTTATCTGTGTCAGGTTATCCGCAGCAGGGCTTGGCGCGGGAGGGGCAGCCTGTGCCGGACGGACTTCCGTTTGCTGAGGCGTTCCGGCAAACGGAAGCTGTTGTGCGGGAGTTGCGGGAAGGGGGGCCGCATATACCGGCTGCGTGCTTTCGGGTTTCGGAAAAGCCTCTTCTTTTTTCAAAAGCAGCTCACAATCGCCTTGCTTTATGTGAAGCACCACGGGCTGCCCGTTTTCAAATTTTTCAATAAGTTTCAGAATAAATTCGTCTTTCATAATAATCCTTATCAATGTACCGTCTTAAAA
>CAUTPO010000161.1:0-4182 GCA_963540475.1 uncultured Treponema sp. | reverse complement strand
TTGTCGCTTGTCGCTTGTCGCTTGTCGCTTGTCGCTTGTCGCTTGTCGCTTGTCGACAAAAATTGTGTCAGGCACACTGCTGCGTGTCAAGTGCTTTGCTTCACTTTTTTTGTGAGAATCTTTGTATTTGCTGTTGGTGCGGCTGCCTTTCATTATGATACAGTATAGCATCTTTTTGTGTGGGTTTCAACTTTTTGGGGAAGAGTTTTAGTATTTTTTAAGATCGTGGTGATTATGCTTTGTAATGCAGGATATTGCCGTTCTGCTTAAAATTTGCTAAAATAAGGCGATGACCCTTTTGTCCCTTCAAAACAAAATACGCTCGTGGCAGAATATGAAAAGCGCTTTCGGAACGCTCTTTGAAAACCGATACCCCTATTATATTACCGGCATATCATGCGGCTTGTTCGGTTTTTTCTTAACCGAATATTTATCCAAAACCAAAAACACCGTTTTGATTGTCGTGCCGACCGAAAAAGAAATAGAAAGCGTGCGTGCCGATTTGGACTTTTCGGGAATAGATTTTTTTGTGCTGCCATGGTGGGGAAGCCTTGCCTACCGGCCCGTCTCGCCGAATGCGCCCGTTTTTTCCGAACGTGCCGAAATTTTAATGAGAATGCTGAATACCTCAAAAGCGCAGGCCAAACCCGCCGTTTTTGTTACCTGCCAACGCTGCCTGCTGACGCCTGTGCCGCCCGTCTCCTATTCCGAAAAACAGCGGCTGAACATCAAGATCGGAGAAAAAATCGACATTTCAAAAACGGCGGCGCTTTTAACGGCATGGGGATACACAAGGGTTCCGCGCGTAACCGTGCGCGGCGAATTTGCCCTTAGGGGTGAGGTGCTGGATATTTGCCCTGCTTCCAACACGGGCAGCACTCACGCGTACCGAATCCAATTCGATTTCGATTCCATAGAAAAAATTAAAACCTTCGACGTCAACAGCCAAGGTTCCGTAACCGAATATAAAACGGTGGACTTTTTTCCTGCAAAAGAAGTTATCTGGGATAACGAAAGGATTTCCGTTTTGCAAAACAATCTAAAAACCCTGCCCGAATTCACTAAAGCCTCGTCAAAACTCATAGAGCATTTAAAAGAGCAAAAAGGTTTTGAAGGAGAAGAAATTTTTTACCCGTTGTGTTTTGAAAAAACGGCCAGCGTTTTAGATTATCTAGACCAGCAAGAAGCTGCCGTTTTTTACATCGATTACGACAGGCAAAAAAATTCGGCAGAGGTTTTGCAAAGAGAGTATCTGGGGCTTTACAAAAAAACAAAAACGCAATTTGACGAAAACGAAAAACGCAAGGCGCTTCTTTCCGAATTCCCCGAACCTCAGCGTATCTTGCTTCCATTCGATGCGGTTTCTTCCCGATACGAAAAAACGGTTTTCTTTAAAACGATTGCCGACACGGCTCATCAGAATACGGTTAAATTCGATACGGATCCGCCGCGCAGCTTTTTCGGCAATATCGTGTATTTAAAAGAAGAGCTTTCCAATTTGATTAAAGACGGCTGGAGCGTTTACGTTTTTGCCGAAAGCGATAATCAGGCACTGCGCATTTCCGAGCTGCTGCGCGGGCTGGATATTCAAATTCTGCCGTTTAATCTTTCAAGCGGATTCGGAATTCCTGAATTGAAAATACTCGTCATTCACGAAAACGAAATTTTCGGGCGCCGAAGAAGAATTCCAAAATCGGTAAAAACCGCAAAAAGTTCCGTCATCGATACATTTATAGAATTAAACCCCGGCGATTACGTCGTGCACGTCAATTACGGCATCGGAAAATTCCGCGGCATCGAGCGCGTAAAAATTTCGGATACCGAACGCGATTATATCAATCTTTTATACGCAAACGACGAAACGGTTTTTATTCCGATTGAACAGGCGGATTTGGTTCAGCGCTACATTGGGAACGAAGGCGAGGCGCCGCGGCTCGATATTTTGGGGTCGAAGGCCTGGGAAAACCGCAAAAACAAAGTAAAAAAATCGGTCGAAGATATTGCGGCAAAACTGATCGATCTTTATTCGCGGCGCAAGGCGAGCGGCGGCTTTGCGTTTCAAAAAGACGATGAATGGCAAATTGCTTTCGAAGCGGCCTTCCCCTATGAAGAAACGGATGATCAGCTGACCTGCATTGCCGAAGTCAAACAGGATATGGAACAGCCCGTACCGATGGACCGGCTTGTTTGCGGAGATGTCGGTTACGGAAAAACGGAAGTTGCAATGCGGGCTGCGTTTAAGGCGGTAATGGCGGGGAAGCAGGTCGCGTTTTTATCGCCGACGACCATTTTAACGGAGCAGCATTTTGAAACCTTAAGCAAACGGTTTAACAACTTTCCCGTAAAGCTGGCACGCCTTTCACGCTTTGTTCCGAAAGGAGAACAAACCAAGATCTTGCAAAAACTGAAAAACGGCGACATTGACGTACTCATCGGCACGCACAGGATCATTCAAAAAGATGTTGTCTTTAAAGATTTAGGTCTGATGGTCATCGATGAGGAACAGCGTTTCGGGGTAAAAGATAAAGAAAGGCTAAAACAATTAAAATACAACGTTGACTGTCTTTCCCTATCAGCGACCCCGATTCCGCGCACCTTGCACATGTCGCTTTTAAAAATCAGGGATATGAGCGTCATCACAACGCCGCCCCAAAACAGAAAACCCGTCGAAACGGTTATCGAAGAATTTAACCCCGATCGAGTTGCCGAGGTAATACGGCGGGAAACCGCACGGGGCGGGCAGGTTTTTTATCTTCATAACAGGGTCGAAACCTTAGACGAAACCCTGTTCCGCCTGCAAACCCTGCTGCCCGAAATTCTAATCGAAACGGCGCACGGGCAAATGCCTGCAAACAAACTGGAAGAAATTTTCGAACGTTTCAGCCTCGGCGGTTTTCAGGTTTTGATCGCCACGACCATCATCGAAAACGGAATAGACATTCCGAATGCAAATACCATCATCATAGACCGCGCCGATATGTACGGGGTTTCCCAGCTGTATCAATTACGCGGGCGGGTCGGACGTTCGGACAAAAAGGCCTATGCCTATCTTTTGTATCCTGAAAACAAGGCCCTTTCGGAAATTGCGATGAAACGCCTGCAAGTCATTTCCGATTTTACCGAGCTCGGTTCCGGTTTTAAAATTGCAATGAAGGATATGGAGATACGGGGAGCGGGCAATCTTTTGGGCAAAGAACAATCCGGCGACATTTATTCCGTCGGCTTCGATTTATATCTGCGCCTTTTGGACGAGGCCGTACAAAAACTGCAAAACGGCGATTACGAAATACATCAAGAACCTGTAATCGAACTTGAATACTCAGGCTACCTTCCCGATTCATACATTTTTGTTCCCGAAACAAAAATGGAAATATACAAAAAAATTGCAGCCGTTAAAACGCAAGACGACTTGGACAAGGTGTATTCGGAAATTTCCGACCGTTTCGGCCCGCCGCCGGCCGAAGTCGACAGCCTCTTGGCGCTTTCCGAAATTAAAATAATCTGCAATACCTTGTGGATCGCACGTTTAAAAGAAAAAAAGTCAAAGGTCAGAATCGAATTTGAACGGGTGTCGAAAATTTCGGTGGATAAACTGTTGCGTATGATAAAAGAATCGGGCGGAAGGGCAAGCCTTGATCCTACGGCGCCGAACGTACTGGTTCTGCACACGGGAAAAATCGGCTTAAAAGAAAAAAGCGAATTTATTCGGGAAAAGCTGGGCCAGCTGATATAAGGGCGTCTTGTAAAAGGGTTGATATATTTGAGGAAAAGCCCTATACTACACACCAATGATATTGAAAGGCACCAACACCAGTTACAACCATTCTCACAAAAAAAATGCGAAAAGTTTAGCAAAGTACTTGACACGCAGCAGTGTGCCTGACACAATTTTTAGCGACAAGCGACAAGCGACAAGCGACAAGCGACAAGCGACAAGCGACAAGCGACAAGCAACAAGCGACAAGCGACAAGCAACAAGCGGCATAAACGCGCAGTTTGCCCGCATAACAACACACCCGCAACAGTACAATTTTTCTCAAAACAACCTTGGTTTGGTAAGGGGGGCTGCGTCCCCCTTAAGCCCCCGGCTTTTTTATGTTTTAAGGGGGGCCCCCTTAAAAATCCCTCGGTTAGGGGTGCTTTTTTCTTTTTACCGAGAAAAGAAATAAGCACCCCTATGAC
>CAUTPO010000160.1:0-4218 GCA_963540475.1 uncultured Treponema sp. | reverse complement strand
ACAGGTTGCCTTAAAATGCGATGTTCTAAATCGTGCTATTTGCGCGATTTAGAACAGGTCTATTCAATCATTTCGAAGGCCTCTCAGACACTGCTTTTTTGCCGAGAAACGGCGTTTTATAAGGGGGGCGGCCCCGCTCAGGACGGCGGGGGTAAAGTAAGCTGAAACACGGACCTGTACGCCCGATTTTCAACAGGCTTCTGCCTCATCGAGTATATCCAGCCGTACAAAGGTGCCTTGCTTGCAAGTAAGAATGCTGCCGCAGGCACATTCGCCGCACATTCCGATGCCGCACATGGTATTCTTTTCAAGAGAAAAGAATATCTGCTCCTTTTGCACGCCGGCCTCTTTTAAAATATCGGAGGCGGCACGCATAAACAGTGTCGGGCCGACAAGATAACAAACAAGGCTGTCCGCTGATCCTTTGTTTTTGACGGATAAGCCGATGTTTCCGTTTTTTAAATCTTCTTTTAAAACCTGTAAAACCCGAGCCTGAACGCCGTTATCGCATACTTTTTTGTACGGGCCCAGCGCCATCAGCATTTTTTCGACCGTGTTCGGCTCCCTGCCCTCTTTTTCAGAGGAACCTGTATAAACGGAAACGGCCGTATTTTGAGCCGTCAGTTTTTTCGCAAGAGCCGGAAGGACGGCGATCCCCGTCCCCCCCGCCGCCAGCAGTGCATTTTCGGTTTTGGGAATTTGAACGGCGCGCCCGTACGGCCCGCGCATATACACGGTATCGCCTTCCCGCAGATCAAAAAGAGCCTGTGTAAATTCGCCGCGCCTTTTAACGATTAAACGCACGGGGCTTCCTTCCGCAAGCGAAAAGGGTTTTTCGCCTACTCCGGGAATCCATAAAAACACAAAGCGCCCCGCTTCAAATTCGCATTCTCCGTCCAAGGTTAAAACGATGACGTCTTCGCCGGCTTCTTCCCGCGCCGTAATCTTTTTAGGCACGTAAACGAGGGCTCTTTTTTTGCGCAAAAAACCGGAAGCCATATCGCAGGCGGCGCCGTTTATGCATGTAAGCGTATCAGAGGCAAGCGCCTCAAAAAACGGCTTTAAATCGTCCTGTTCGAGCATACCGCAGGCGGAACCAATTCCTATAATGTCCGCCCCGGCCCTTAGCATAGAAGCTGCCTGTGTCCCGCTTGTGATGCCGCCCATCCCGATTATGGGAACATCGGGGCCGACGGAGTGCCGTATTTCCCGAATACATTCAAGCGCCCGCTCAAAAATCCACGCACCGCTCATTCCGCCTTTTCCGCCCAGCTTGTTTTGCAAGATCGGCTTTCCCGATAGGGGGTCGATGTGAACCTTCGGTCCTACGGTGTTGACGGCGCTTATGCCGTCGGCCCCCGCTTTTATAACAGCGGCAGCGACTTCGCCGATGTTTTCCACATTGGGGGTGAGTTTTACAAAGATCGGAACCGTGCAGGCTGGCAGAGCTTCTTTTATTTTTAAAACATAGTCCGCTGCAATCGACTTATCGCAGCCGATAGAAGCACCGAAGCCCGCCGCCGCATGCGGACACGAAAAATTAAGCTCGACACAGTCCGCAACCGGCTCGAATTTTTTTATAAGCGTGATAAAGTCTTCGGGAGAAGAGGCCGAAAGCGAAACGTTCAAAAGCGCCTTTAAAGCGGTCTTTTTTCTCAGCTCCGCCAGTTCCCGAAAAGCCGTTTCCATACCGTCGTTTTTTAAGCCGACGGAATTACCGAAACAGCCTGTTTCCGGTTCGCACACAACGGGTTCTCTGTTCCCCTTATTGGGCAGTACCTGAAAACTTTTTGTGGTAACGAGGGCAAAGCCCAAATACTCGGAAGCATACTTTATTAACTGTATCTTTGTGGAAAGGACGCCCGAAACCGTTGCGAAAGCAGGCAGCTTTTTCCCTGCCCGCGCATCGTTTCCCGCACACCGTATCCTGTCCAAAACGGTCCGTTTTTTTTGTTCTGCAGAATTATTCATCAAGACTGGCTTCTGAACCTGCAATTGGAACATCCCAAAATATGAACCCGGTCGTTTCCTTTTTTTCGGTTAAAATAGCGGGCTATCAAATGGGATTCCTGACCGATTTCCTTTTTGCATACGGGGCAGCCGCGCCTTACCTCATCGACACAAACCGGATAGCAATGCGGGCAACCGTAAATATAACATAATTTGTCTTCTTTCCCCGGATACACGGCGGACTTTAAGCTCTCACTTTTTTTTAACACCGACCCGCATACGGGGCAGATACCGGGATCTCCTCTTTTTCCCGTTTCGTGAATTTTCTTACCGCTCGGTTTTTTAGAACCGGCGCTGAAAAGCCCGTAAGCCAATGTAATTAAAAAGAGACCGACAAAGACCAAAATCATCCATGAGAATGGCTGTAAATCTGACATATCTCCATAATACATTATTTTCTCTCTTGATTCAATACCAAAAGTGTGATATAGTGCAAGTGTGGGAGCTTTATTTATCGTTGCAACCCCAATAGGTAATCTCGGCGACATAACTTTGAGGGCATTAGAGGTTTTTAAAGAGGCGGATTACATAGCCTGTGAAGACACACGGCATACCCGCTGCCTTTTGACCCATTACCGGATAAGTAAGCCGCTTTTGTCTTGTAGGGCCGTAAACGAAGCCGGTTCTTCGGAAAAAATCGTAAAACTTTTGGACCAAGGCTGCAAGGTTGCCTATGCAAGCGATGCAGGGACTCCCGCAATAAGCGATCCCGGCGCCGTATTGGTAAAAGCCGCGCGAGATGCAGGTCATCAAATCATTCCCGTGCCCGGAGCCTCGGCTTTCGGAACGATGATGAGCATTGCAGGTTCTTACGATAAGACGGTGGTTTTTGAAGGGTTTTTGTCGCCCAAGGCGGGCAAACGGAAAAAAAGGCTGAAAGAGCTCTTCGATTTCGGTGCCGCCTTCGTGCTGTACGAATCTCCGTACCGGATCGTAAAACTATTAACCGATATTGCCGACATCGATTGCAGCCGTGAAGTCATTGTAGGCAGGGAGCTTACAAAACTGCACGAGGAGATTGTCAAGGGTTCTGCGGAAGAGGTCAGGCAGGACTTTGAAAACAGGCCGTCGATAAAAGGCGAATTTTCGGTTTTTGTTACAGGGCAACCTTAACTTTTAACTATGATTAACCGATAATAGGTTAAGAAGGCAGGAAAGCATGACGATTGAAAAATTGGGCGGAATCGAGCCCTTCAAAAATGTGCAGAACACTCAAAAACCTCAAAGACCCGTAAGAGCGAGAACTTCCGACTCCATAAATTTGTCGCCTGTAGCGCAAAAATCCATGGAAGTTCATCTTGCCATAGAAGCCGCCAAGGCCGCTCCCGACGTCCGCCGAGAAAAAATAGAAGAAGTGTCAAGAAAATTTGAAGACCCCGCATATATCGATAGCGTTTTGGGTGCAACTGCTGATGCAATTCTCGATAATTTCGGATTTTAATTGCTTAAGTATTTTGATAGCTTGAATATATTGTAACGATCCTCATAAAAGAGCGGTTTTATCTGCTGCCGCAGTTTTCAGCACTTGCGTTTTGCACTGTTCAAGAAAACATGCGGGTTTAAGGCACTGTCTGTGCAAGCGCCGTAAAGGCTTATCCCTTAAAATCCAACCCTATAAGATATGTTTCAATGCTGGAATTCCGGCAGGCTTCCGGCTTAAAAGCCTTGGCCGTTTTAAACATCCCCCGCAGTGTTTTTAAGTGCTGCTGTTCGTCTCCGCCTTGAAAAATTTTTACCGTAAAGTTTCCGCCCTTTTTCAGCTGCGTTTGGGCATAGTACACGGCTAACTCCGCAAGCCCCGAAGAGCGGGCAGTATCGACGGTTTTGTTCCCCGTAGTGGCGGGCGCCGCATCGCAGATTACCGCATCGTAAGGGCCGGCTTCTTTTATCGCGTTCATGATTTTTTTGTCGAACATATCCCCTTGAAAAAAGGAGAGCCTTTGATCGTACACGGAAGAATCGAGGGGCTTTAAATCGACCGAGGTGATCTTTCCCGCCGGATTTAAAAAGCGCAGCACGTATACCGTCCAGCTGCCGGGTGCGGCGCCTAGGTCCAAAACTGTGTCCGATTTGGAAAAAAGGCTGAATTTTTTGTTTATTTCTTCCAGCTTGTAGACCGATCGGGCAGGATACCCTTCCGAAAACGCTTTTTTTGACCAGTAGTCCGGTTCGCTGTATTTGTTTGCCATTTTACTTTCCTTTGTTTTT
>CAUTPO010000159.1:0-4248 GCA_963540475.1 uncultured Treponema sp. | reverse complement strand
CCTATCTTGAATCGTGGTTTCCCCGCCTGCTGAGCGTACTCAAGCCGACCGGGTCAGTGTACCTGTGCGGCGATTGGCGCAGTTCGTGCAGCCTCTATGCCGTCATGAAAAAATACACCGTCGTCCGCAGCCGCATTACCTGGCAGCGCGAAAAAGGGCGCGGCGCAAAAGCCAATTGGAAAAATTCCTGCGAAGATATTTGGTTCGGCACGCTCGGGGACGACTATTATTTTAACGTCGATGCGGTAAAACAAAAGCGCAGGGTATTGGCCCCGTACCGTGAAAACGGCAAACCGAAAGACTGGGAAAAAACCGACGGAGGCAGCTTCCGCTTAACCTGCCCCGGCAATTTTTGGGACGATATTTCGATTCCGTACTGGTCGATGAGCGAAAACACCGATCATCCGACGCAAAAACCCGAAAAGCTTATCGCCAAACTCATCCTCGCAAGCTGCCCCGAAGACGGTCTTGTCTTCGATCCGTTCCTCGGGTCCGGCACCACATCGGTTACCGCAAAAAAACTGGGGCGCAATTTTATCGGTATAGAAAAAAACGAAGAGTATTGCTGCTGGACCGAAAAGCGCTTGGCGCGTGCCGAAAGCGACGCGGTCATACAGGGGTATGCGGACGGCGTTTTTTGGGAACGGAACACGCAAGCCGTTCAGCGCGCCGAACTGAAAAAGTCCCGGCCGTATCATGCCGAATCTCTGTTCGCCGAACCTTGACAAACGACATTATTCCTTCCATACTGGTACATTATTTATAGAAAAGGAGTTTCAAACATGAAAAAACTGATTTGCGCGGCTCTGCTTTTGTTTACAGCCGCCGCAGTGTTTGCCGCCGACCCGGTTGAAGGCTATTGGGTCAGCATTAACGAAGAGGGCGAATTAACTGCCGGCTGGCATATTTATCAAAAAGACGGTGTTTTATACGGCGAAATTCTTGCCGCCGCAGGAAAGCCCCGCGACACCATCGCAACCGCGGTAAAGGAATCGTATAAAGATTTTCCCGTCAGCGGAACCGTAAACAAAATGTCCTTGCTCGGAACGCCGTGGATTTGGGGGCTTACCTCAAAAGCCGAAGGACAATGGGCAAACGGCAGCATCATCGATCCGGCCGACGGCAAAATATACAAGTGCAAAATCACCTTCCGCAAAGCCGACGGCAAAAAGTATAAAGAAGACACGCTCGAAATGCGCGGCGAAATCGGCATGGGCATCGGCCGCAGCCAATTTTGGAAAAAATCCACCCCCGAAGAAATCGACAAAATAAAGTAAAACGCCGCTCTCCTCAAAACCCGGCTTATGCGAACGCGCAGGCCGGGAGTGGGGAAAACGGAAAACAGTATTTTCAAAAAGTTTAATCCTTTTTCAAACGGCCTGTTCGTCCGTTTTTTTTACATGACAAAAAATCATTATGACAAAAACTGTTTTATTGACATTTTAAAAAAGATATGTTAGATTCGATTTCATCATGTTTTTTCTAAAAGCTGTATATTGCCGTTTGTATCAAGCCGGCTTTCGCTTGGCCCTGCCCTTTTTCCCGTACAGGGAACCGGAGATTATTCCGACCTGTTCCGGTTTGGATAAAGTATTTAAAAAAGAAAACCTTACATCAATTCTCATCGTAACCGACAGGGGAATCGTTGCAAACGGTTTAACGGACCCGCTTATACGGATTTTAAAAGAAAACGGGATACGCTTTGCCGTGTACGATAAAACCGAAGCAAACCCGACGGTGTCCAATGTTGAAGAAGCTTTCAGCCTGTATAAAGATTCGGGCGCCCAAGGAATTATCGCCGTAGGCGGCGGCTCTCCGATGGACTGCGCAAAGGCTGTGGGAGCCAGGGCCGTGTATCCTAAAAAAAGCGTCGAAAAGATGAAGGGTATTCTCCGGGTACTGCGCCGCCTTCCCCCCCTTATTGCCGTTCCTACAACGGCCGGAACCGGAAGCGAAGTTACCCTTGCCGCGATTATCACCGATAAAGAAAAACACGATAAATACGGCCTTATCAGTTTTCCGCTGATTCCCCGTTATGCAGTCCTTGATGCGGCATTAACCTATACCCTTCCGCCCCATATCACCTCTTCTACGGGAATCGACGCTCTCACCCATGCGGTAGAAGCCTACATCGGCCGTTCGACCACAAAGGAAACAAGGGCGCTCGCATTGGAAGCTGCACGGCTTGTTTTTGAAAATGTTGAAACGGCATACAAAGACGGCTCAAATCACCGGGCAAGAGAAAATATGCTCCATGCGGCCCACAAGGCGGGGCTTGCGTTTTCAAAGTCTTATGTGGGCTACATCCACGCCGTGGCCCATTCCCTCGGCGGCTTTTACGGAACGCCCCACGGCTTAGCCAATGCCGTAATCATGCCCTATGTTTTGGAAGCCTACGGTAAAACCGTTCACAAAAAATTGTATAAAATGGCCTTGGCATCCGGTATTTGTACCGAGCAAGACGGCTGTAAAAAAGGCGCCGAATTGTTTATACAAGCGATAAAAGACTTGAATGCGCGTATGAACATTCCCGATAAAATTGCGGGCATAAAAGAAGCGGACATCCCGCTTTTGTCCCGCCATGCCGAAAAAGAAGCAAACCCGCTTTATCCCGTTCCCAAACTGATGACCCGAACCGAACTTGCAGCCTTTTATTATCAAATCGCTGATTGGAACACTGGGCGGACAAAATAAGAGGAGTTAAAACTTATTTTTCTATTAGCTCAAGATAAACGCGGGGTGAGGAGCCTCCTTGACAATCCTTTTCCGACATGAGATACTTTACTCGGATGCAACCGAGTCGGAAGGAGCCGAGTAAAATGAAATTTTTAGGAAGAAAAACGGAGCTAAAGCGATTAAAAAACAGCCTATCCGATAAAGGCAATAAAACAATACTTATCTACGGACGCAGAAGAATCGGAAAAAGTGAACTCATCAAGCATGCGCTCGCAGATGAAAAAGCAAAAAGCATATACTACGAATGTAGACAAACATCGGAGAATAATAATACGGAAGGCCTGTCAACTCTTTTATCGGAGGCATTCCGAATGCCGCCGCTTGCTTTTAGAGGAATTGAAGATGTCCTAAGATTTATTTTCAAAAAATCCCTTGAAGAAAAGATACTCCTGTGTCTGGACGAATATACTTATTTACGTGAGTCCGTAAACGGAATGGACAGCATACTGAAATCACTCATAGATGAGTATCATGAACATTCAAATCTTAAACTGATACTATGCGGCTCCTTTGTCGATACAATGAGATCGCTTTTGGAAGTTCAAAATCCTCTATATGGCAGAATAGACTTAACCATGTTCATAGAACCTATGGATTATTATGATTCGGCATTGTTTTACAGTGACTTTTCAGATGAAGATAAGGTCAAGTTGTACAGTGTGTTCGGGGGAATCCCTTATTATAACAGACTTATAGATCCGAAATTGACGGCCTACGAAAATATATCGGAACTTATAGTATCGGAGGGTTCACGGCTTGAAAATGAAGTAACGATGAATCTTAAATCGGAGTTAAGCAAATTGGTGAACGCTAACGAAGTTTTCGATGCGCTTTCCCGCGGATATTCAAAATTCAGCGATATACTTTCACAATCTCATGTTTCAAGCAGTCCCGCACTTTCCGATACGCTCGATAAACTGATTAAGATGACCGTTATTGTAAAGCACTCTCCGATTAACGATAAAAACAATCGTAAAAAAGCGGGCTATTATATAAGCGATAATCTGTCAAAATTCTATTACAGATATATTTTCAGATACTCCTCTCAAAGAAGCGTAATGGAAACAAAGGCCTTTTATGAAAGATACATTAAAGAAGATTTTGAAACGAACTTTATCCCCAAAACATTTGAAGAAATAACCAAACAATATTTGATACGAAAAAATAAAAGCGGAACTTTTCCGGAACCCTTTGACTTAATCGGATCGTACTATTATGACAATCCGGCAGAAAAAACAAACGGCGAATTCGATATCGTAACATCCGGACCGAACGGATATATTTTTTTTGAAGTTAAGTACCGTAATTCCGAGATTTCCGAAAAAATAATTCGTAAAGAGATAGAGCAAGTCGAAAAAACGGGTCTTCAATGTTATAAGTACGGGTTCGTATCAAAGTCGGGTTTTGAAAATACTGTAAATAAAAAAGATTTGATTTTAATAACATTAAAAGAGATGTATCGGTCAGATTCCGCTTTTGTCCCGCCATGCCGAAAAAGAAGCAAACCCGCTT
>CAUTPO010000158.1:0-4278 GCA_963540475.1 uncultured Treponema sp. | reverse complement strand
GGCGGATCGAAAAGTCGGGATCGTTCATCAGTGTTTCAAAAATATACCGGTCATTTTTGTTTTTCATCGCAACGGTAAAGCGGACATCCGCATTTTCGTCCGTACACAACAGGCGCAAGATTTCGACAGGGATATGTTTGTTGTGAACGAGCCATGCCTTTCTTTCAGGATAACGGTGCAGTATTTCGAAGATGACGGCGGAAGATAGTTCTTCGGTTTTCGTTTTGGCGGCCTCTTCAGTATTATCGCTGTCTGCCAAGCGCAGGTACTCTTGTACGGTACCGATCATAGGTGTCCGCCGTTTCTCAAGGCTGCCTGCAAAAGGTGCCTTCGGCCTCGTTACGGTTTTGGACGATGATACCCGTGTCCTGCTTGCCCCGTTCCGCCTGTCCTTTTTGAAGCAGTCCGTAAATGCGGGTTTTGGGGTCTTGGTTTCTGTTAAAAATCAGAAGAAGGGCCTCGGTTTTAAAGGCGTCCATCATATAAAAGTCGCCGTCGCCGTCGCCTGCAACCAAAACGGGAGCCTTTCCGCCGTGTTTTGGTGCGATGCGTTTTCGGATAGTTTCGGCCTTGCCTTCTTTCCGAGTGGCGGGAATCGAGCGGTCATGCTCATCGGTGATTTTATGTGCGGAATCGAACAGCCGTCTTTGCCCGAATACGTTTTCCGGTTTTACGCAGTATCCGTATTTCGGGTTTGAGGCGAATACGCGTATGGGATATTCCTGCGAGGCGGAGCAGACGTAGGTTTCAATGCCGTTTTTGTTTAAAACCGCCAGCAGGTTTTGTATTTCAGGTTGGATCCGCATGCCCTTGCGGTAAAATGTTTCCACGATGCCCGCTTTTCCCGGGCAGCTGAAAGGCGAGCGTATGGTGTATTCTTCGATTTTATCGGTTAATCCTCTGTCTATGGATTTTTCGGTAAGGCTTTGCAGTTCGGGCAGGGTGAGCCCTGTGCTTACCGATTGGGCTATGTCGACGTTCGATACCGTCCTTGCGCCCCACATCAGCTTAATCAATTTTGTTTTAAAGTCGGCGTATTCGTCCGTTTTCGAAATGTCCGTTAGGCTTGTATTTCCGTTTAAGCCCTTATACGAGGCATAGAGAAAACGGTAGTCGTTTTCCACATCATCTGAGAGTTTTTGAGCCGTCAGCAAAGCACCGTCAACGCTTGTATGATTTTTAAACGGTTCGGTTTGAGGAATATCTTTCCGAATGGTAACCGAAAATTGTTCGGGCGTCAGATTAAAACATAAGTTTTCGAGCTGGTATAAAAAGAGGTTATCCTGCGTATCAAAAAAGATGCAGGTAAAATCCCAGTCAAATACGGCATAATTTCCCGCAAAGGCCTTTTCGCCGATAAGTTTTTCAAGCCGCGCCTTATTAAAAGGCAGCCAGTTTCCGTATAAGATCGTAGTATCGTTTTCGAGCATTGCCCTATTATGAAAGATATTGATATTAAAGTCAACTGCGCGGAGCCTGCCCGAAGAAGGAGCGTACGGGAGTCTTGCGGCGGCTTTGCAAAAAACGTATGATGTACCGTTACGTATAACGGTAAAACGCATTACCAACCGAATCTTTTATGCGCTTGTCGTGCTTTTTTCCGTTTTTCTCTTGAAACAAAGCCGTAAAATACGTATAATGCGGGCCGTACTTTCGTATTTGCGTGTTCGCATTTTTTTGTATAGATGAATGATTTTAAGATAATTTCGTGGGACGAATTGGCGGAAGGCGGGAAATGCCTTTTTCCGAAAGGGACGGCCGTTACCATCGGCGGTTTTGACGGGCCGCACAGGGGGCATAAAGAGCTTTTCGGCTGCGTTCTTGACAGGGCGGGCAGGGAGGAGCTGACACCGGGCATCGTTACCTTTGTACGGCCGCCGTCTGCGGTACGGAACAACGCGTCTTATTCGGGCGACGTTTCTACCCTGCGGCTCAGATTAAAGAAGTTCGAAGAATCGGGCTTCGGGTTTACCGTACTTATTGACTTTTCTGCGGGATTCGCTAAAATGGAAGGCGCCGCATTTTTCGATATTCTGATAAAAACCATCTGCGTAAAATATCTTGTTGTGGGCGGCGATTTTTATTGCGGATACAGAAGAGGTTTGGGGGCTGAACGGTTAAAAGAACTGGCGCCTCAAATGGGTTTCGGATTCGATTCCGTGGGTGATGTTACCGCAGAGGACGGCATACGTATCAGCTCCACGGCCATTCGCGAAGCAGTGTCGGCGGGGGATTTTGCCCGTGCAAAAGACCTTTTGGGTTACCCGTTTGCATTCGATATTGCAGGTGCTGCGTGGGCTGTAAACGGCACGCAGTCCGTTTCGGCACCGAAAAGACTGTTTACGCAGATTTTTCCGCCGGACGGAAAATACGGAGTTCTTCTTTCTTCTTTTAAAAAAAACAGCGATGAAGAATTTAAAGAGAATAAGAGAGAAAAACAGCAGGCCGTTTTTTATGCGGAAAAAGATGAGATACGGCTTGCTGCCGGCGGGCCATCACAGGCCTTTCACACGGAAGATCTTAATCGATTTGACACTATAGAGTTTATTTGTAAGGAGTTATAAATGGCAATTACAAAAGATCAAAAAGCATCGATAGTAAAAAAATTCGGTGCAGGCGAAAAAAACACCGGAGATGTTAAGGTGCAGATTGCTTTGCTGACTGAAAGGATTACTCAGTTAACAAACCACTGCAAGGTTCATCCTAAGGATGCGGGAAGCCGCAGGGGCTTACTCGGTATGGTCGGTCACAGAAGGAGTTTACTTAAGTATTACCGCCGCACCGATATCGAAGGTTACAGAACGATCTTGAAAGAACTGAACCTGAGAAAGTAAATTTGATGGGGTACGGGGGCTTTCCTGCTCTTTGTACCTTTTATCGTTTGGCATTACAATTTTTTATTTTATTTTAAATGTAAAAACGGTCTTGCAGGCAAGGCTGTTTGGTATGGGTTTATGGTTCGTCATATTCAAAAAGACTCGCGTTTTAAGAAAAAATTTTAAGTTGTAAGTTCGAAAAATCCCGCAGCCAAAAGGCTCGGGTGCGGCGGCTTATTGATAAGGAAAAAAGCCGCAGCGAATGGAATGGAGATAAGTAAATGACACAAAGAGTAACTTACAAAATTGGAGATTACGATTTAATTTTGGAAACGGGACGTATGGCAAAACAGGCCAACGGCTCCGTTTATGCGGAATATGCAGGTTCTGCCGTTTTGGCTACGGTCTGTGCTTCGAATTCGGCTCAAGAAGGGCTCGATTACGTCCCGCTTACCGTCGATTATAACGAAAAGTACTATGCGGCGGGAAAAATTCCGGGCGGCTTTATAAAGCGAGAAGGAAGACCCAAGGACAAAGAGATTTTAGTCTCGCGTCTGATCGATAGGCCTATGCGCCCGCTTTTTCAAAAAGAATTCGGCCGCGACATTCAGTTGGTTCCGACCTGTATTTCCACCGATATGGTAAACCCGCCTGACATTATAGCCGTTATCGCAAGTTCTGCGGCCGTCTGTATTTCGGATATTCCCTTCGGCGGGCCCATTGCGGCCGCCCGCGTTGCGTTTAAGGACGGAAACTACATCATAAACCCGACCTTTGCACAGATTGAAACGGCGGATATGGAAATCGTCGTCGCGGGAACCAAGGAAGGTATCACCATGGTCGAAGGCGGCGCAAACGAGGTTTCCGAAGAGGTAATGCTCACCGCCCTCGAAAAGGCGCACGAGGTCATAAAGGATCTGTGCCGCCTGCAGGAAGATTTGGCGAAACTTGCGGGAAAGGAAAAACTCCCCTTAGCGCCGCTTGAAATCGAACTGGAAAACAAAAAAGCTATTTACGACGAGGCCTATCCGCTCTTGTCCAAAACCCTCTATCTTGCCACGAAATTCGAAAGACGGCAGGAAAGCGATAAGGTTCGGAAAGCGATTGCGGAAAAATATGCCGAACAGCTCGAAGACGAAATTCAGCTCAAGCTGTTTAAGGCCTTGTTCGAAGACATAGAATACGATATTTTACGGAAAAATATCTTGGATAAGGGCTTACGCGTAGACGGCAGGGGCACGAAGGATATTCGGCCTATCACCTGCGAAATAGGTGTGCTGCCGCGCCCGCACGGTTCGGCCCTGTTTACGCGGGGCGAAACCCAGTCTTTGGGTGTCGTTACACTCGGCACCGTCTTCGATGAACAGATATACGACGATATCGAAGGCGACCGCAGGGAAAACTTTATTCTTCATTATAATTTTCCGCCTTATTCCGTCGGCGAAGTCGGCAGAATGGGTAC
>CAUTPO010000157.1:0-4278 GCA_963540475.1 uncultured Treponema sp. | reverse complement strand
CACGGTAATGGTAGGCTGTTCACACCTATAAGGGTGCTCCGTTCACTCCATGAAGCTCTTCCGCTTCGGATTAGGGCCGGCAGGCAAGGCGAAAGCCTAGGGTGTTGTCGGCGCCGCCGGGGTTGTTGTTCTCATAAGGTGGTTGCAGTCGGCTTTAATACCCTCATGTTACGACGCAAGCGTCGGGGTATTAAACCCTCCGCGCGAATAAAGCGGATTGCACATTCGTTTTTCAGGTAATCAGCATGGCATCGCCGTACGAAAAAAAGCGGTAGGCGTTTTTTACCGCATGCCGATACGCATTGAAGATATGTTCCTTGCCTGCAAAGGCGGAAACCAGCATAACAAGACTCGACTCAGGCGTGTGAAAATTGGTGATAAGTTTATCGGCAACGCGGAATTCGTAAGGCGGGTAAATAAAGATGTCCGTCTCGTATTCTCCGCTTTCAAGCCGCTTTTCGGCATTGTTCCAAGCGGCTTCGAGGGTGCGGATTGTCGTCGTGCCCACCGCAACGACGGGCCGTCCGTTTCTTTTGGCCTCGGTAACCGCTTCGGCAGTCTTTTCCGAAATAAAAAAATGCTCCCGGTGCATCTTGTGTTCTTCAACCCGCTCGCTCCGCACGGGCAAAAAGGTGCCCAAGCCCACGTGTAAGGTTACGTATTCTATCGAAATGCCCCTGTTTTTAAGCCCGTTCAGTATTTCTTCGGTAAAATGAAGCCCTGCCGTCGGCGCCGCGATGGAACCGTAGGCCCTTGCATACACGGTTTGATAACGGTCGGCGTCTTTCGGGCTGTCATCTCTGCGGATATACGGCGGCAGCGGAATATGCCCGTGTTTGTCGAGCCATTCATCGGTTATGGGTTTGTCGAATTTCAAAAACCGGAATTCGTTTTCCGCTTTTACGGGCGGCTCGATTATTTCCGCACAGGTTCCGTCTGCAAAGGTAAAGGTTTTGCCCGTTTTTTGACGTTTTGCGTGTTTTACCATCACCTGCCATACGGAAAGATCGCCGCCGGCAGCCGGATTAATAAGAAGAAATTCGTTTTCGGTACCGAAGGCCGATTTCGCATAAACTCTTGCGCGCCGTACCTTCGAATTGTTAAAAACCGTCAGCGCGTTTTTTGGAAGAAGGAACGGCAGATCGGAAAACATCTTATCCGTTACCGTTCCGTCTGCCTTATTCAAAACCAAAAGCCGGTCGCCGCCGCGCGTTTCGGAGGGTACCTGCGCTATCAGGTTTTCGGGCAAGTCAAAGCCGAATTCTTTTGTATACATTATATCCTGCCGTGTAAAATTATTCGTCGGCAGACTATACATTTTTTTTTCTTTCTTGACAATATGCCGTACGGCGGTATAATCGGTGCGGAGGAGTAAAAATGAAAGCTGTCATTCAACGCGTTTCAAGCGCTGCGGTAACCGTTCAAGGCGAAAAACGGACGATAGGCCTCGGACTCGTCATTTTGATAGGCATAGCACCTGCCGATACGGAAAAAGATGCGGAATTTCTTGCAAAAAAGATTGCCGCCATGCGCATTTTTAAGGATACAAAAGAAAAAATGAACTGTTCGGTGTGCGATATAGACGGTGACGTTCTTGTGGTAAGTCAATTCACCCTCTTTGCGGACACAAAAAAGGGCAACCGCCCATCCTTTAACCGCGCCGCACCGCCCGATCACGCAGTGCCCCTTTACGAAAAATTCATCGGCCTGATGACAGCCGAAATAAAAAAGCCCGTCATCACAGGCGAATTCGGTGCCGATATGCTCGTGTCCATACACAACGACGGCCCCGTTACCGTCATTATGGACACGGAGCAAGGCTAGTAAAACGGAACCCAGTGTTTCAAACCGCCTTTCGTACGGGAAAGAATGTGCCGCACCGAAGAGCCCGAGCCGCACAGACGGAGCTTTTTTAAACCGATTGCTGCCGCGCCGCATAAAAAAAGCCGATACCCGGCAGGTATCGGCTTTTGTACACCGTATAAATTAGGCAGCTTATGCGGAAAAATCCGATAAAAGAAAGCCCCGCCGCTGCCTACAGTTTAGCCCCAAAAGGCTTTTAGCATCGGGGCGATAACCAGCGACACCATCGACATCAGCTTAATCAAAATATTGATCGAGGGGCCGGATGTGTCTTTAAAAGGATCGCCTACGGTATCACCTACGACGGCGGCCTTGTGCGAGGGAGAACCCTTTCCGCCTGCAACCCCGCCTTCGATCATCTTTTTCGCGTTATCCCATGCGCCGCCCGCGTTCGACATAAAGACGGCCATCGCAACACCGGAAACCGTAACGCCCGTCAAAAGACCGATCAGCATCTGAGGGCCGCCTGCAAACCCAACGATTATCGGCGTAAAAATCGCCGCAACGCCGGGGACAATCATTTCGCGCAAGGCTGCCTGCGTGCTTATATCCACGCATTTTTTATAATCGGGCTTTTCGGTATTTTGCAAAATACCGGGGCGCGCTCTAAACTGACCGCGCACTTCTTCTATCATCTTATGAGCTGCCTTGCCGACGGCCGACATCGTAAGGGCCGAAAACAAGAAAGGAATTACCGTTCCAAGCAGAATTCCGACCAAAACGTGAATTTCGGTTATGTCTACATTTGAAACACCAGCCTGTTCTTTAAACGAGGTAAACAGAATGATGGCAGTAAGCGCCGCAGAACCGATTGCAAAACCCTTTCCGATGGCAGCAGTCGTATTACCGACCGCGTCCAGACTGTCGGTTATATTGCGCACCTCTTTCGGGAATTCCGACATTTCGGCAAGCCCTCCTGCATTATCCGCGATGGGGCCGTAAGCATCCACCGCAAGCTGAATACCCAGCGTTATGAGCATACCGACGGCGGCAATACCGACTCCGTACAAACCGGCCAGAACAAAACTGCCCCAAATTGCCGCGCCGATCAAAATGATGACGGGGAAAGCGCTCCTCATTCCGACCGCAAGACCGGAAATAATGGTCGTGGCCGCTCCCGTTTCGCAAGCGTCCACAATGCCCTTAACGGGGCGTTTGCCCGTTCCGGTATAAAACTCCGTGATCATACCGATTAAAACGCCGGCTGCAAGCCCAATAATAGTCGAACCGAAAATATGAATAAAGGTCTTTCCGTTATTGAACGTCTCGCTGCCCATCACGTATTTTACAAGGAAGAAAACAAACACGGTCGCAATAACGGCCGCTCCCATGGTACCCATATTAAGGGCAGTCTGCGGATTGGAACCGGGCTTTGCCTTAACGAACAGTGTTCCGATTAAAGAAGCGATAAGTCCTGCAACCGAGATTAACAGGGGCAAGAGCATCATCTTCAGCCGTAAAGAAGTATCGGGCGTGTCCACAATAAGTCCCAAAATCATAGCGCCGACTAAAGAACCGACGAACGACTCGAACAGGTCTGCACCCATGCCCGCAACGTCGCCGACGTTATCGCCGACGTTATCGGCAATAGTGGCAGGGTTACGCGGATCGTCTTCGGGAATACCCGCCTCAACCTTTCCGACCAGGTCGGCGCCCACGTCAGCCGCCTTCGTATAAATGCCTCCGCCTACGCGTGAAAACAAGGCGATGGAAGAAGCTCCGAGCGAAAATGCGGTAGCGAGCGGTAAGATAGTACCGCTAAATGTTCCTTCGTCCGTTCCCAAAACCGAAGTTGCAGCAATAAGAATGATAAAAAGGCCGATAAACGCAAGCCCGACAACGCTCATACCCATAACGCTTCCGCCGGAAAAAGCGACTTTCAGCGCACCGTTCAGACCCTGATCCTTAGCGGCCTGCGTTGTGCGGGTATTCGATTTTGTGGCAACCTTCATACCGATAAAGCCCGCAGTCATCGAGGCGGCGGCTCCAAGCAAAAAGGAAGCAGCCTGAAATTTTAAGGCACCGCTGTTTCCGAATGCCAAAAAAAGGGCAATGACGGCTATAAAAGGGATAAGCGTGATATACTCCCTTCTTAAAAAAGCCATAGCTCCGTCGGCTATATGGCCCCCGATTTCACGAAGTTTGTCGTTTGAAACCTGTTGGCGGAAAATCCAAAGCGTGCGGAAAAGCGCGTACAGCAAAGCCAAAACCCCGCCGCCGAGCACAAAATACAAAGTGAGTGAAATACTCATTTTAACCTCCTGTTGCAAAAACAACGTACCATTATACGGCTAAATCCGTTATAACAAATTTGACGGTATCACATTTTAAATTGTTTTTCAAGAGGCGGAAAAAACCTTTGTCAATACACCATAGAAATGTCCCCTGTTTTAGCACCATAGAAATGTCCCCTTT
>CAUTPO010000156.1:0-4342 GCA_963540475.1 uncultured Treponema sp. | reverse complement strand
GGGAAAGCTTTTTCCGCAACCGGCGGTTTTTAATTACAAATTACCCATTACCGATAAATAAAACCGTCCTTTTCCTTCCCATATACCATTTCCCCAAAATCATGTATAATGTGCATAATATAAAAATCAAATTGGATTTTTATATTATGCCGTCGAGTTTTTCATAAGTCTTAAAGACTTATGAAAAACATCGCAATAGGCTAGCCTTATCACCTTGTGTGTAGGTTTTTAATTCTCCTTCGTTTTTAAAACGGCTAAAAATGCGGACTGCGGTAATTCCACATCGCCTATCATCTTCATTCGTTTTTTTCCTTCTTTTTGCTTTTCCAGCAGTTTGCGCTTACGGGTAATGTCGCCGCCGTAGCATTTTGCAAGAACGTCCTTTCTTAAAGCCGAAATGGTTTCACGCGCGATGACCTGACTGCCGATGGCCCCTTGAATGGGTATTTTAAACTGCTGGCGCGGTATTTCTTCTTTTAGCTGTTCGCACACGTGCCGTGCCTTGTCGTAGGCATGCGGGCGGTAGGCCAGCTGTGCAAGGGCGTCAACGGGTTTTCCGTTAATCAGAATATCGATTTTGGCAAGGCTGGTCGGGCGGGTTTCCGTTACCTCATAATCGAAGGAAGCATACCCGCGGCTGACGCTTTTAAGCCGGTCGTAAAAGTCAAACAGGACCTCGGCAAGCGGCATTTCGTAGATCATTTCTACGCGTTTTTCATCAAGATAGGTCATATTCGACTGAATACCGCGTTTTTCCATACAAAGTGACATAATGCTGCCCAGATAGGAGACTGGCGTAATGACCGTCGCCTTGATATACGGTTCCTCCGCCCCGGCAATAAGGCCCTCGGCGGGATAGTCGGCGGGGTTGTCGCAGATGACGGTTTCACCTGAGCGCATAATAAGCTTGTACTGAACCGAGGGCGCGGTAAAAATAACGGCTTGGCCGAATTCACGCTCCAGCCGCTCCTGTACTATTTCCAAGTGAAGGAGCCCCAAAAAACCGCAGCGAAAGCCGTGCCCCAGCGCCAACGATGAATCTTTTTCCCACGTCAGGCTGGCGTCGTTCAATTTCAGCTTTTCGAACGATTCGCGCAGTTCTTCGTAGTCGTTTGTATCGGTCGGGTATACGGAAGAAAAAACGACGGGTTTTACCTGTTTAAACCCGGACAAGGGCACGGCACAGGGAGCTGCCGCATTGGTAATCGTATCGCCGACGCCGACGTCCGAAACCGTTTTTATCCCTGCAATGATGTAGCCGACCTCGCCTGCTTCAAGCGAGTCCTTTTTTACAAGGTCAAGGACAAAGCAGCCTGTTTCTTCTACCTTGTATTCGGCCATATTGTTCATAAAGCGGATTGTCATACCGGGTTTTATGACGCCCTCAAAAATACGCACGTGCACGATAACGCCGCGGTAGGGGTCGTAATGGCAGTCGAAGATAAGCGCCTGCAAGGGGTTCGCGCTCAAGCCGGCCGGCGGCGGAAACCGGTGTACGATGGCTTCGAAAAGGGCGTCTATATTTTCGCCCGTCTTTGCCGAAACCGCTACGGCCGTATCGGAGTCAAGACCCAGATCGTGATCGATTTGTTTTTTTACGGCAGGTACGTCTGCGGCGGGTAAGTCTATCTTATTGATGACGGGCAGGATTTCAAGGTCGTGTTCGAGCGCCAAATACATATTTGAAAGGGTTTGGGATTCTACGCCCTGTGTTGCATCGATGATGAGAATGGCCCCCTCACAAGAGGCGATTGCCCGCGAAACCTCGTAGGAAAAGTCAACGTGGCCGGGCGTATCGACAAAATTGAGAATATAGTCCTTTCCGTTTTCGGCCGTATACGGAATACGGACAGCGTGGCTTTTGATGGTTATACCGCGTTCCCGCTCTATATCCATATCGTCGGTCATCTGGTTCCGCTGATACCGTACGTCTATTATCTTCGTTTTTTCGATAAGCCGGTCTGAAAGGGTCGATTTTCCGTGGTCGATGTGCGCCACAATGCAGAAATTTCTTATGTTTTCGGGATTTACCATAAAAGCGATTATAATGAAAAACCCGTCCCGTGTCCACTGCCGTTTTTTAAGCCTGACAACACACTGACGGTTCTGCAAAAAAATATTATAAGAGAGCTTGCATACCGCATGATTTATTCCCCGGCACACACAAGTCTTGAATTTACGCCGGTTTTGCGGTATACTTATACATACTATTCCGAATAGCAACACAAACAGGAACAACCGATGCTTGAAAATTTATCCGTAAAAAACATAGCCTTAATAGATAGCCTCTTTATAGAATTTGAAAACGGTTTAAACGTTTTGACCGGAGAAACCGGTGCCGGAAAATCCGTTTTAATAGGCGCCTTATCGGCCCTTTTAGGCGGCAAAACCTCGTCCGACATTATCCGTACCGGTGCCGAAGAAGGCTCGGTTTCCGGCAGCTTTTTTATCGGAAAGGAACAAACCGAAGCCCGCGCATGGCTTTCGGAGCATGGAATAGATCTTGAAGACGAGCGGGTCTTAATGCGGCGCATCTTAAAACAAAACGGCCGATCCAATATCTGGATTCAAAGCACGGCCGTTACACGGAACGAGGCAGAAGAACTAACCTCCTTTTTAGTAGACATTCACGGGCAGCACGACCATCAGTCCTTGTTCAAGGTTTCAGAACACCGGAAATTTTTAGACGGTTTTGCCGGCATACACAACGAAGTTAAGACCTTTACGGGGCTGTATGCGGAGCTGGCTGCAAAACGGGAAGAGCTTGAAAACCTTAATCTTTCCGAAAAACAGCTTGCAGAAAAACAAGAGCTTTTGCAATTTGCAATCGATGAAATAAGCGGCGCAAAACTGAAAGAAGACGAAAAAGAAGAATTGGAAGCCGAAGAAAAACGCTTAAACCAATTCGAAAAACTCTTTGACTCGTTAAACAAAACGGCTGAATTATTATCGGGTGAGGGCGCTGCCGTTTCCCTCGTAAAAAGGGCTGCACAAAACTTAAGCGCCGCAAAAGCAGCCGATTCGGGCCTTGAAGACTACACAAAACGGCTTGAAACGGCCTATTACGAACTGGACGATCTAGGCTCCTCGATTGACTCTTATCTTTCAAAACTAACCTTTGACCCGCAACGGCTCGAATACGTGCAGGAGCGGCTTTCGGTAATCTACAAATTAGCAAAAAAGTACGGCGGCTCGGTAAAAGACATCTTACGCTATGGCGAAGAGGCGCAAGCCCAGCTTGAAACCCTGCAAAAACGGGAAGCGGGAAAATCGGATTTGGAAAACGCCGTCGGTATACTGGAATCGAAGATCCTAAAACTCGGCTCACTCATTTCACAAAAACGAAAAGAAGCCGCCGTGCACCTGCAAAAACAGGTGGAAGACGTGCTCATCAAACTCGGTATGCCGAAAACCCGATTCGGTGTCCGTGTGGAAACGAGACTCCCTGAAGGAAACAAACGCATTGCAAGCCCCTTCGGTTTTGACGAAATAGAATTTATGATAAGCCCCAACCTCGGCGAACCTTTGCGGCCCCTAACCAAAATCGCCTCAGGCGGCGAACTTTCGCGCGTCATGCTCGCCTTAAAAACCGTCCTTTCCGCAGGAGATGAGGCGTCCACCCTCATCTTTGACGAAATCGATACCGGCATAGGCGGCGAAATTGCCTTGAGCATTGCCGCCCACATGAAAACCTTATCGAAAAAAAAGCAAATTCTTTGCATAACACACCTTGCGGTTATCGCTTCTCATGCCGATAATCATATAAAGATAGAAAAAAACACGATAGGACAGACTACAAGAACATCCGCATCTGCCGTTTCGGGCAGAACACGAACCGAAGAAATAGCACGGATGCTTGCAGGAGATGAATATAGCGAGGCTTCCATTAAACATGCCGAAGAACTTCTTAAAAAATATACTTAATTAAAGGGGCAGCTTTGTGGACGGAGAAACAACGGAAAAAAACGAATTATACACAAAAAGAGTTTATGAATATGACCAAATTATAAACCAACTGCTAAAACACGAACAAAACATTCTCTTTCTTTTAAAAAAAGGCAATGCAGGCGACGGATATAAAAGGCTGGTGCTTGCCAACGATATGATTTATTTGACGACCGTATACATTGCAAAATTTAAGTTATCGGTAGCCTTGCTGGGCGGCAAAAACGAAAATATCTTAAACGAAGCGCGGAAAACACTGTATAAGCCTCTTATCTATCTTGAAGAAATTGTTACCAATTTTATCGACGCCTCTTATCCCGAATACGAGGAGAAGGTAAACGAAATATCCAATATGACGGAAAAGCAGCGCTACTATCTTATCCGAAAACTCGGCCTT
>CAUTPO010000155.1:0-4398 GCA_963540475.1 uncultured Treponema sp. | reverse complement strand
GTTGTGTAAAGGGTTTTTAAAAAAGACAATCTAAGTAAACGGCCGTTTCGGTAACATAATTCCATACCGTCATTCCGTGCTGCGGCACGATTATATCTTGACCTTTTTTGCGGTTGGCCTTACAATGCCGTTTATGAAAATATCGAAAATTTTCAGTGTGCCGGTATTTATCGTTTGCTGTATGTTTGTTTTTAAAATAGAGGCTGCCGAAAAACGGGAACTGCCCGACAAAACCGTAAAGGAAGCGGGACCGTCCGCCATTGCAGGCACCATGGCTATTGCAGGTATCTTAAGCGACTTGGGGTATAAAAACGTTGTAGGTATTCCTTCAAGCCGCCACATACCGCCTGAAATGTATAAAAACGTAACAAGAATAGGCCACCAAACCCGCCCCGACCTTGAAACGGTCAAACGGTTAAATCCCGATTTGTTTTTAAGCTCGCTTGCTTCAAAACCGCTTATAGAAAAACTTCTTTCGAACCACAACATAAAAACCGCATTTCTTGACCTTGATACATACACCGCCTGTCTTAATTCGATACGGCGTTTAGGCGACCTGACCTTTAAACAAAAGGAGGCGGCGCGGGTTATTCAAACCATAGAAGCAAAAACGCTTGAACTGCGCCGTTCCGTAAACGGAAAAAAAAGTCCGAAAGTTTTGATGATCCTCGGTTCGCCTAAAAGACTTTTGATGGGTACAAAATACTGTTATACGGGCAGCCTGATGGAAGTGTTGAAAATTCACAATATCGCAAACGATATTGCAGGGCTCAAAAAAGCCTACGTTCCGATAAATATGGAAGAAATCGTAAAACTGCAACCAGACATCATTATCCGCCTTACGCATACCAAGCCCGAAGAAACGGCAGAATTGCTAAAAAAAGAATTTGCACAAAACGAAATATGGCAAAAAATAAGGGCCGTACAAACAGGCCGCGTTTACGATCTGGACAGCGAACTGTACATTGTTGCAAAAAATATGAAAATCGGCAGGGCTGTAGAAAATTTAAAAGAACTTATTTACGATACGTTTAAAAACCGGGCCGAATAAAAATGACTTCGAAGCTGGGCCGAAAAAAACGGCTTCTTTTTTTGGTTGTTTCGGTTTGTGTGTTGGTGTTGTCCGTTTTTGCGGCGGTTTCTTTAGGCAGCACACACATACCCGTATCCGAAATAATAAAAATTCTTGCAGATAAAAACAGGGTGCCGGAATTTGCCGTTATTGTCTGGGACATACGGCTGCCGCGGATTATTTTAGCCCTGCTGGTCGGCTCAAGCCTCGCCGCATCGGGCGCCTTGTTTCAAGCCGTCATTCGGAACCCACTTGCCGACCCCGGAATAATCGGTATTTCAAGCGGCGCCAAACTGGGCCTTTTAGTTTCTCTTTTGATTTTTCCGAACCTCATTCTTTTGGCCCCCGTTTTCGCGTTTTGGGGCGCAGTGGGCGCCGCCTTTCTCGCGTATGTGTTTGCATGGAAGGATGGGATAACAACCGTCCGGCTGATTTTGGCCGGAGTTGCCGTGAACGCTTTTTTTGCAGGTGCCTCGTATCTGATCACGGTTTTGAACAACGATAAAATTCAAACCATCGCCTTATGGCTAAGCGGCAGCCTTGCAGGAAGAAGTATGTATGATGTACGGCTTATGTTTCCGTATTCGGCGGCGGGACTGCTCCTCGCCCTTTTTTCCATACGCTCATCGAATCTTCTGTTGTTTGACGACGAAAAAGCGGAAAGCCTCGGGTTTAACGTAACGAGGAGCCGCATTCTTATTTCGCTTGTTGCCGCCTTTCTTGCAGCGGTTTCCACGGCACTTGTCGGCGTTATCGGGTTTGCAGGCTTGATTGTGCCCCATATCGTGCGGATTATCACGGGCCCCGATTATAAATACGTGCTGCCTTTTTCGATGTTGAACGGCGGCATTTTCTTGCTGATTGCAGATACCTTTGCCCGCACCGCAGCGGCACCCGTCGAGCTGCCCGTCGGGGCCCTGATGTCGCTTATAGGAACTCCGTTTTTTATCTGCCTGCTGCGTAAAAAATAAATGCGTTTAAACGACCCCCGTTTAAAAATTCGCTCTTACCGATTACAAACTGAAATACAGGGAAAAAAAGTGCATAATGCTTCCTGCAATCACGAACAAGTGCCAAATACCGTGGCTCCATTTTATTTTTTTCATTGCATAAAAAACGAAGCCGACCGTGTACGCAATGCCGCCTAAAAACAAAAAGCGGAAACTCAACAAGGGCAGCTGTTCTTTAAGCGGTCTGATGGCGAAGATAATCAGCCAGCCCATCGGTATGTAGGTAATAACCGACAAGGCCCTAATCCTGCTTCCGAACACCGAATACAAAACGATACCCGCCGCTGCCATTCCCCAGATTATGCCGAAGATGGTCCACCCTGCCGCACCATGCAAGACGGTCAAACAATAGGCCGTATAGGTTCCTGCAATTAAAACATAAATAGAACAATGGTCGAATATACCGAACAGTTTTTTTACCCGCAAGGGCAGGGCGTGATACAGGGTAGAAAATAAATACAGGATAACCAGCGATGCTCCGAAGATGCTAAAGCCGACTATATACGAGGCCTTTAAATCAGGCGGCGCCCGTCGCACGGCCCTTACGATCAAAATGACCAAGGCCGCAATAGAAAGGCCTGCGCCTATCCCATGCGTTACGGCATTTCCTATTTCTTCGCCGACGGAATACCGTCTCTTTAACTCGTCTTTCATAATCTGCTCCGCATTCCTTCGTTTTTGAAAAACCGAAAACAGGCGCTGCAAGGCGCCGCTTTCAAAAAATTTGTACGGCATACGCACAGCCCGCAGTAAACCGTCTTGCACAAGGCGGTTTACCGAACCGGCTCCGTTTTGTACACATCTTTACACCGCCGATTATATCTCAAATTCAACCCCTTGTCAGGCAGCCGGCCTTATTTAAAAAAACAGATGGGCCAGACCGACGATAATCGGAAGCGTGATAATAGTTCTTTCCAAAAATATAAGAAACAGGTCCGCTACGTTTACGGGCAGGTTTGAACCGAGAATAACGGCGCCGGTTTCGGACATATACAAAAGCTGTGTTACGGAAACAGCCGCAACGATAAAGCGGGTCATCGGCGATTGTATACTTGCCGCCAGAATTGAAGGCACAACCATATCCGCAAAACCGACGATCATAGTGCGGCTTGCAGCCTCGGCTTCGGGAACGCGTAAAAGCGAAAGCAGGGGATAAAAGGGTTTTCCCAAAATGGAAAAAACGGGAGTCGCTTCGGATAAAATAAGTGCAAGCGTTCCGGCCGCCATAATGACCGGAATAACGCCCAGCCACAAATCCAAAACGGTTTTCGTACCGTTTTTTAAAAAGAGTGCCGGGCTTCCCGTTTCCTCGGATCTTTTAACCGCAAGGTGTAAGCCCCATTGATTTTTTGAAAAACCCTCCGGTATTATTTCTTTTTTCGTAGAGCTTTCTTTTAAATAGTTGTTTTTTTTAAGCGACAGGGGCGGAATGCGCGGCAGAATTATTGCCGCAACAATGCCTGCAACGCCGACCGTCAAATAATACTGAGCGAAATAATCGGTTAAGCCTACGTTTTCAAGTACGACCAGACAAAAGGTAATGGAAACGGCGGAAAAGGTCGTCGCAATAACGGCCGCTTCCCGCGCATTGTAGTGCCCCTCCTCGTATTGCTTGTTCGTAAGGGCAACACCGATAGTACCGTCCCCTATCCACGATGCGATGCAGTCGATGGCAGCGCGGCCGGGCAGTTTAAAAACGGGGCGCATTATCGAAGTCAGGTAGACGCCGACATATTCCAAAAGGCCGAATTCGGTCAAAAAAGGCAGAATAAAACCCGCCACCAAAAAAATGGTAAAAAGGCCGCCTATCAAATCAAACAAAATAAGCCCGCCGGTGTTTTCTCCGTAAATCATCTCGTTCCCTAATTTAAACGCCGTCATATACGCAAATACAAGTCCTATAAGCCGTACGGCAATCCAAAAATAAGAAACATTGCACACCCGTTTCAATAAATCGTTGTGCTCGATAAAAGCGGGTTTTGCAATCTTGTATAACAGTGAAAGAATACACGAAATCGTAATAGCAATTAATACGGGTATGTAGATAGGCACAACGGAATTGATTCCGCTGTTAATCAGTTTGGACATAACCGAAACCATTACGGTAGACTGTCCGTTAAGCTTAAACGGAGTCATCAGCAATAAAATGCCTAAAACCGAAGGAATTACGAATTTTAAAATTTGCGCCGCAGAAAAGTGTTCCTTTTTTGTTTCTTCCATAAAGCACTCCTTTTTTACCTTTTAAAAATAAATTCACGCACCTTAAAAAGGCTGCGTTTTCAAAGTATATCACAGTTTTTTTATCTGTCAAGTATT
>CAUTPO010000154.1:0-4420 GCA_963540475.1 uncultured Treponema sp. | reverse complement strand
TCTTATGAACCCATACGAGTTATTAGCCGTGTTAGGCAAAAATTGATTTCCGTGGAAACGGGGAAATCAATTTTTGTCTAAAGTGAGGGTATACTTCGGGCAGCCAAGACAGGGCTGTTGAGCTTCCTCTTCGGCAAATATCGTGTATTTACGCACGTGCGTTTGCGTATTACTTACAATAGACCTATTCGATAACTCTGTTATCGAATAGGTCGACGAGTTCTAAATCGTGCAAATAGCACGATTTTAAAGATCGTATTTTAAGGCAGCTTGTTCTGAAACTGAAGTTTCCGAACAGGTCTAATAATGCGGTACTGTTGCGCTTTTCCTAAAAACGATATACAATGCCGCCGATGAATGAGCAATTATCGAAGTTCAGACTAAAACAGGGCAGAAAATTTTTCGACCTTTACAACGGGGTTAATTCGTTTTCGTTTGCCCTTGTTACCGGAAACACCATCACGCTTTATGCCCTGGCCTTAAACGCAAACAGCACCGCAATCGGTTTGCTTACGGCATTTATGTATATGTGCTATTTTGCCATCCCTTTCGGTAAGCTGATGGTGCGGCGGTTCGGCATTGTGAACACCTTTGCGTATACATGGTTTTTGCGCAACTTTTCTCTGTTACCGATGTTGTTTATTCCGTTTTTTTATTTTAGCGGGAAGACGGCTGATGCGGTGTTTATGCTTCTTTTGGCAGTTGCTCTTTTTAACTTTTTCAGAGGTGCCGGCATAATAGCCAATAATCCCGTGATAGGCATTTTGGCTCCCGGCAAGGACCGCAGTTCCTACATTGTGCGGGTATCGCTTACCAACAACTCGGCGACCTTTGCGGCGATTATTTTTTTGACCGTGTTTTTGTGGTTTTTTACGCGGCGCGGTTTCGATATAGTTTCGGTATACAACATAACGTCCGTCATCGGGATCATCACAGGGGTGGCCTCTTCCTTTTTGCTGTTCAAGCTGCCCGATCCCGCATTCGAGCACAAGAAGGAGGCCGTACGAGCCGCAAAGGCGGAAGGAAAAAGCAAAAAAGAAGTACGGGCGCTTAAATGGGATAAGCGGAATGAGGAAGGCGGGTCTTTTACGTCTGCCGTAAAGGATGCGTTTAAGGACAAGAATTTTACAGTCTATATCGCATCGTTTTTTATTATTCAGTTCGGAATCGGGCTGGCTCGGCCGTTTATCATCGTATATGGAAAAGCCGTTTATTCCGTACCGGATAATCTTGTCATAATTTTTTCGCTCGCTTCGACGGCAGGCTCCCTTTTAGTCGGGCTTTTAATGCGCCTTTTGATAGACAGAATGGGCGCAAAACCGATGTATGTTATCTTTACGGCCCTTAGTATGACTGCCTTGCTGCCTGCAATAGCGGCACCTGCCATGGGTCTGCCGACCGCAGCTTTTATCTTTTTAATTTTGTTTTCGATTACGGTCAATATGGGTTTTACCGCCCAGCTGGACGCGTCGCAGGCATACTTTTTCGGCATTGTGCCGGGTAAGGCCGTTATGGATTTGAGTATGCTGTATTATTTTGTGCTCGGCATTACGGGCGGGGCCGGTTCGGTTTTAGGCGGACGGATTTTGGATATTTTTTCGCAGCACGGTATTTCCAATTTGAGCGCCTACAGAATATTTTTTTCGGCAATAGCCGTCATCATTTTGTGCGGCATTATTTTTCAATCACGCCTTTTAAACTTGGGCGGCAGACATGTAAAAGACACCCTTGCAGTTATTTTTTCGCCGCGGGATATGAAGACCCTCAATCTGCTTTACAAGCTTAATTCGAACGAAAGCCTTAAAACCGAAGAAAAAATACTGCACGAACTTACGGCCATCGCTTCGTCCGAAGCTGCGGACGGGCTTAACCGGTATATGCATTCTCCGCGTTTTGCGATACGGTATTCGGCCCTGTCGGCTTTAAAGTCTTTGGATAAACTTTCTGCGGCAAACAAGGACGCCCTTTTATACGAGCTTGAAAACGGAGAGTTTACGACCGCCTCAGCAGCCGCCGAAACGCTGGGACATTTTAAGGTCCATCAGGCCGCGCCTCTTTTGCGCAAATCGCTTGAAAGCGCGGACTATCTTTTGGCGGGAGAAACGATGATTGCCCTTGCGCGTCTTAACGACACGGCCAGTCAGGTCAAAATCTCGCGTATTTTATCGCAGACGGACAACCCGAAACTGCTTTTATGCGGAATCCGTGCAATGGAAATTTATGACTCGGCGGCCTCTATCCCGCTCATATTGGATATCCTCAGACGAAAAAGCCTTCCGCCCCATATCGAAGACGAGGCCTATCTGGTTTTGGCCTCGCTTATGAAGATGGAAGAAGGCTTTTATTATGCCTACGACCGCTTTAAAAACGAAACAAAATCGACGGCTGCCGTTTTGACCGACGTTCTTGATGAGGTTTTTGCGAAACGGAAAAAACAAGACGCCGTGTTGAAAAATCTTCTTTTGACCTTCGTAAAAGAAGGGGTAAACGATTCGGAATTTATCGAATGGATTTTGAATTTTAAAAGCGGCTCCCTCGGCGTCAACTCCGTCCTTTTGGTAAGCGTCGTAATGGACATCGATCTGATTACGAGCGAGGCTTTTAGATTCTTTTTGTGTTTGTGGGCCGCCTCTATTTTTAAAAACCCGAAGCTCGCAGAAAACTGACCGCTCCGCTCTCAGAACGGACACATTGAGTTATTCTATTGCCTCCAAAAGGTCTTAAATGTGCTATAATGCAGAAAATACTCCGAATATCTGTTCCTGCAATCTTGAAATCCGCAGCAAAATAGTATATGTTGTGTTACAATTATGGGAAATGCACTGGTACCGGTTATACACTTTCTTATACAATGCAACAGGCAGGAGACGGTATAGCCGAATGTCTTGGGATTGAGACCGGTCATAAAATATTCCCAACTTAAGGAGATGTATAATGATAAAATCCGATTCAAAATTGAGCGGCACGCTTTTTACCCGTGCGGTAATCGGTTTACTGTTTGCCGCATCGGTGGTCCTTACAGGCTGCCCCAATAAGACGGGGGGAAACGTTCCGTCCGGGGGGCCGTCCATAGAAGAAACTGTGTGGGGTATGGTTTCCTTGCAGAAAAACGGAGGAACTCCTCAGGCGTACCCGCTCACTCAGTCGGGAATTGGGAAAATCCAACCGCATTGGTGTTTTTCGCACGGAAAAGCATATTCCGCGAATAAAATAACGGATGCGCCGCATCCCGCAGACGACGGTATTTTTAAAACCCAACCGTGGGATAAACCGTTCACCTTGAAAGACGGTAAGCTCACTATAGGAGCGAACCATTCGACCTTCAGTATAAATGGAAATATGGCAACAATGACCACAAAGAACGGCAGCGATGACTTCGTATTCACCTTGCAAAGGGTCGCTTCGCCCACGGTTGAAGAAATTAAAGCCGCTCGCTAGGAACTGACTTATAAATGGCGTATTTACCGCCTGTAAACGCCGCAGGATAACCGGAGCACCTTTGAATTAAAGCTATGCGAAAACGGAACATTCCGTTCTGTTTTCGGCTCCGGTGTTTAACGGTGCAGGCGGTAGGTTTGAAAAAGCAAAATTTGAGCTGAAAACGGCACCTATGCACGGTTTTCAGCCGCCGTGCCGGCTTACCCGCCCGCTTTACACGGATTGCTTTTTTTTATAAAATTACAAACGAAAATATTACGTGTTTTACAAGAGGTTATAATGCAAAAAGGCTTTTTTTTCGGATTGTGTTTTGTTTTTCTTACCGGTTTTTGTTTTTTATCGTGTACAAAAGGCGCGGGCGGGCCTATCGTATCGGGCCGTTTTGAAGGTTCGGGCGACGGACTTATCGGGCCGATACGGGTAAGCGTTTATATAGAAAAAAGCAGGATTACAGCCATCGACATACTTGAATATTCCGACACGCCCGGTTACAGCGATGCCGTCTTCGAATTTCTTCCGAAAAAAATAATCCGGAATGGAACGGACGGTATCGATGTTGTAAGCGGTGCGACCCTTACCAGCCGCGGCTTTTTGAATGCCGTAACCGACGCACTGAAAAAAGCAGGCCTAAAAACACCCCGCTGAAAACCATAGAACAAACATCGCTTATTACTAGACCTGTTCGGAAACTTCAGTTTCAGAACAGGTTGCCTTAAAATACGTGCTATTTGCGCGATTTAGAACTCGTCGATCTATTCGATAACAGCGTTATCGAATAGATCGACTGTGTGTGCTTTTTGCGCACGGATGCAGCGGCCTTTCGCGAATTGTAATTCTTGAAAGCCGTTTAATTTTAACGAGGATAAAAAACGGTTCGATTGTTACCGAGTCAACGTATACAGTATCGGCAAAACACTGTCTTTTCATGTTGTGTCGTTTATAAAAATACGGGACAAAAAAATCGCCGCTTTGGACGAGTATT
>CAUTPO010000153.1:0-4425 GCA_963540475.1 uncultured Treponema sp. | reverse complement strand
CAAATTAAATTTAAGGAAACCCTCTAAAAACTGATGTTTTTAGAGGCTCCCAATAGATTATTCGTGTGGAGGGTTTAATACCCCGATGCTTGCGTCGGGGTTGTTGATTCTGCGGGTATTCAAAACGGTTATTTCTTAATTAGTGCAGAGGTTTTAATATTCCGGCGCTTCTTGCGCCGTGATGGGGGTATTAACACCGGCTGCAACCACCTCGTCAAAAATGTACATCCTTGTACATTTTTGACTGCGAGTTTTTTGCAAGGCAAAAAACTCGTTTCTGTTTGGAACCACCGGCATCCGTGCCGGATTACACATACAGTGCGAAACATTGAGTACTGTACCCCGACGCAAGCGTCGAGGTTGTTGATTTGCCGGGCCGTAAAAAAACGTATGGATAATTTACGGATACGGCATTTTCCGTTTTTATAATATGGAAATTTTATGACACACGTATCTTCTTTTTTCGGCCCTTTTCATTTTTATAAAAGGGCAATAAATCTTGCTGTCCCCATAATGATACAGCTTTTTATACAGGCGCTTGTTTCTCTCATCGATAATTTTATGGTCGCCGATCTGGGCGATTTAAAAATGAGCGGCGTAAATGTGGCCAATCAAATTATTTTTGTGTACATAACCGGCTTGAATATTTTGTGTAGTGCAGGCGGAATATTTATGTCGCAATATAATGCCGCGAAAGAACAAAAAGGAATGCAGCAGGCCTACCGCTTTAAACAAATTTCGTGTTTCGTTTTTGCCGCCGTATTGTTGATTGTCTGCATTACGATACCCAAGGCTTTTTTAAGTGTACTCGTAAACGGAAATTCGGCAAAAGGGGAAATTGTAGAACAGGGAATGATATACACCGGTATTATCATTTTTACGTTTATACCGATGGCTTTTTCGGCCGGTATTGCTTCCTCGTTTAGAGAGATCGGAATGGTAAAAATACCGATGTACATAGCCTTTGTTTCCACCCTTGTAAATACCGCAGGTAATTATGTGTTGATTTACGGGCATTTCGGTGCGCCGCGGCTTGAAGTTGCAGGAGCCGCATACGCAACGGTTATTGCACGCTTGACGGAACTTTTAATGCTGTTTATTTTTGTAAAAAAAATAAACCCGCTGTTTTATGTAAAAGCAAAACATATATTCAAAATAAATATAAAACTGTTCAGCGATATTTTTAAAAAGTCTGCTCTTATTTTTATTGCGGATATGTCGTGGGTACTCAGCGAAACGGTTGCGACTATGATATACAATAGCCGCGGCGGGGCGGAAGTCGTTTCGGGAATGTCGGCCGGCTGGACGATTGGTAATCTGTTCTTTTTGGTGTTTCCTGCAATTCATACATCAATCGGCGTTATAGTGGGCGGCACCTTGGGAAAAAACGATTTGGATGAAGCGCGCATACAGGCGAAGTGGCTCCAGCGCGGGGTTTTTGTTGCAGGCGTTGCTGCCGGACTTTTGGAAGCCTTGTCTATTTTACTGATACCGATCGTATTCGGAAAACTCAGTCCCGAATCGCACCGCGTTGCAAAAACACTTTTGATATTTATTTCCTGCTATATGCCGCTGTGGTGTTTTTTGAATGCACAATTTGCCGTAGCCAGAGCGGGCGGCTATGCCATTCTCGGCGCATGGGTCGATACCTCGGTTAATACCCTTTTGTTTGTGCCCATAATGATTTTGCTGTATAAATTCACGCTTTGGCCATCGCCTATTATGTACGGCATTTCAAAACTGACGAGTATCGTAAAAACCGTTATCGTATGGATTCAGCTGAAAAAAGAAAAATGGGTAAATAATCTAACCGTAAGAGATTTAAGTTAGTCTCATCTTATTACGTATTCGGGAAGAAACTGTTTCTAAAATAATCGACACGGCGAAAATCATATAACTGACAAGCCCGACTTCTTTTATATCAAAGTATACAATGCCGGCCATAAAAAGCTGATATCCGATTCCTCCCGCACCTGCGGCGGCTCCTACTGCAATTGCATTTCCGAAATTGATTTCAAAGCGGAAAAAACTCCATGAAATCAAATGGTTTATCGATGCGGGAAGCACGGCTTGAAGAATTACTTCAAAGTAGCCCGCGCCGCAAGCCTTAAGCGCTTCAATCGTTTTTTTGTCTATTTGTTCAAAGGCCTCGGAAAAACCCTTTACCAAATAAGCTGTGCTGTGAAAACTCATACCGAGTACGGCAGCCTCAGCTCCGATGCTTGCAATATGAGAAAAAATCAAAACCCAGATAATCGTTGGAATTGCCCGTACGGCCGACAAAATATTTCTTACGATATTCGAAAGAATTTTGTTTGAAAGATTTTGCGCGGCCGCAAGGCTTAAAAAAAATGCAAACACGACGCCGATTACCGTCGTAAGCACGGCAAGTGCCAAACTTACGCCGAGTGCATGCAATAGCTCTGAAGGAGAATATCTGCTCGAAGGAGCCGGAGATAAAAACATTTTTCCTGCATAATGTAAAAAATCGGAAACGGCGGCATGCGCGCCGGTGCGGGGAAATTTGAATGTGAACATCGTAAAAACCGTTACGGCGCCGATCAAAAACAAAACGATTTTTATCGTGCATCTTTGTTTTGAAAATGTCCGTATCCTTATCCGCTCGGAGTGTCCGTTATTCAGTGATATATCTTCCGTATCCGTCATATTAAAGACCGCCTTATCTTATTCGAAATAATATCGATGATCAAAACCGTAATCAGTAAAACGAGGATGACTAATCCCGCCTCGTTATATCTAAAACTTTTAAAATAAAGGTTAAACAAAAAACCGATACCCGTTCCCGTTAAAATTCCTATCAAAGCGGAATCCCGTACATTGCTTTCGATAGCGTATAAAAGCCACGAAACAAATCCGGGCGCCGTGCTCGGTACGATACTTTGAAAAACCGCCGAAAGATAGGGCGCTCCAGAAGCTCTGAGCGCCTCAAAGGAATCGGAGCTTGTTTCGTCGATCATCTCTTTAAATGCCCGCAGCAGGTGTCCGAACGTTATAATGAACAGGGCCAAAAAACCGGTGAAATTGTTTTGCTTAAACGAAAACAAAAGAATCATCGCCCATGCAACAAGCGGCACGTTTCTGGAAAAAGAAGCGGCGGCGCTGACCGCAAAGCGTATATACCGGTTAAGTCCCGACGTTGCAGAGCCTGCAACGGCGAAACAAAAGGCCGTTACGGCTGCACATGAAGTAGCTGCCGTTGCAATTAAAAAAGTTTCGCCGAGCGTTTTTAAAATGAGCGGAAAGTATTTCCAGCAGTCCTTATTCGGAATAAAATTTTTTATAAGCCACACAAACCCCAAAGGCAATTTGAAAATAACACCTGGATTTTTAAATTCCGTTACAGCTGCGGAACCGTAATACACGGCAACGAAGGATATAAAAAGCAGGGTTGTTTTTATTCTTTTTTTTAAGAAAAAATCTTTTTCGTTTTCTTGTACTGCCTGCTTTGACGTTTTTGTATTCCGTCGAAAATATTTTTTCCGTTTGCCGTTAATACTTAAATCGAATTTCATACAGGCGCTCCTATTCTCCGCGTTTGAAAATCTCCGTATGGAGTATTTCGTCGGTCAGGCTTTCGGGGCTTCCGTCATAAACGATTTCGCCCTTTTTTAATGCGATTATTCTGTTCGCATATTTTTTTGCAAAGTCGATTTGATGCAGGTTTATGAGGCAGGCTATTTTTTTCTCGGCAGAAAAAAATGCGATATAATCTAAAACCGTTTTTGCCGATTCGGGGTCAAGCGAAGAAACGGGTTCATCGCACAACAAAAGTTTCGGCTCCTGCATCAGAGCCCGCGCAATTCCAACCCGCTGCTTTTGTCCGCCGCTTAGCTCGCCGCAATATTTGTAAACGAATTCCGCAAGGCCGACTTTTTCCAAAAGGGATAAGGCCCGCCGTTTTTCTTCTGCCGTATAAAACCCGAAGGCTCCGCGGTAAAACGGAATTGCGCCCAGACAACCGTGCAAAACATTTTCGGCTGCATTGAGCCGTTCCACCAGATTATAGTGCTGAAAAACCATTCCTATTTTCGAGCGTATACTTTTCAGTGTTTTTTTTCCGGCTTGGTTTACGTCCTTGCCGTCAAAAATAATCTGACCTGAGTCGGATTCCGTTAAGCGGTTAATACAGCGCAGTAAGGTCGATTTTCCGGCACCCGAAGCCCCGATGACAGCTACAATTTCGCCTTCTTTCACACCGAAAGAAATATTTTTTAACGCCGGCCTTCCCGCACCGTATGTTTTGGAAATGCCGTTAATTTCAAGAATCAAATTTACCTCCTCCCGAATCCTGCCGAACTGACCGGAATCTTTAAAACCGATACTTCTCGAAATACGGGTTCCGATTATATAAAAAAATTGAATTTATATCAATATTAATTTAAAAATATACTTTTAAAATTTGTT
>CAUTPO010000152.1:0-4454 GCA_963540475.1 uncultured Treponema sp. | reverse complement strand
ACCAGAGAGGGAGCATAGTCTTCAAACTCTTCCAAGATAGCGCTGAAATTTTTTGCACAGCGTACATTAAAATTCCATTGCTCCAAATTCTTTTTTAAGACCGAGGCTATTGTTTTATCATCTTCTACAATCAAAATTTTTATAAGCTGTTTCATTGATTTTTTAATTATAGCATTTTAAGGGGAATATAAAAAGACACGAACGGCAGTGTGCGTGTACGCCTAAGGCGGCATCAGGCATCTCAAGCTTATGGGATATTCTAAAAATAACCAGCCCATAGGCTTAATTCTATAAGGAAATAGTTTAATATGACTGACGATATACCTGTCAGCTGTATTAAACGCTTCAATGCACCGTTAAAAACTTTTTGATGTTTTTGGAGTTTTGCGCAATAAAATACTTGAAAAAATAAAATTTTTATAGTAAGCTGTAGGATATGGTAGTAGAAGACAGAAAAATTTCCGAATTGATTATGAAGCTAAGCAGGCACTATAAAGAAAATATCTCGACCCAGTTTTTGCGGCCCCTTTTTACGGGGATACTTTCGGACACCACCATGGCGCGCCGCATATCCGAACTGACGGAGCATTCCGAAAGTTTTATCCTGCAAGGCTTTATCTTGAACGATTTGTATGACGATATTTTGGCCTTGGCTCAATTTATCTTTCTGGTCCGCCGCGATATTTTGCCGAATATTTTAAACTTAACGGAAGAAAATACGAAAACGGCCACTACCGATAAGGTGTATCGGGCAATGGCGTTTAACAATCTGGCTGCAAATATCAGAATTTTGGTCGATTATCTGAACGACCTGTATGTTCTTACCGTCGCCTATGACAGAAAACTGTTCAAAAACAAAACCGTCGCATCCACTATACCCGACTTAAAACTGATGGGCAATCTGTTGGTCGAAAAGCCGTAACCGGAGGAGCGATATGGACACATACGAAAAGCTGTTACATTGTTTTAAAAGTATAGAAAAAAAGCTGCCCTTTAAACCAAAAGTTGCCCTTGTGTTGGGCTCAGGGCTCGGCGGTTTTGCCGAAAAAACGGCGATACGGGCCGAAATTCCCTACGGCCAAATTGAGGGTTTTCCCGTTTCCACAGCGCCCGGGCATAAGGGCAAATTCGTTTTTTCGGAGATAGAAGGAGTACCTGCGGTTATCATGCAGGGGCGCATTCACTATTATGAAGGCTACCCGATTCAGGACGTAGTGCTGCCGATCCGGCTTATGGGCTTGATGGGCGCTGAGGTTCTGTTTTTAACCAATGCCGCAGGCGGCGTCAACAAGTCGTTTGCTGCAGGCGATTTTATGCTGATCGAAGACCATATTACCCTTGCAGTTCCCTCGCCCCTTATCGGAAAAAATATAGATGAATTGGGCGTCCGCTTTCCCGATATGTCGGAGGTGTATAACGGCCGGTTACGGGAAATTATTTTAAAAACGGCTCGGGAAAACGGTATTCACCTGCAAAAGGGTGTGTATATGCAGTTTACGGGCCCCGCATACGAAACGCCGCAGGAGGTACGGGCAGCCGGTATTTTAGGAGCCGATGCGGTGGGAATGAGTACGGCGGTAGAAGCTGCGGCGGCAAACCACATGGGGCTTAAGGTCTGCGGTATTTCGTGCATTTCCAATATGGCAGCGGGCATTACCGAAAACCGCCTTACGGCCGAAGAGGTACTGGAAACGGCGAATTCCGTAGCTTACGCATTCGAAAAACTGGTTGCAAAAAGCATTGCAGCAATAGGAAAAACGATAAAATGAAAAAAATCCTGAAACGGGCTGTCTACCTTCTGTCTGTGTTGATACTGATAAACCCTGCTTTTTCACAAGAGGAGCAAAGCCCGGTAGACAATACACAAACGGAAAGCATCGAAAAAAAGCCCGCCGCCGAAAACGGTACGCAACCGAAAACGGTCAAAAAAAAGCCGTCGCCGTTCGGGTTTTATCTTGGAACAGGTGTTGTTGTTTCCCGATCGGATAAGGAAGAAGACCCGCCTGCCGGAGCCGCCTTTAATTTCGGCGGCGAATACGAATACCGCTTTGCAAAATACGGTGCGATAAATCCGTCCGTTGATTTTTCGTTTTTTCACTACGGCTGGACGGGAAAACGAGCGGCTATAACCGAAATCGAAAACAGAACAGCCCTCACATTCAATTTTTTGGCCGAGCTTCCGCTGATGATCGCCATAGATGTCAAAGACTGGACTATCAGTTTCGGTGCGGGCGTCGGTTTTTTAATACGCTTCGGTGTATTGGAACCGGGGGTAAAACCGCAGGAGAGGGCACAGGGAGCACGTCTTACGGCTGCCGCAGAACTGGGTGCAATTAACCGGTATTTGTGGCAAAACGGCCGTTTTTTCTATCCGACGCTTAGGTTTAAAACCGAATACACCTTTACATCAGGCTGGAAGGCGGGACTTCAAATAAAAACAGCCCTACCCGTTTTTAATGCATGGGATAAGGCTGTTCCAAAACCGCCCTTTGCGGACGGTATGCTTATTCAAATAGGCGTTATTCTACATCCTGCGCAAAGGTATTAACCTTGTTTTGCAAGAATTCGGCAAATTCGTTTACGCTCATCGTTTTTTGACCGCCCTTTCTCATTCTGACTGCGACGGAATGTCCGTCCGCCTCCGTTTGACCGACAATGAGCTGGTACAGAACCTTTTCTTCCTGATGTTTGCGTATCTTGGCGTTCATGCGGTCGGTACCGATGTCCGCGATAACCCGAAAGCCCCGTTGATCCAGCTCTTTTTGAACCGTTTCCGCATATCCGTTAAAGGCAGGCGCGACGGGAATGACAACTGCCTGCACGGGACTAAGCCACGGCGGTAGGACGCCTGCACAGTTTTCGATTAACATTCCGATAAAGCGTTCGAGAGAACCTAATACAGCCCGATGCAGCATAACGGGATTATGCTTGGCGTTATCCTCGCCGATGTATTCGGCATTCAGCCGCTCCTTTGAGGGGAGCTGATAATCGAGCTGAATCGTTCCGCACTGCCACTCCCTGCCGAGCGCGTCGATAAGGGTAAATTCGAGTTTCGGCCCGTAAAAAGCCCCCTCACCTTCGGCAACTTCATAGTCCAAACCTGCGGCAGTACACGCCTCGGCCAAGGCTTTTTCAGCCTTATCCCATGTTTCGTCGTTTCCGACCCGCGCTTCGGGCCTCGTCGAAAATTTGACTAAAATGCTCTGTTCTTCAAACCCGAAATCCTTGTACATCTTTTTAAGAAGGCTGCAAAATTTCATAACCTCGGAAGGTACTTGATCCTCCGTACAGAAAATATGCGCGTCATCTTGCACAAAGCCGCGGATACGCATTATCCCGTGCAGGGAGCCGGACGGTTCGTTTCTCGTACAGGAGCCGAATTCCGCAATGCGCAGGGGCAGATCGCGGTAACTTTTAGTGCCCTGTTTGAAAATTTCGACATGGCCGGGGCAGTTCATCGGTTTTAACGCAAAAATCCGCTTTTCGCTTTCGGTTATAAACATATTTTCTTTATATTTAGCCCAGTGACCCGAACGCTCCCACAGAGTACGCGGCATAACGAAGGGCGTGTGTACCTCTACATACCCGTCTTCCTTTAAGCGTGCCCGTATGTAATTTTGAATAGTCAGATACAAGGTCCAGCCCTTAGGGTGCCAAAAAATCTGACCCGGATTTTCTTCTTCGATATGAAAAAGGCCCATAGCCTTTCCGATTTTGCGGTGATCACGCTTTTCGGCCTCGGAGAGCATTACAAGATATTCTTTTAAATCGTTCGGCTTTTCCCAAACGGTGCCGTAAATGCGGGTAAGCATGGGCCTGTCCTTGTCGCCGCGCCAATACGCTCCTGCCGTCTTCATAAGTTTAAAACTTTGTGCATTTATTTCCGCCATAGACTGCACATGCGGGCCGCGGCACAGATCGGTAAACTCACCTGAACGGTAAATGCTGATTTCTTCGTTTTCGGAAAGCCCGTTTATCAGTTCGATCTTATAGGGCTGGTCTTGAAACATTTTTAAGGCTTCCTCGCGAGTAACGACCTCTTTTTCGAATTTCGACCGGGTGTTTAAAATTTTCCGCATTTCCTTTTCGATAGAAGGAAGATCGGTTTCGGTAATGGGGCGCGGAAGTTCAAAATCATAATAGAACCCGTAGTCGATGGAAGGCCCGATCGCAACCTTCGTGCCGGGAAAAAGTTTGATGACGGCCTCGGCCATCACATGAGCGGTACTGTGCCGTAAGGTACCTAATTTCTTCGATTTTTCCTGCAATAGAGGCATAAGTTTTTCCTTAAAATATGATATGGTTCGATTATACGGGTTGGCGGTAAAACAGTCAATACCGAAATCGAACGATACTGCTGTAATAAAAGGATACGATAAATGCTCAGGTTTTCCCGCGATAAAACAGTCAATACCGAAATCGAACGATACTGCTGTAATAAAAGGATACGATAA
>CAUTPO010000151.1:0-4466 GCA_963540475.1 uncultured Treponema sp. | reverse complement strand
GGTAGTCTTCCGTGCCGTTGTAAAATACGTAGAATTCCGGTGTGGGTATTTTTGAGAGCTTTCTTAAATACCGGTCAGTCGGTGCTTGCAGTTTTTCGTAGAGCCTTGCGATGTATTGCAAAAAGCGTAGGGGCATATTTTCGTTTATCGTAGACTGATGTTCCGCGAGGACGATGATTTTACCGTCTACAAGGCAGGAAACGTCGTTGATTATGTTCATATACATGACGTTATCGAGCCTTATGTTTTCTACGGGAGACGAAAGTGGAAGATGTGTACCATGTAAGGCATTGTAAAGAGATAAAAAATTTTCTTTCGCTTTTTCGTCCTCGCTGAATAAATCGACGAAAACCGAGTCTTTATATTTTCTATTTGCAGTACCCATAACTATACTCTCTGCTTTTATACTCCGCTATGGATGGCTGTGGTTCCAGCATTACGATGTTTTGAGCTTTGCTCAAAACTCGCAGTCAAAGACTGTACACGGATGTACAGTCTTTGACAGTCGACAAACACCGAGTCTTTGTATTTTCTGTTTGAAGTACTCATGCACTACCCCATCACTTGTTGTATTATATCACAGATCGGCGGGTTTTAAAAGGATTTCTATCCTCTCCGTAAAGTTCGTATTTACCGTACCCGTAAGGTATTCTAAAAAGCCTTTGAGCTCTACGTCTTCAGCTTTGCCGAAAGCTTCCGCGTTTAATATAATCTTTTTTGTTCTATCTTGTAAGTGTGTTCACCGGTCTTCAAGGTAGATAGTTTTATTTCGATGTCATAAGATTTGCCCGTTTCATCTTTTACGAGCAGGTCAAGACGTACCGATTTGGATTCCAAGCGGTTAGGGAAAAAAGGTTTTTACCTTTTCTTTAAAGCGGTTGCCGCGGTCAAATTCGTTTTTGAACATTCCGAAACTGGCGGCACCGGGAGATAAAACTACAGAATCGCCTTGTTGCAGCTTGGGTTTTAATGCCGTTAAAAGATCGTCCAGCGTGTCGAAAACGCCTTCATATTTGATGCCGTGTTTTTTTAAAAGCGGGATTAAAAGATCGGTTCCCGACCCGTTCAGTAAAAATATCTTTTTTGCACGGACGGCGTTTTCGGCCAAGGGCTCGAAGTTCAGGTTTTTATCGGTACCGCCGCAGATTAGTATGGGCGGGGTTTTAAAGGCTGTGAGTGCGGCCGTTACCGCTTCTGGTATGGTGGCGGCACTGTCGTTATAGAATTTGATGCCGGCGTTTTCGTAAAAAAATTCCATACGGTGTTCTATTCCGCCGTAGCCGTCCATTACAGGTAAAATTTTTTCAAGTGCAGCTCCGTACAGTAAAACGGCCAAGGCTGCGTTTAATACATTTTGTTTCAGTTTTATGCCGGGAACCTTTGCCGAGGCGGACAGGAGCCGGGTTTCGGTTCCCGCAAGTCTGCAAAAGCCGTTTTGGTTTTTGTCAAAAAAGACACCTTCTTTGTCATCGGGAAGATGGGATTCGCTGTACCAAAAAACCTTTGCGCGTGTTTCTTCGGCAAAAATGCGGCCCCAACCGTCATCATAATTGACGATTAAAAAGTCGTTTTGATCCATATTTTTATATATGAGCTTTTTGTCGGCAACATATTTTTCCATTGTGCCGTACCAATTCAGATGGTCGGGCATTATCGGCGTTATAACGGCGATTTTGGGTTTAAACAGGGGTGAGTTTTTTAAGTCGGCGAGCTGCCAGCTTGAAAGTTCCAAAACGGCAGGTGTTTGTTTCGTTGTTTTTTCTAAAAAGCCGAGCGGGCTTACGGTTATGTTTCCGCCTAAAAATGCGTTATACCCCAAAGCCTTTAAACCGAAGTAAAGGGCGCTTACTGTGGACGATTTTCCCTTGCTGCCGGTAACGGCTAATAACGGCGCTTTGGAAAGGGCGGTGAAAATCGAAATGTCCGATTCTATTTGTTTAGCCGCCTGTAAAAATTTATTTCCTTCTCTTTTTACCCCCGGGTTTTTTATGACGATGTCTGCCTTTTTAAAGTCTTCAATGCGGTGTTCGCCGAGTACAAAGCGGATATTGGGAAATGCCGTTAATTTTTCTATCGATGGTTTTAATTCTTCTTCCGACTTTAAATCGGTAACCGTTATTTGTGCCCCGTGCCGTGCGAAAAACTCCGCATTTGCCGAACCGCCTCCGTTTAAGCCCAGCCCCATAATGGTAACGGAAAGGTCTTTTATCTTGTCCAAGGATATTTGCATAGCGGCGATTATAGCAAAAAGAGCAGCCGAGGGCAATATGAAAAGAGTGATGAAAAATTGCAAGGAACAAGCGATAGTTTCGGCTCTCTTTAATTCTTGAGCGGATTATGCTACAATGCGGATATGTTTTGCAGGCCGGTTCGGCGGGGCGCTTTATCGATATGTTTGTTCTGTTACGCTTATTTTTGATAAATCTTTTTTGCACTCTTTTTTTGATGCAGTCCGGCAGCAATTCGGCATTGCAATATTTTATGCTTTTCTTTTCCGGCTCGCTTTGGCTGGAAATGACCGAGAACAAAAAAGCGAAAACCGTATGCATTGCTCTTTTTCTGCTTTCCGCAGTTGTTTTCGGTAAGGACGTTTTGTTTTTTTCGCCTGTTTTTTTGATTTCTGATTTCGGTATCGGGAAAAACGAAACGGCTGAACACTCTTGTGCGGTATGGACCGTTTTTAAAACACTCGTTTTGTGCGGAACCCTTATCAGTGTAAACTTTTTGTTCTTTGTTTTTACCGCCATCATCTTTTTTTATACAGTCGAAAAAAAACGATACGATAGTATTTCCAAACAATTTACAGCCTTGCAGGATTCGCTTACCGAACGCACTCTTCAAAACGAGGTTCAAAAACGGCAGCTGCAAAACGAAGTGCTGAAAAATTTGGAAGCAGCGATCTTAGCTGAACGGAATCGTATTTCGGGAGAACTGCATAACTCGATCGGTCATACCATTAGTGCCGCCGTATTACAGGTAAATGCGTTACAATATATTGCCGTGCAGGATGAGGTAAAAACAAAGCTCGATGTGTTACAAAAGTCGTTGGAAACGGGACTGACCGAAATACGCAGCTGTCTTCATAATCTCCATGACGATTCATTCGATTTACAAACCCGTATCGAAAAACTGATTAATTCGGCTGTACAGACCTTGCACATACAGTTGACCTGTAAAACGGAAACCATGCCGTACACTTTAAAATACGATATTCTTTCGGTAATAAAAGAATGTCTTTCAAATACGTTAAAGCACAGCGACGCTTCGGCAATGACTATCAGCGTTTTGGAACATCCTGCCTTTTATTCGGTTTCGGTACAGGATAACGGATCGGGATATTCTTTTTCCGACCCCTGTGTTAAGGGAATCGGGCTTACCGTTTTAAGTGAAATTGCCGCAAGACATAACGGTACCATTCATTTTTATTCCCAAGACGGTTTTAAGGTGCATATAACATTTCCAAAGAAATGATACCATTTTACGGAGGCATACAATGAATATCGTAATAATAGATGATGACCCGCTGGTGATACAGTCGCTTAAAACAATTTTGACGGCGAATAATTTTACGGTTGTTGCCTGCGGTTCGGATGGTGCGGAAGCCGAAGATTTGTTTGCGCGGTATAAACCTGATATTCTGCTGATGGATATCCGTATGCAAAAAATGAGCGGTATCGAGGCTGCGGAAAAAATCCTTGCGCAAAACAGAGCCGCAAAAATATTATTACTGACAACCTTTAACGACGAAGAATACATTATGCGGGCCGTTAAGTTCGGGTGCAAGGGCTATATTTTAAAACAGAATATCCGCCTGCTGGCGCCTGCACTGCACGCCGTTGCAGCGGGAAGCGTTGTCTTCGATTCCGAAATTATTACAAACCTCCCCGTTGCAAAACCGGAGCGGAAAGCATTTAAAGAATTAAATGCACGCGAAAACGATGTGCTGGATTTATTAGCTGATGGACTTAATAATAAGGAAATTGCGCAGCGCCTTTCTTTAAGCGAAGGCACCGTCCGTAACTATATTTCTTCGATATTGGAAAAACTGAATCTGCGCGACCGTACGCAGCTTCTTGTGTATTATTATACGAAATAGATGAGCTCTACTATTCATACACCGATGAGCGATGCCCGATCTCAAGAACGGTAACAATTAGTTCATCATCCTTGATGCAGCATAAGATACGGTAATCACCGACACGGTATCTCCATAGACCTGAAAGGTTGGCCGTCAGACCTTTTCCGCGGGAGCGCGGATTATCCAAAGCTGCAACTTCGGTCATATATTTTTTGATTCTTATTTGTATCGGTTTATCGAGTCGTGAAAATTGTTTACTTGCCAGCGGGGTATAATTGATTTTCATTAAAATTATAACCCTAGCTCTTGATACAACTCTTCCGCAGGAATTGCCTTTTCTCCGCTGGCTACAAAATCATTCCATGCTTTTTCGGCGCGGGCGGCATCT
>CAUTPO010000150.1:0-4541 GCA_963540475.1 uncultured Treponema sp. | reverse complement strand
GGTTCGACGGACTGCATGGGCTGAAAATTATCGCCTTTTATAAAAAAGATACCCAAGAGAATAAAGAAAACGAGCGGGACCAGTTTTCCAAGCGTAATAACATTATTGATTATCTTCGAAATTTTAACACCTGCAATATTCATAATCATCAAAAAAAGAAGAAGAGAAATTGCAATGATATTGCGCATAAACGGTTCTCCGGCAGCAGGCCATACGCTTGCCAGTGCAGTGGGAAAACCGACGGCCATGGCCGCCCATGCAATAATCATAATCGCCCATTTCATAAAACCGACTTCGAAACCGACAAATTCACCGAAGGCCTCTTTTGCGTAAACATAGGGGCCGCCGTTCTTTTTAAAAAGCCCGCCCGCTTCGGCGAAACAAAGAGCTATCAAAATAACCAGTACGGCATCAAACAGTATAACACCGATACTGGGTACGCCGACCAGCTTCGCGGCCCTGCCCGGAAGTAAAAAGATTCCGGTTCCTACAATCGCATTGACCCCGAGCAGACAGATGCTCAAAAGTCCCAATTTGCTTTTATCAGCCATATTTTTCTCCTCTAAATAAGGGATTTTTAAAATCAACATATTTCGACGCAGAGCGTTGGAATATGTTGTTCTCATAAGGTGGTTGCAGTCGGCTTTAATACCCTTATGGTACGACGCAGAGCGTAGACGTAAAACGTCGGGGTATTAAAGTCTCCGCACGAATAAACCTGTTCAAAAACTTCGGTTTCAAAGCAGGTTACCTTGAATAGACCTGTTCAACAACGAAGTTATCGAACAGGTTCTAATTATCCACCGCCTGAAAATCCTAAAAAAGAACTTTCGGGCAGTGCCTTTTATTATTCAGACAAACGAAGAACAGAATAGAGCCCCCCTGTTTATCGTATTGCCTAAAATCATAACCGTAAAACCGATCACACGCCTAGCAGTGCTTTACGAATTCCGTAAATAAATCCTGTGAAGGCTTGTGGCAGCGTGCCGTCATTTCAGGGTGAAACTGAACGCCCATCAGATATTCTTCGCCCGTATATTCTATCGCCTCGACAATACCGTCCGGAGCCCTGGCCGTTACTGCAAAATCCTTTGCGATATCCTTTAGTGCCATGTGATGAAAAGAGTTCACCGTATCCTTTTTTCCGAACAGTTTTCGCATGACCGAGCCTTCCTCGGTTACGATACCGTGGGTGCGGGTAGTAGGCCGCGCCTTTTGTGTATGCTGAATTTGAATATCCCGCTGTATCAAAGATATATCTTGATACAGCGAACCGCCGAAAACCACATTCATAATCTGCATACCGCGGCAAATTCCGAAGATCGGCTTTTTCAGTTTGCGTGCACTTTTTATCAGGGCCGTTTCATACACATCCCGCTTCGGAAGAACCTCGCCCAAACAAGACAGCGGTTCCTCGCCGAAAAAGTGCGGATCAACATCATAGCCGCCCATCACGATAATGCCTGCAACGCTTTCAGCCTGCACCTTTACGGCCTTTTCGTCTTCGATGATGGGAAGCATGACGGGAACACCGCCTGCGGCAAGAACCGCATTTACATAGTCGGCATTGGTGTACATACGCTCATACCCCGCGAACAGGCCCGCGGAACCCTCGAATAAACAGCTGCCCGTTATTCCTATAACCGGTTTACTCATACTGCTTCTCTCCCTTTATTAAATTTAAACCGGTATATAATACAATTTATTTTTATACTTTGTCAAGAAAATAAGAAAGTGTAAAAAAATTATTTTTGTTACTTGAGGCTGTCAATGCTTGGAAAACATTCGTCTTGCGCCAATTTAGATTGAAGCTTATCGATTTTTATGATATAGTGAAGATAGGTCGAAAGGATGGCTGGATTGACAAGCTATATTTTAAAAAGGAAAAAACAGGTCATTTTGTGAAATACATCTTTTCCGAACATGTTTTTAAACGTATGGCGGAACGCGGTTTTTCGCCTGATACGATAAAAGATGTCATCAAAAACGGTATGGTCATAAAAGAATATCTTGATGATACTCCATATCCCAGCAGGCTTATTTTTGGATATGATGATAATAGGCCGGTTCATGTTGTTTCGGCTTATGATCAAAATGATGATATAGAATATATTATCACAGTTTATGAACCTAATACGCAGTTATGGACTTCTGATTTTACAAAGAGGAGAAATTGATATGAAATGTCCGATTTGCAAGTTCGGAGAAATGAAAGACGGTTTTACGCAAGTTGTACTTACCCGCGGAAATGCGACGGTCATTTTCCGGAATGTTCCTGCAAAAATTTGTGATAACTGCGGAGAATATTATCTTGATGAACAGCCGGCACAAGATGTTTATAATCGTGCAGATAAATGTTTTACATCAGGGCAGGAAATTACAATTATGGAATATAAGCAGTTAGTTTCTGCATAGTTTTATTCAACTTTAATAATGAATTATAATAAGAGAATTTGAAATAAGCGATACCCCTAAACTATGCAATATAATCAAGTGAGAGGCAGGTTATTTCTGTAAATGAAAATACCGGCAATGTTGTGTTACGCTTTATCAACAACGGCTACCATTTCACTTGAACAAAAACCGGATCATGGTCGGAAACGGCCGTTTCGGGAAATTCCGCGTTAATGTTCAGTATATCTGCATAGCTTATGCCGGCATTTAAAACGAAAACATTATCCAGTGTTTGGGAATGCCCCGCATACACATACGTATACCGTTCGTTTTCGGGTAGACTTTCTACGGCATTTTTCATTCCAGCGGCCTTGAATTTTGCAGCCGTTTGCGAAAACCAAAAATCGTTGTAGTCGCCTGCCGAAATAACGACGGCATCACTTCTTCTTTCTTTAATGGAATTGATAAAGGCAATGACCTCATCGGCCTGAAGATGACGCCGCTCCTCCGAACTGCGTTTTGCAGGCTGGCGGCTTCCCCACACCGGATCGTCCCCCCGTTTCGACGAAAAGTGATTGCCGATGACAAAAAAATCTTTTCCGCCGTTAATACCGTCCTTGAATTTAAAATGAGCTGCGAGGGATTTGCGCGTGCGGGTAAAATACTCCTTGCCCGTACCGATGCGGCCGGGGTTATGCTTAAGCCGTTTTCCGTCTTTTTCGATAACGGCAGGAAGCTCATCAGCCGGCCCGTTTTTGCCGCTGTGTTTTTGTACTTTTCCGCCGGCGGCAGGCACTACTTCTATTCTGTCCGTGCGGTACAAAAAGCAGCACCGTATGTTCCCATTCGGAATACCGCCGTCCTTATTTTTTTCAGGATCGATATTCACGTAGTTATATGTTTTTGAACTGTCATGCTTTTTTACCGATTCGATTAAAAGCTCCAATGTTTTTGCTGCGGACGTTTCGGTTTTGCCGCCGCTTCCGTCATCATCTTGAATTTCGATAAGACAGATAATGTCGGGACTTTTCAATAAGCCGGTAAAATGGCGGGCAAATATTTCCGCTCTTTTTTCGTCCCCCGAATTCCCGAAAGAAAAGTTCCGTACGTTATAACTTGCAATGTTTAAGCTGTTTTTATCGAATGCGATTTTAGAAGATTCAGGAGAAAAATCGGCCTTTACCAGCTGGGGAAGTTCTTCAGAAACTTCAATTTGATACTGCGAATACGCATAACTTACAATACCCGTTACCCTGCCCTTAAAACGATCGCCTATGGAAATATGTTTTACGTAATCGGGTGCAGGATAGAGACATTTTCCCGTATGCATTACCAGCAGGGGCGTGCCCTCGTATCCGTTGTAAATAATTCCGCCGCGGCAGGTAAAAAAACGTTCGGGCGTATCGCAGGGCGTAATGTAGTTCGTGCCCCTGTAATACGGTGCAACGGAAACGGGATTTATGACCGACACGCGCATTCCTTCAAGGCTTTCGTAAAAGTCGATCGCCTCGCCTTCAGGGTTTAAGGACTGTAAGCTGCCGGTAAAGACGGGCTTTGCCAAATCCGCATATCCGATTTCGATCGGTGCAGGCAGCGGCAGGTTTTGTTTTACGGTTTTTATACCGCCTGCATCATCGACAAAGATTTGCGTACGGCTTAAATCGGCTGAGGGCAAAAAGTTTCCTTTCGCGTCCTTTTTTTTATATGCGTACTCCTGCACGGTTCCGCTTACACACACAAGATCGCCCTTTTGTAATGCAGGCGGAAAGCAGGCCGGACAGTGGACGTAAATGCCGTCAGATGTCTTCTTGTTTCCATCACCTTCAGGATCCTGCATATAAAAGCCCTCTTCTCTTCCTTTGGAAAAAACGGCTGCGGTTACGATTCCGTATACATTTTTTACAAGTTTATCCTGAAAGGCCGAAACGTGCCCCTCTCCCTGTATCGTATAAATCCTGAGCGCACCGGCAGGTATGACTAAAGACGCTGCCGTCAAAAATTGAAGAACAAGACCCGCACACAAAAAAACGAATACACCGAGAATACCCCGTCTCTTTTTTGATTTCATAAAACCGCCTTTTTCCATAAATTATTGGGAGCCTCTAAAAACATCAGTTTTTAGAGGGTTTCCTTAAATTTAATTTGCG
>CAUTPO010000149.1:0-4613 GCA_963540475.1 uncultured Treponema sp. | reverse complement strand
CATTCAGGTTGCCGAAGGATATTTGCAGGAAACTACCGACATTATGCAAAGAATCCGCGAATTGGCAGTTCAGGCTTCCAACGGTATCTATTCGGAAGAAGACAGAATGCAGATTCAAGTTGAAGTTTCCCAGCTCGTTGCCGAAGTTGACCGCATCGCAAGCTCCGCACAGTTCAACGGTATGAATATGCTCACCGGACGCTTCGCACGCGAAATGGGCGAAAATGTGGTTAACGCTTCCATGTGGTTCCATATCGGCGCCAATATGGATCAGAGAATGCGTGTTTACATCGGCACGATGACAGCCGCTTCTTTGGGTATCCGCGACATCGGAACCGAAAACATTATGACGATCGCCACGATGGATTCTGCTAATATGAGTATCGGCACAATCGATGCAGGCTTGAAGAAAATCAACAAACAGAGAGCCGACCTCGGCGGCTACCAAAACAGAATGGAGCTGGCTGTTGTAGGTATCGATATCGCAGCGGAAAATCTCCAAGCGGCCGAATCTCGGATCAGAGATGCAGACATGGCAAAGGCAATGGTGGATTACACCAAAAACCAAGTCTTGTCCCAGTCGGGAATTGCAATGCTTGCTCAAGCTAATAGCAACAGCCAATTAGTATTGTCTCTTCTTCGATAAAGATAAAATTTTTTTAAAAATACTCTTGCAATTTTTTGATTATAAGAGTATAATAAATGCAGACGGGGAGGGGTTATACCTTTCCCGTTCGCATGATCTTTGAAAAAAAGCCCTTATTGAAGCCCTGTACCGCAGTATTACTGGCAGCTTAAAAAGTTGTCAGTAATACTGTGTTTATAAACCGTTTGAAAGGCGCAAAATTTTAAACGGGGTATAATATACAGGAAAAAAACACGGCAAGGATTGCCGGACTATCGACTTCAGGGAGGGTCAATATGATTATCAATCACAATATGAGTGCAATGTTTGCACAGCGACAAGGCGGAGTTAACCAGCTCCATCTTGCAAAAAACATGGAAAAGTTGTCCAGCGCGCAAAGAATTAACCGCGCAGGCGACGATGCTTCCGGTCTTGCAGTATCTGAAAAAATGAGAAGCCAGATCAGAGGCTTGAATCAGGCAGGAAAAAATATCCAAAACGGTGTGTCTTTTATTCAGGCTACCGAAGGTTATCTTGCCGAAACCACGGATATCGTGCACAGACTGCGTGAATTGTCTATCCAGGCCGCAAACGGTATCTACTCGGAAGAAGACAGAATGCAGATCCAGGTTGAGGTTTCTCAGCTTGTAGACGAAGTAGACAGAATCGCAAGCCATGCCCAGTTCAACGGCATGAATGTTCTTACCGGACGTTTTGCTCAAGATTCCGTTACCGGACCCGTGGCTCTTCATGTTGGTGCAAACATGGATCAAAGAGAAATGATGTATATTGGTACAATGACTGCAACTGCGCTTGGAATTATCGGTGCTCAGCAGGGCGGTGAAAACAGCATGATTTCCTTGTCTTCGGTAGACGGAGCAAATGCGGCAATCGGAACGCTCGACAGTGCCCTCAAGCAGATCAACAAGCAAAGAGCAGACCTTGGCGCATACCAAAACAGATTCGAAATGGCATACGACGGAGTTTCGATCGCTGCTGAAAATTTGCAGGCAGCCGAATCCAGAATCCGCGACGCTGATATGGCTAAGGAAATTGTAGAATATACGAAAAATCAGGTCTTGATCCAGTCCGGAACTGCTATGTTGGCTCAGGCCAATGTACAGCCCCAGTCGGTTGTAAGGCTTCTTCAATAGGGAAACCGCAGCCTTCTCAGGCAGCAGTGAGGACGTTTTTTCGGGCAGCTTTTAAAAAAGAGCACTCTTTTTTAGCGGCATAGTTACAAGAGACAACCGGATGTCGTCTCTGGCAACGTAATAATGCAGGTTGCCCTCAAAACAACAATTTTTAGGAAGAATGAAGATGCGCCCTTCTTCTTCCTTTTTTTTACCCAAACGGTATTTTTGCCGTTTGTTTGCCGAAAAATATCACGGAGGATATTGTTTTTTAAGCAAGGAGGTTTTTTAATGTATATAGAAGCGATACATGCGGGATACACGGCTGTGCAGCCGCGATGGGAGCCCTTGCCCATTTTCCTAAATAATGCAAATTCTGCCACAACGGAATCGATACGGACCGAGCAAGAATCCAAAACCGCAACACCGGAGGAAGTTTCCAAGGTATTGGAACAGCTTCGAAAATCGGGCGATATGTTTGGAAGAAAATTGCAGTTCCGCGTAAATGAGAAGCTGAACCGGATTATCGTAAAGGTTATCGATACCGATACCGAAAAGGTAATTAGGGAAATACCTTCCGAAGAAATTCAAAGACTGCAAGAGCGGATAAAGGAAATGGCAGGGCTTCTGTTTGACGAAACGATCTGATCGGAACAAGTTTCCCTTTTTGCGGTATTTATAATTAAAAGGGGGCCGAATGTCCGATTTAAGCATACCCGGTGTAAACGGCGGCCAATACGATAAACTCGTTGAAGCCTTAATCAAAAAAGAGCGCATACCCAGAGACAGGGAGGCAGAATCCCTTGAGCAGTTAAAGCTGCAAGATGCCTCGTGGCGGCAGATTAATCAGCTGTCGGCAGAGGTGCGGGACGTTGCTCGTAACCTTTATTCTTTTAATAATCCTTTTTCCGAAAAAAATGCGGAATCCTCAAACGAACGAGCCTTGACCGCCACCGCCACAAGAGCTGCCCAAAACCAGACGGTTACAATTTCGGTCATTCAAACGGCTCGAGAAGATAAATTTTTATCCGATAGTATAGACAAGGGTCTTGAAATTCCGAAGGGAAAATACACATTTAAAATAGGCGAAAAAGAAATATCCGTAAACTGGAAGGGCGGCAAATACAAGGGCTTTATCGATCTAGTAAACAGCCGTGCTAAGGATATGTTAAATATAAGCGAAATAAAGGTTACGCCCGATACCAAGGCCCTTTTATTCGCTTCAAAAATTGCAGGCGAAAAAAACAGGCTTGAATTCGAAGATGATGCCTTCGATTTCGCCTTAAAAATGGGCATAATCAAAAAAAACGATTCAAATATAATAACCCCGTCGGTTTCTTCGCTGGAAACTCAGCCCGAATCGACAGGAAAAATCGACTTTTCCGAAACGGTTTCGGCAACTAGCCGGTATATGATGGAATTACGGGTTACCTTAAGAACCCCTGCCGAAGGAGAGGCCCGAACCTCTTCTTCCAAAGATTCCGCCGTATACGAGCAAATCGGTTCCGTTTCGTATAAGGGCGTTACCGTTCAAAACGAGGCCTCGAAGGACGGGTTAGACACACTTGCCGCTCAAAACAACGGCAGAATAAGGGCACCGAAACCGCCCGATATGAACGTTTTTTCGCTGGAGTCGGTAAAGGGGGCTTTTATTCCCCTCCCGCCGATTTCGAACACGGAAGAGCCCCAAACCATAACCGTGCCCCTTTCCGAATACGGAAACGTCAAGGCCCTTGCCGTCCACAACAATAACGGCGGAAAAAGTGTCGTCATCGAAGACATAAGGATTTACGATCCTAAGGCAACGGGCGAATACGTACCCGTCAATGCGGTTTCGACAGCACAAGACGCCATCATCAATTTTGAAGGCATTCAGGTAAAACGGGACAAAAACGACATAGACGATTTAATGCCGGGCGTTACCCTGCATGCACACGAAGCGACGGAAAAACAAGAAAAAATTACCGTAAAACCGGATAAAGAAGCGGCGAAAAATTCCATAATCGAATTTGTGGCAAAATACAACCGCCTGCTCGCCCAAATAAACATTTTAACCCAAAACAGGCCGGAAGTAATCGAAGAGCTGACTTATTTTTCCGAGCCCGAAAAAGAAGACGCCGAAAAAAAACTCGGGCTTATGCAGACGGACACGACATTGACAACGCTCAAGTCGAATTTGCGCAAAATAATAAGCAGCCCCTACAAACCGAACGAGGATTCGGCCCTTTTTATGCTAAACCAGCTCGGTATTTCCACAAAGTCGGATTCATCGGCGGGAATAGACAGGGCAAGGCTGCGCGGGTATCTGGAAATAGACGAAAAACAACTGGATGATGTTTTAGAAACCGATATGGACGCCGTGCGGCTGTTTTTCGGCTTTGATTCGAATGGGGATATTTTAGTGGACTCAGGACTCGCGCACACACTGCACGAGCAAATAAACCCGTACACGCAGCGGGGCGGCATATTTTCCGTCAAAACCGGCACACTGAAAACAAAGATGGACTTTTCTCAAAAAAAGATAGCCGCTTACGACAAAAAATTGGCAGAAAAGGAGCTCCAGCTCAAGCAAAAATATGGAAATATGGAAGGAACTTTAAAAAATCTGCAAAAGCAGTCCCAAACGATAGAAAATTTCGACAGACAAAACAGGCAGAACAGTAATCAAAGATAGATAAAAGGGAAAAAAGATGAACATTACACTGAACGGCAACCGCCTCGACTTTCAGCTCGAAAACGAAAAAACCGTCGGCGAAGTTTTAGGCAAAATAGAAGAAGCCTGTAGAAAAGAAAAAAGTACGATAAACGAGGTGCGGGTAAACGGAAAGGCGGTATCCGCAGAAGAACTTGATATG
>CAUTPO010000148.1:0-4704 GCA_963540475.1 uncultured Treponema sp. | reverse complement strand
TTCGGTTATGCCGGCCGCGTACCCGCAAAATACGCCAAGCAAAACTCCGGAACCGTACGGAATCGAAGAATTTACAACATGGCAAAAGGACCTCAGACGGTTCGAAATAATATCGTTCGGTTCGCTGCCCTTTGTAACCTTCCTCTCGTTTTGGGCCTACGATATAATCCGGTCCGCTCAACACAAAGGAGACCCCGGCTATGCACCCTGGCCTGTAAAAAATCCCGAAACGGCAGTGCCCCTTTCGGAAAACGAACAGAAAAACATCTTTTTTGCCTCAATCGGAATTTCCGTCGGCATAGCCCTAATCGATTTTTCGGTACGGGCGATAAAACGGGATATTGCGCGCAAAAGAAAAAGGGTTTTGGAAGAAAAAGAGCCTGCCGTTATCGAGCTGATCCCGATTGAAGACGGCGAGGCCCCAAAGCGCGAAGCGGCGCAGAAAAACGGAGCAGACGGAAGAACGGCCGTCGATACAACCGCTAAAACCGATGAAACGGACCAATAAAAGCGCCGTGCAAACAGGCGGACAGCCCCTATTCGGACGCGAACGGATAAACGGTCAATTTACCGTTACGGGCTTGGAGCGGCCCGAACGGCTGGACGTGTACTGTGCTAAAAAAATGCCTGAGCTGACGCGCTCAAGATTAAAAACGGGGCTAAGATCCGTTCGTATCAATTCCGCACAAGCGAAAATATCGCGGCGGGTACACAACGGCGACAAAATCGAGCTTGAATGGGAAGACCCCGTGCCGCACTATGCAGCACCTCAAAACATCCCGTTAGACATCATTTACGAGGATGAAAACATAATTGCCGTGAACAAAAGCGCCGGCACGGTTACACATCCTGCAAACGGCAATTGGGACGGTACGCTGGTAAATGCGCTAAATTACTACCGGCTTTTTGTTTCTCCCGTCAAAGACGAATTTTCTGCGGTTTTAAAAAAATACGAGGCGCTGCGGGCTAAAGGAGAAGAAATTCCGAAAGACAAAAATGCGGATGTATTCAGACAGGGCATTGTGCACCGTCTGGATAAGGATACCTCAGGCGTCATCATTACCGCACGGAATTCAAAGACGGAACAATTTTTAAAAGCCGAATTTAAAAAACGGAACGTAAAAAAATATTATCTTGCCGTATTGAACGGCGTCCCTAAAAAAAAATGCGGAAAAATAAAAACGGCGGTTTTCCGTTCAAAGGGGAACAGAAAAAAATTTTCGACTTCTGCCGACCTATCGAAGGGAAAGACGGCCGTTTCGCGATATCGAATATTAAAATCCGACGGCAAATATTCGTTTGCGGTTTTTAGAATTTTTACAGGCCGGACGCACCAAATACGGCTGCATGCCAAATTCATCGGCTGTCCCGTTTTAGGCGATCCCGTGTACGGCAAAAAGAACGCAGGATTCCCCGATTCGGGCTTGATGCTGCATGCATACAAGCTCCTCATCGATTTGGACGGGAACGGCAGTTTGCAGGAATTCAAGGCACCCCTGCCGAAAAAGTTCAAAGCCGTTCTCCGCAGGATAGGCCCGTGATTAAAAAGATCGAATTAACCGGTTTCGAATATACGGAAGAACCGCGCATCATTTTTGAAGATGGGGCCTACGCCGTTTTGTACAAACCGCGCGGACTTCCCACAGCCCCCTTGCGTCCGGAAGAAAAAGATTCTCTTTTGCACTGGTTTTTACACCGGCGCCCCGAAGCGGGTACCGTGTGCGGAAAAAAAGAAATCGAAGCGGGACTCATTCATCGGCTCGACACGCCTACCTGCGGGCTCGTTTTAATCGCAAAAACCCAACCGGCTTTCGATGCCCTAAACCGTATGCAGGAACACCATCTTATCGAAAAAACCTATTTCGCGTTTACCGAAAAAAACGGGGCGCCCGTCCCGCCTGTGATAGAAAGCCAATTCAGATCCTTCGGCCCGAAAGGGAAAAAAACGGCTCCCGTTTTCCGCGGTTCAAAAAAATTCGAAACAGGCAAAAAGATGTATACGACAACAATAATCGGCTGTAAAGAAACGGGAGGCAAAAACGCCGTAACCTGTTCCCTTACACAGGGGTTCCGCCATCAAGTACGGGTTCACCTCGCTTCGGTCGGAATGCCTATTTGCGGGGATGCCCTTTATAACCCGTCGTTTGGTGCGGACTTTTCCGAGTCGGCACAGGAGAAAATAGACGGACACCGGTACCCCTTGCAGCTTTATGCCGTAGGAATTTCTTTTCCCGATTTGGCTCGTGTATCTTTGGCCCACTCGACACTGAAAAAGGATATTGCAAAGGCCGTTTTAAAACCGCATTCGGCGCACAAGCCCTGCAAAAAAAACGAAACGGCCGATTCGAAAAACCTTACGGAAAAATCGTTTTGCCGTATATTGTTTTCGCTTCCGCAGCCAGATAAAATGATCCTATAATCAAAAGCGGTTCATTGTTTTTTTTGCATTCGGCAATACTCTTTTCTATTACGCTCTTATAATCCTCATTTTTTCCTATTGTTATAGCTTCTATTTTTGTAGGTTCTACCGGCAAATTCTTTAACGCATATTGAAAATCGGCATAATTACTATCGAGGTTGCTTTTTTTAAATGTTCCCGGAATGGTCAACACGATTTTTCTAAATCCGCTTTTAAAAAGAGGGGCAATTTCTTTTGTGTCCTTATCGTCGGCACAGGCAAACACTGCAAGGCCTTTTTTGTCCGTCAATTCGAAAAAGGTTTTAAGGCACAGCAATATGCTGTTTTTTGTGTGTGCCCCGTCCGTAACGATTAAAGGATTTTTCAAAAGAATTTCAAACCGTGCAGGCAGCCAGGCCTTTGAAAGACCGCGCTCTATGACATCTTCTTTTAATTCGGGAAAAAGATATTTTGCAGTGCAGGCTGCAAGTGCGGCGTTTTCCGATTGTACCTTGTCCAAAAGACGCAGCCGTGTCTTAAGCGGACGTGTAAAAAGTTTTCCAGCAGGCGTCTTATCGTAAAATGCCATTGTAAGATCCAGCGTTTCGGAAGACACAGCCGCTTCGATATGTTGTACGGTTTCAGGCAGATAAAAAAAAGGCGCATTCATTTCCGCCGCCCTTTTTTGAAAAACGCTCAAGGCTTCTTTTTCCTGCCTGCTGCAAAAAACCGGTACGTTTTGCTTTATGATCCCCGCTTTTTCGAAAGCGATTTTTCCGAGGGTGCTGCCGAGAAACTTGCAGTGTTCAAGCTCGATCGGGGTCAAAATACAGGCTGCCGGTACAACGATATTAGTCATATCGAGGCGGCCTCCCATCCCCGTTTCGAGTACGGCCGCATTAACACCTTCTTTTTTAAAAAGCAGCAAGGCGGCGGCTGTAACGATTTCGAACCAGCCGGGATCGGCGGAAGGGTCTTCTTCGATTATTTTTTGAAAGCCTTCGATTATTTCTTGATAGGCGGCCGAATACGCTGCGTCCGAAAAAAAACGGCCTGCACAGGTTATCCTTTCCCTAAAGTCGGTTACGTGGGGAGAGGTAAACAGCCCCGCCTTAAAACCCGCCTCGTTTAATATCGACGCCAGCATAGCCGAAACGGAACCCTTTCCCTTAGAACCGGCAACGTGAAGCGATGTATAGGCTGTCTGCGGATTACCGAAAAAGGCTGCAAACTTTTTCATCTTTTCCAAATTATAAACATTTTTATGCAGGTTTCTTTTAAAATCGATAAAACCGTCAAGCCATTCCGTAAAAGCTTCGGTATCAATCTTCTTCATGTAATAATCTCCGGAATGTAAAGCCCTTAAACCGCGGCGAAGTCCGACCGGAATCAACACCCCGACGCCTGCGTTGGGGTATTAAACCCTCCGCACGAATAAACTATGCCATGAAATAAAGGCCCCTTGAGCAAAGGCGTAAGGCCCTGCTTTGCACGGGATAATACAATAAGCCGTAGGTTTCGTCTATATCTTTACAAAGCCGTATCGATTGTAATAAATTGTGAACGGCTCACAAGTTCTTTTTACAAAAAGACTTTAACCGGGGCTGCATCGGCTGTCGTTCGGATGAAAAAGGCCGCCTTCATCATAAAAAAATACAATCGATTACAAAAGCGCCGGACAGGACGGATATAACCGATTGAGTTGACATAACAAAGAAAATAAGGCAGCCAAACTTTGAAACCGAAGTTTCTAAACAGATCTAATTATTTTTTATGTATGTATCCCCGTATTTACTCATGGGCATCTCTAAAAACTCGGTTAGTTTTTTAGAGATGCCCGACGAGTTTTTCATAAGTCCTTATAGATAAATAACTTATGAAAAACATCGCAGGTTAAATCTAGGGTCAACCTCTAAAAACTGAAGTTTTTAGAGGTTCCCTCATGTAAAAATCTAACCGTAGCACTATTATATCCAAGGCTGAGCCATAGAGATAAGTTTACTCTGCCTGCGCACTGTGAGCCGCCGAAGTTATACCTTCGCTTTTTGCGTGTTTTTGTAATGACCTGTATGCTCTGTTTTACGGCATTGTTAAAGTGCATGACTTTTATGCACGCAGTGTTTTTCAACAGATGGATAGCATATTTTCGATTGTAGCCGGTAGTTGCGGTAAACTCATCGATGATTTTTGTCTTTTGCTTCCTGCCTGCCGTACAATAAACCTGTTCGGAAACTTCCGTTTCTGAACAGGTTACCTTGAAATGCGATGTTCTAAATCGCACCTTAAAATGCAACAGTTGAACAAAG
>CAUTPO010000147.1:0-4742 GCA_963540475.1 uncultured Treponema sp. | reverse complement strand
CTTGTTATTATGCACATCCTTATAGTTCTTGGGAAAGAGGAAGCAATGAGAATGCCAATAAATTAATTAGACGCTTTATACCAAAAGGAACAGACATAAGTAAATATAGTGACATACAAATAAAGCAAGTAGAGGATTGGATAAATAATTATCCTAGACGGATATTTGGCTATAAAACGGCCAATCAAATGTATACATAAATTTCATAAAAATGGTATTTTTTGGGCAATACCTCTTACAATTTATAATGTTATGTACACGCTCACGCGAACCCTTGCAAAAAAAAAGCGTTTGTGTTACCCTTATCAAATGGCAAACGATTTTGTTCATCTTCACGTTCATTCCGATTTTTCGCTTTTGGACGGGGCGGCTTCCGTAAAACAGCTGGTTGCAAAGGCCAAAGAACTGGGGCAAACGGCGCTTGCACTGACCGACCACGGAAATATGTTCGGCGTCATCAGCTTTTACAAGGCCTGCACCGAACAGGGGATAAAACCCATCATCGGCTGCGAATTTTATGTAGCTCCCGAAAGCCGGTTCGAAAAAAAGGAAGCGCTTAACGGCAAGCGGTACTATCACCTTATTCTGCTTGCAAAAAACGAGACGGGCTATAAAAACCTAATGCTCCTGTGCTCCAAAGGCTACACCGAGGGTATGTATTATAAGCCCCGCATTGATGATGAACTTTTGGAAAAATATGCCGACGGGCTGATCTGCCTTTCGGCCTGTCTTGCGGGGGAATTACCCGTACTGCTTTTAAACGGCGAAACGGAAAAGGCCGAAGCCCACGTGCGCAAATACCGCAAAATTTTCGGAAACGAAAACTATTTTATCGAAATACAAAATCACGGGCTCAAAGAAGAAAAAAAAGCCGCCGCTCTTTTAATAGAAACGGCGCGGAAACTCGGCGTTCCGCTGGTCCTTACGAACGACATTCACTATGCGGAAAAAAAGGACTATATTGCACAAGATATTTTAATGTGCATCGGTATGAAAAAGCTGCGTACCGAAACCAATAGAATGAAATTTGAAGGCAGCGAATTTTATTTTAAATCGGCGGAAGAAATGTCGGCGCTCTTTCCCGACTATCCTGAAGCCGTGCTGAATACCGTCCGCATTGCCCGCATGTGCGACCTTAAAATTCCGCAGCCGGGGCCCATTCTTCCCATCTATGAAATACCCGAGGGCTTTAATTCCAAAGAAGAATATATTACCCATCTTGCAGAAGAGGGCTTAAAAAAACGCTACAGCGAAATTACCGGCGAAATAAAAGAGAGGCTTGACTACGAACTGGACATAGTTATGAAAATGGACTTTGTCGGTTATTTTTTGATTGTGTGGGACTTTATAAATTGGGCAAAGAATAACGGCATTCCCGTCGGACCGGGTCGCGGCTCCGGGGCGGGTTCTATTTTGGCCTATGCGCTCAGCATTACCGATATCGATCCGCTTAAATACAATCTGCTTTTTGAACGCTTTTTAAACCCCGAGCGTGTTTCAATGCCCGACTTCGACGTCGATTTTTGCTTCGAAAGGCGGCAGGAGGTTATCGATTATGTGCGCCGAAAATACGGCGATGAAAACGTCGGACAGATTATCACCTTCGGAACACTGAAAGCCAAGGCCGTCGTAAAAGATGTCGGGCGCGTGTTGAATGTGCCGCTTTCCGATGTGAATGCGATTACAAAACTTATTCCCGCAAAGCCGCTTACCGCGGACATAAAAGAAGTTACGCTGAAATATGCGCTGGAAGTTATCCCTGAATTAAAAGAAATGGCCGAAGAGCCGCAGTACAAAGAGCTTTTCGAAAATTCCCTTGCGCTGGAGGGAGCAAAACGGAACAGCAGCCTGCACGCGGCCGGCATCGTTATCGGACAAAGCGCCTTGACCGACTACGTTCCGCTCTACAAGGATTCCAAAACGGGCAAAACAGCTACCCAGTTTACGATGGATCTAATCGAAGACTGCGGCCTTGTAAAAATGGACTTTTTAGGTTTAAAAACCCTAACCCTCATCAAGCACACCGAAGAGCTGGTCCGAAAACGGGGCGGTGCCCTGTCGAATTTTTCGATCGACACCATCGATTATTCCGACCGCGACACCTTCCGAATGCTGGGCGAAGGAAAATCGGCGGCAGTGTTTCAGTTTGAAAGTCAGGGGATGCAGAATATTTTAAAACGCGCAAAACCGACAAAAATGGAAGACCTCATTGCGCTGAATGCCCTGTACCGGCCGGGCCCGATGGACTTTATCAATCAGTTTATAGAATCGAAATTCGATAATTCCAAAATACGCTACCCCGATCCATGCCTTGAAGATATTTTGGCCGAAACCTATGGGGTCATCGTGTATCAGGAACAGGTTATGCAGGTTGCCCAGCGGATTGCAGGTTACACACTCGGACAGGCCGATATTTTGCGCCGGGCTATGGGTAAAAAGAAACTCGAAGTTATGAAAACCGAAAAACAAAAGTTTATTGAAGGTGCGGAAAAAAACGGCTTTAAAAAAGAAGATGCCGACCGAATCTTCGAAATTCTTATTCCCTTTGCCGGTTATGGGTTTAACAAAAGCCACGCCGCAGCCTATTCGGTATTAGCCTTTCAGACGGCCTATCTAAAAGCCCATTTCCCCGCCGAATTTATGGCGGCAAACCTGACAAACGAAATAAACTCCACCGATAAGCTGCCTGAATACATAGCCGAGGCCGAAAAACTGGGGCTTAAAATTATGCCGCCCGACATAAATTTGTCGGAACCGTATTTTAGCGTATCGCCGGACGGGAATATTATTTTCGGCTTTTTAGGCATCAAGGGCTGCGGCTTGCAGGCGGCGGCCGAGCTGACCGAAGAAAGGCAGAAAAACGGAAAATACACATCGTTTATGGACTTTTTGGAACGGAGCGATCTGCATACCCAAAACAAGCGCAACCTCGAAGTAATGATCAAAACCGGCTGCTTTGACAGCCTCGGTCAGGAGCGCTCTACCCTGCTGGTTAATATGGATGCGGCCGTCGCCTATGCCGCGCAAAAAAAAGAAAGTGCCGATATCGGGCAGGGCAGCTTGTTTGAAGGCTCGGGGATCAAGGAATTTTCCGACTTCGTTTTTGAAAAGGTCGAAGATTTTCCCAAAAAAGAAAAACTCAGGCTCGAGAAAGAGCTTATGGGCTTTTATATTTCGGGGCACCCTCTTGACGAATTCCGAAAAACAATAGAAAATTCTTCGACCTTCGACACGGCGAACCTTGCGCGGGCAGTAAGCAAAAAGACGTACATCATTGTCGGAATGCTTACGGGAGTACGCCCGCACCAGACAAAAAAAGGCGATACGATGGGCTTCGGTACCTTCGAAGACCTAAACGGAACCCTCGATCTGGTGTTTTTTCCGCGTACATGGGAAAAATACCGCCCGAAACTATTACCCGAAACCGTCTGCGGTTTTTCCGGTACGATCGACAATTCGGGGCAGGGAACGCCGGCCTTTTTGGTAAACGACGTACTGGATATAGGCGAGCTGCAGCAAAAATCGCTGAACGAGGTGCACATTGAACTCGATCCGAATATCGCTGCGGAAGGGGAATTCGTCCGTTTAAAAGACTTTTTGTACGAACGGAATGGAAATTGCAGCGTCTATATTCATACCGGAGCGGAAGGCTTTGATTATATCATAAAGGTTTCGCCGCAGATCAAAATTCCGTCCGCCCCCGAATTTATCGAAGAGCTGAAAGAGCAGTTGGGTGTCGCCGCCGTTTGGCAGGAATAAGAATTAAGGAGTTGTTTATGTTGTCATCCGTTTTTTCTACTATAGGATATGCAATAAAAATTTATTCGTATTTATGTATCGGCTATATTCTTTTATCGTGGTTTTTGCCTTCGCCGTATTCCCGGTTTCCGGCAGCTGCGTTCTTGTCGGAAATTTGCGCGCCTTATTTAAACTGGTTTAGACGGTTTAGGTTTATGCAAATCGGCTCCATCGACTTTTCGCCTATCTTGGCACTCGGAATTTTATCCGTTTTTTCCAATATATTTTATCAAATGGCTATACTGGGCTTTTTTTCTCCGTTTATCATTATCCGAACCCTTATTTTGATAATATGGTCGTTTTTCTCGTTTGTAATGAATTTTTGTATTATCGCGCTTATCATCCGTCTTATTCTGGATTTTATGCCCGAATACCGTTCGGGGAATATCGCCTATATGCTCGATAAATTTTTGTCGCCGCTTTTTGTCAGGGTGCATAGGCTCTCCGGCGGAATGTTTATGAGCGTTAGAAAACAGGTAACGATTTGTTTGATTATTTCGATTATTATGCGCGTTGTTTTGGGCGCTATTTTCGGCAGTGCTGAATCCTTGTTTACGCAATTTAAAATACTGTAACGGTTTTAGGACCGGCCGGTCCCTACGGGAATCGAACCCGTCTTTTAAGATTGAGAATCTCATGTCCTAACCGATAGACGAAGGGACCAAAGATATAGAAAAATTCCCCAGGGAGGATTCGAACCCCCACAAGCAGAACCAGAATCTGCGGTGCTACCATTACACAACCGGGGAATAATAGAAAGCGATTATAGCATTAAATCGAAAAGCTGTCAAGCCCGCGCATTGCATCACGTAAAAATCTATAGGTTATAAGCGGTACTTAAATAACGTACCGCTTATAACCGTAAGTTTTATTTTGAAAACTCACGGTTATATATGTGCGTTCACACGCACCAATACGGCATTGTAGGAAGTTGATACTTCCTA
>CAUTPO010000146.1:0-4827 GCA_963540475.1 uncultured Treponema sp. | reverse complement strand
CCGGCGGCGTCGGCGATAAGGCCGTTATTGTTCCGGTCATAGGCGATTTAAAAGACAGAAATTATATGTTTTATATCATAAACAAGCTCAAATGCGACGCCGTTTTTCACACGGCAGCCTACAAGCATGTCCCCCTGTCCGAAGAAAACCCCGTCGCCGTCGTCGAAAACAATATCTTCGGTACCAAAAACCTTTTGGACGCCTGTCTGGAATCGGGCGTCAAACGCTTTGTCCTTATTTCGACCGACAAGGCCGTTGAACCGGTTTGCCTGTACGGTTTTTCCAAAATGATAAACGAAAAAACGGTGCTGCAAGCGGCGGCAAAGGCCGACAGCTCTTCCGCCTATATGTTTGTACGCTTCGGCAACGTACTCGGTTCGCGCGGTTCCATCTTTCCGCTCTTTGTCGAACAGATAAAAAACGGCGGCCCGGTAACGGTTACCGACAAAAAAATGATGCGCTATTTTATGACCATTCCCGAAGCCTGCTCCCTTGTATTGCAGACCGGCGGGGTCGGTAAATCGGGGGAATCCTATCTTCTCGACATGGGCGAGCCGGTAAACATCTACGAAACGGCACAGCAGCTTATCCGCGATATGGGTTTTGAGCCTGAAAAGGATGTAAAGATAGAAATAATCGGGCTTAGAAAGGGCGAGCGGCTCGATGAACCGCTGTGGTCTAAGGACGAATGCCTTGAAAAAACGGGGTACGAAAAAATTATGCGTTTAAAAGACCTAAACCCCTTTAACTTTTCCGAGCTGGATGCCATACTGCAGGACTTGCATTCTTTTTGCTTTTATTCCGAAGAAAAAAAAGACGATTACCGCAACAAGGAAAAAATGAAAGAATATATTATTTCAAAAGGATTTAGAATATGGAACAAGTAAAAAAGACCGTGCCGTTTTTTTTGCCCTCGTTCTCTGACGAAGAAGAAAGGGCCGTTTGCAGCATTTTGCGTTCGGGCTGGCTTACGACGGGAAAAGAAACGCTTGAGTTTGAAAAAGAGTTTGCAGCATATACCGGTGCCCGCCACGCACTTGCCGTCAATTCCGCCTCAAGCGGCCTTATATTAGCGATGGATGCCTGCGGTATAACAAGCGGTACGAAAATTTTGACAAGCCCGTATACCTTTATTTCGACGGCAACTTCAGCCTTGCATTTAGGTGCGGAAATTGTCTATGCCGATATTGAAAAAGATTCGTACAGTATCGATGCGGAACAAATCGAGACAAAATTAAAAAGCGATAAGACCATACGGGCCGTTGTTCCCATTCACATTGCAGGAAACGTGTGCAATATGAAAGTAATAAATACGCTTGCACAAAAATACGGTGTTGCAGTCATCGAAGATGCAGCCCATGCCTTTCCTTCAAAAACGAAGAACGGCTATGCAGGAACGCTCGGTACCTGCGGCGTGTTTTCTTTTTATGCAACAAAAACGATTACGACCGGCGAGGGCGGTATGGTCTGCACCGATGACGAGCGTATTGCAGAGCGCATACGCCTAATGCGCTCTCACGGGATTAACCGCACGATCTGGGACCGGTATACCGATGCCAAGGCTTCGTGGAAATACGATGTAACCGAGGCAGGTTGGAAGTGTAACCTGCCCGATATTCTTTCGGCTGTCGGCAGGGTACAGCTGAAAAAGGCCGACGGCTTTTTTGACCGACGCAAGCGGATTGCCGAAAAGTACACCAAGGCTTTTTGCAAAAATCCGCTTTTTATCACGCCGCCTGACGGGGACGGAAATGCATGGCACCTGTATATTTTGCGCTTAAATCTTGAAGCCTTGACCGCCGGCCGCGATGAATTCGGCACCGCCTTACAGGAAAGCGGGCTCGGTATTTCGATGCACTTTATTCCCCATTTTGAAATGACGTACATTAAAAACCGCTATGGGTTAAGCTCCCGCGATTTTCCCGAAAGTGCTACAAAATATGCGCAAAGCATCAGCCTGCCGTTTTACCCGTCAATGAGCGAAGAAGATACGGATTACGTTATCGAAACAGTCATTAAAACGGGAGAGAAATACCGAAGATAAGTGTTAAAAATCCTTAATCCCTGTTTGATTTTTAACCGTTTTTACCGGCAGGTAAAGACTCAAAGCTTAAAAACAGACGTCCTTATTATATTTTTAAGCGGATAAACAATATGAAAGAACAAAAGACGGAAACAGCGGGAGCAGCCGAAAACAAAATGGGCGTCATGCCGATTATGAAGCTCATCATCAATATGTCGCTTCCGATGATGTTTTCCATGTTTATTATGGCGCTGTACAACATCATCGACAGTATTTTTGTAGCAAAGATAAACGAAGACGCATTGACGGCTGTGTCGCTGGCCTTTCCCGTGCAAAACCTGATGATCTCGTTTGCGGTCGGAACGGGGGTCGGTATTAATGCGCTCCTTTCAAAGCGGCTCGGTCAGGGACGGCAGGATGAGGTCGATAAGACCGCGATGAACGGCGTGTTCCTTGCACTATGCAATTATGCCGTTTTTTTTATTACAGGCCTTGTGCTGGTGCACCCCTACCTTGCCTCGCAGGGAGTCGGCGAAAGGATAATCGCTTACGGCTCGGAGTACCTCGACATTGTGCTTTTTATGTCATTTGCACTTTTTTTTGGCATTACCTTTGACCGGCTGCTCCAGTCTACCGGCCGGACGCTGTATACGATGTATTCGCAGCTTTCAGGAGCGGTGTTCAACGTAATATTCGACCCACTTTTGATCTTCGGTATCGGTCCGTTTCCGAAAATGGGGATCCGCGGAGCGGCTCTTGCAACTGTGCTCGGGCAAGTCCTCAGTCTGTGCGTGTCAGTCTATTTCAATCTTAAAAAGAACTGCGAAATTCGGTTCCGGCTTAAAAATATGCTTCCGAACTTCCGCATTATTACCAAGATTTACCGGGTCGGCATTCCCTCCGTTTTACTCGGTTCGATAATGTCGGTTACGACCTATTGTGTCAATATCATTCTCGGCGGGTTTTCAAGTTCGGCAATTGCATTTTACGGTGTGTATTTTAAACTGAACAGTTTTATTTTTATGCCGGTGTTCGGGCTGAATAATGGTATCGTTCCGATTATCGCATATAATTACGGAGCGGGGCATAAAGAGCGGATAAACGCCGCAATACGGAAGGCGCTGTTTTTGGCGATAGGTATTATGCTATTCGGAACAGCGGTATTCGAGCTCTTTCCCGCCCGTCTTTTAAGCCTGTTTAATGCTTCTCCTGCAATGCTTGCAATCGGAGTACCTGCAATGCGGATTATTGCATGCAGTTTTGCCGGGGCAGCGGTTGCGATAACCCTTTCTTCGGTGTTTCAGGCCTTCGGCAGCGCTATGTACAGTATGATTGCGACCTTTATACGCCAGCTAATCGTTCTGCTGCCCGTTACCTATCTGCTTTCTTTTTCGGGGAATATTAACGATATTTGGTGGGCCTATCTTGCCGCCGAAGCTGCGTCCGTTATCTCGTGCCTATTTTTTATGCGGCGCATATATAAAAAGAAGATGAAAAGTCTTGTTTAAAACCGTATAGAAGATATGCTTTGCCGCTCATCAAAATATAACCTTAACGGCATATCATTAATTTAATACGATATAAGGGAAAGACTTTGACGGTCGGCGTCTAATTCCGCGACGGCGCCTATCGGCAGGGTTATCATCGGATGGGTATGGCAGGAATCGTATTCGGCAAGTATGGGAATATCGGTCTGTTGCATAACCTCCATCAGAACCTCATAGGGTTTGCGTCCCGTTCCAAGATCATCAAAATGTTCATGCTTACCTAGCACAAGGCCCCCTATTTTTTCAAAAATACCGCTTAATTTTAACAGTGCAAAAGAACGTTCAATAACGGCAATGTCTTTCAGAGAATCTTCGATAAATAAAATATCGCCTTTTTTGATTTCGGGCATATATTCCGTATTCCAAATTCCCTGCATCGTATTCAAATTGCCGCCTATCAGCCGCCCCTGTACCCTTCCGCCGTTTACCGTAACCAATTTGTTTTTATGCAGCGTCTTGGCCCGATCCTGCGTATTCCAGTCGATCATTTCTTCGGTCCACATTTCGGGGTTTTCAATGAGAAAGGGCGCCATCTGTGAAACCGCCTTAAAAAAATAACTGAATGTTTGGTCAGCTAGCGGCGGAAATTCCCCGAAAGAAGCGACAACAGCAGGCCCGTAAAACACCGGAATACCCGTTTTTTGATACACGGCAAGTAAAACAGCCGTAACATCCGAATACCCGACCAGAATTTTCGGATTCGCCTTAAAGGCCTCGTAATCGATGTACGGCAAAATGGAATTCGAATTCATCCCGCCGATGGACGACATAATACACCGCACCTCGGGATTACGGATAAGCTCGTTTAATTCCTCGGCCCGCTCCCGTATCGAACCGGAGCGGTAAAAATCCGCTTTGCCGGTCAGCTTACCTTCAAGGAAGGTAAACCCCTTCGAAATCAAATATTCTTTTCCGCGCCGGTACCTTGTAACAGCCGTTTTTGTCGCAGGGGATGACGGAGAAAAAACGGCAATCGTATCGCCCTTTTTCAAAGCGTTCATATACATTAAAAGCTTAATTTACTCAAATTGCGGCTTAAAAGCCTCGACAAAACGGGGAATCAGTGTCTCGATAGTACCTGCAATATACACCCCGGACGCCTGCCGGTGCCCGCCGCCTCCGAAAGAAGAGGCTATACAGCTTACATCGATCTTATCGAGGGAGCGGAGCCCCACGGAACAGTTCTCAAAAGACTCCTGCCGTATGATACAAATAGCTTCCACCCCTTCAATCGTCTGAATCAGCTGGTACATAATA
>CAUTPO010000145.1:0-4836 GCA_963540475.1 uncultured Treponema sp. | reverse complement strand
TTGTTCTTGCCCGTACGAAAAGCGGTGCAAAAGCCCTGCCGTCCTAGCGGCTTTGTTCCAATAAATCTTCCGCTAAACTTTTGGCCTGCTCTTTTTCGGCCTTATTGTATTCTTCAAGTTTGCGGTGCAGGGTGCGCCGCCCGATTTTTAAAATGTCGGCCGTTTTGGTTATGTTGTTTTTTTGGTTTGCAAGCGTTTGCAAAATGACCTGTTTTTCCGCCTCTTCCATAGTGGCGCCCATCGGGATATTGATCGGGGCGGCTTCGACGGTTTCCCGCAAGGGGGAAGGCAGGTCGCACAGGTGAATCGTAGAATCGGAACTCATAACAACGGCGCTTTGTATGCAGTTTTGAAGCTGGCGGATATTGCCCGGCCAATCGTAGTTGTAAATAGCGGTACGCGCCCTCGCTTCTATTGAATCGATTTTTTTTCCGTTTTCTTCTGCAAATTCTTTTATAAAAGAGGCTGCCAAAAGCGGAATATCGTCCTTGCGTTCCCGAAGGGGCGGCACGCGGATATGCACGACGTTAAGGCGGAAGTACAGGTCTTCCCGAAAACGGCCCGCCTTTATTTCTTCTTCCAAATTGCGGTTAGTAGCCGCGATGATTCTTGTGTCGATGTTTATCGTTTTGGTGCCGCCGACGCGCTCGAATTGTTTTTCCTGCAACACGCGCAGCAGTTTGACCTGTACTACCTGATTGATTTCGCCGATTTCGTCTAAAAGGAGGGTGCCCTCGTTTGCAAGTTCAAAGCGCCCCGCCGTTCTTTGTACTGCCCCGGTAAAGGCGCCCTTTTCATGCCCGAAAAGCTCTGATTCCAAAAGGCTTTCCGAAAACGAGGCGCAGTGAACCTGCACGAACGGCTTGTCTTTTCTGGCTGAAAGATTGTGAATAGCCCGTGCAACCAGTTCTTTTCCGACGCCCGTTTCACCGGTAATGAGAACGCTCGCCTTTGTGGGGGCGACCTTTTTTATGTCTTCAAATACTTTTTCCATCGCCGAGCTTTTACCGATGATGTTTTCGAACCGCTGCCGGTGTTCCATTTCGCGCAAAAGGGCCCGGTGCTGCAAGATCAGCTGTCTGTTTTGCAGCGCCCTTTTTACAAGTAAAAAGAGGCGGTCCAGATTAAGCGGTTTTGTCAAAAAATCGTAGGCACCCATACGCATCGCTTCGACGGCGGTTTCGACCGTTCCGTGTCCGGTCAGTACAATGACGGGAACGCCGGGCGTTTGCGAAATAACCTGTTTTAAAACTTCTTCGCCGCTTAATTCGGGCATTTTTAAATCGGTGATAACAAGGTCAACACTATCGTTCATTGCCTTTTCCAAGCCCGTTTTGCCGTCGCCGGCCGTCAAGACCTCGTATCCCTCGTCCTCCAGGGCTATTGCAAGCCCTTCCCGTATGTTTTTTTCGTCATCAATAACCAAGATCGTAAATTTCATCTTTTTTCCTTATACTATTTGAGTTTTCCGGCTCGCCCGTATCCGTTTTTGCGCCTGCACCTTCTGCACGATTCGTTTTATCGGAAAGTAAAAGATTAAAGCCCCGCCGTACAATCGGCAGCATAAACCGAAACGAGGTACCCATTCCAAAATCCGAATAAACGGAAATATCGCCGCCGTGTTCCTTTATGATTTTATACGCAATCGTAAGACCGAGCCCCGTGCCGTCGTGTTTTGTCGTAAAATAAGGCTCAAAAATCTTATTTAGGTTTTCGGGAAGAATGCCCTGTCCCGAATCAGAAACCGTAACGGTAATAAAATCGGTTTTTGCGTTTGTCGCTATGTCCAAAAAACCGCCTGAAGGCATTGCCGCCCCCGCATTGGTCAGTATGTTCATAAAAACCTGCCGCAAAAACCGCTCGTCGCCTTGAATTTTAGGTAGGTTTTCGGCGAGGTTCAGCGACATCGTAATCCCCTTGCCGTCAAATTCATCAAAAAAGGTTTCGCACAAGTTTTTTAAAACGGAGTTTACATCGACCGGAGCAAATTCGAATTTGAGCGGCCGCACAGCAAACAAAAAGTCCACAACGATTTTATTGAGCCGCTCTATTTCCTCTTCGATGACAAAGATGTGTTTTTTTGTCTTTTCTTCCGCAGGCGCATTGTTTACAGTTATTTTTTTTAAAAGCTGAAGATGAATGCTGATTGCCGCAAGGGGGTTTTTTATTTCGTGCGCCACGGCTGCGGCAACATTTGTAAGGCTTGCAAGACTTTCAAGCCGGCGCGTTTTAATTTCTTCCTTGCGCTTTTCCGTTATGTCGTAAATCGTAATGACGGTGCCCTTTATTTTTTTTTCTTTTACGAGCGGCAGGACTACCACTTCGATGTATTTGGTTTGGTCGTCCGTACATAAATTGAATTCTTTGGAAATTCTTCCGCTTTCGTTTTGAATGGCCGCCGCAATAAAATTCCGTACGGGGATTTCGTTTACGTACTCCCACACGTTTTTTTCCTGCGAGTCGCTTAAATGGCTTTCCAAAATCCGCGCCGCCGTTCTGTTGGAACGGATTATTTTGTTGTTTTTGTTTACGACGATGACGCCGCCTTGCAGGGAATCCATTGTGGAATCGAGCAGGGCATATTCGTCGGCGATCAGTTTTACGAAGTTTTTGAGCTGGGACTCGTTCATCGTTTCGGACTTTTTTATCGCCTTGCGCATAAACTCTCTCATAGAAACGCTTCCTTCATTTTTTCGGATAGGTTTTCCATGGCAGCCTGCGGCGATATGTTAAAAATGCCTACGGCGGTTTCGGCTTCCCGTATCAGGGCCGTGATTTTAAAATAGGCTTCCGTTTCTTTTTGAAGACAATTTCCGGCTCTTAGACCCGCCTGTAAAAAGGATAAAAGCCCGTTTAAAAAAAGGGTATAGACCGTGCGGGGCTTGCATTTGTTCAAGAGCGTAACTATGGCAGCAATGCCGCTGCCCGCACCGGCCGGTTCTGTGCCGGTTTTGTATCCGTTTACGGCGGCGTACAAGGCTTTGGGGGGAGGACTTCCATCCCGGCCGATCATATCGAACACCGTTTCGTAAAAGAGGGCGGCCGCATACCGAATGGTTTGAAAATCGACGGGCAAAAAACCGTAAAAAAAAGCATTAAGCGCGTTAAACCGGCTGTCAGTGTTAAGGCTGTCGGTGTTTTTTCTAAAAACCCGCGCGATTACTTCTTTTTGGGACGCCTCGCTCCGTTCGGCAAAGGTGTAGGTTCTGACCCGCGAGAGGATAGTGGGCATTATGGCACCGCGCCGTACCGTGGTTAAAACAAAGACGGCATAGGCTGGCGGTTCTTCCAGAATTTTTAAAAAGGCGTTACGCGCTCCTTCCTGCATTTTGTCGGCATTTTCTATTATCAAAATCTTTTTTTTGCCTGACGGCATCAGCCGTATCCACGAGGCGGCTTTCCGTACCTGATTAACCGGAATTGCGTCATACATACACTCTTCCTGTAATTTAACGCTTTTTGAAACAAGGGCCTCGATTTTTTTTTGCAGCTTTTCCGTATCGGCGGTTTCGGGTGCTTGCGAATTTAAGTCGGAAAGCAGCTCTTCGATTTCCGCGATGGCGGGAGCGGCCTTTAAGAAGGCTTGTTCGGCCGTATCCCAGAGCCGTGCATCAAAACGGGAAGTAAGTTTGCGGACGGCACGCAAAAACAGGTAGCGGGAGGCCAGCGTTTTGGCAGTTGCCAGCGTTTCCGCTGCCGCCCGTATTTCGGGAATGTGATCCTTTGCACCGATGATCAAAAGATCAGGTGACATCATCTCCTTATGCCGGAGACACGAGGGGCAGGTGCATTGCCAGCCGCCGTCCGTAAGGCAGCATACCGACCGGGCAAGCTCTAAGGCCGCCGTCAGTTTTCCCGAACAGGCGGGGCCTGAAAACAGCAGCGAGGGCGGAAGCGTATGTGATCGGATGTCGTCCGTAAGCCGTTTTGCAGCTTGTTGACCGATTATATTTTCAAACATGAGTACTCCTAAAACACGGTTCTTATATCGAAGAGAAAGGGCGAAAGGAGTTTTGCAAAAATGCTGTCATCCAAAACGATACCCGGCTCCGCAAAGGGCTGAATGGTTATTATCATCAATAAGATAGCAATAATCAGTAGTCCTTCTATTAGGCCGAGAAAAAACCCGAGCGCCCTGTCAAGGCTTTTTAAAGACTTACTCGAAAAAAGCGAACCCAGCAACACTTCAACCAATTTTATAACCAGATACGAAGACAAAAATAAAATCAAAAAAGCGATGATCGGGGAGAGGGCCTTAGGGCCGAGCAGCTGTGTTATAAGCGGCGTCAGCAGCTTGTAAAAAACGACGGCAATAAGGGCTCCCACTATAACGGCTGCCTTCGAAAAAAATTCCGCGATAAAGCCGCGCACCGTTACCTTAATTATAAAAAAGATTAAGACGGCAAAAAAGACCAAATCGGCAAATCCTATGAACATTTAATCTTTCCTCGAATGTAAAAATTCTTTTAAGAAGCGGGCTATCGTAACGGCCGGTTTATCCTGTGAAAGTGCGGCGGCGGCCTGTGCCGTTTTTTTTAATTTTTCAGGATTTTTTAAAAATTCCGTTAAAACGGCTTGCACCTTTTCCGCAGTCGCGTTTTCTCCGCATAAGACTTCGGCCGCTCCCCGTTCTTTAAAAAACTCCGCATTTTCGATTTGATCGCCGCGGGAGCTTGCCTTTTCAAGCGGAATCAAAATCATCGGTTTACCGGCCGCCGCCGCTTCCCACACCGTGTTAGCCCCCGCACGGGAAAGCACGAGCGCGGCTGCCGCCAAAACTTCCGGCATTTCGCTTTTTATAAAGCCGTAGGGTTTGTAATTTTCCGCACGGCAGGA
>CAUTPO010000144.1:0-4847 GCA_963540475.1 uncultured Treponema sp. | reverse complement strand
ATCGTTCATACCCATCGAAAGGCAAAGTTTTTTTTCGTCTTCCTGCGAGCCTGCGGTACAGGCAATGATCGGTTTTTTGTAACCCTTTTCCCGCAAAAACTGAGCCGCCTCATACCCGTTTAAAATCGGCATTTGAATGTCCATAAAAATAATGTCGAATTCGGTTTTTAATGCCTCATTTACAGCTTCCTGCCCGTCGCTTGCAGTGGTAACGGTACAGCCCGCCTTTTCGAGCATAATCTGCAAAAGCTGCTTGTTTACAGGATGATCGTCGACTGCAAGGATCCGCACACCCGAAAAGCCGTATTGCGGCGCATTGCTTTGCAGAACAGGCTCGGCGGCCGCCCGCTTATGTTCGGGCGTTTCAATCGGTTCTACCTCGGTAATGCTCTCACTTTCCGAAGCTGCAAAAAATGTGCGGTAAATGTCGTTTAAAAGATTAAACACGATCCGCCTTTTTAAGGGCTTATACAGATAACCGTTAAACCATTCCAGCAGCTTCATTTTTGCATCGGCGCCGAGGCTTCCTTCAGGAATCATCAAATACAGCTTGGTGCCGTTTATGACGGGATTGTTGTGAATTTCGGCGCCAAGCCGCCAGCCGTCCATTTCGGGCATAACCATATCCGCAAATGCCACGTCGAAGGCGTTGCCGGATGAGGCTGCCGCCTGCATTATTTCCAAGGCCTGCGCACCGGAATTGACCATGGTTATGTCTTTAAAGCCGAATTTCAACAGCATTTTTTTTAAGACCGTACGGGTTTTTGCATTATCGTCCACCAATAAAAACCGCGTCATTTTATCCAAAAGAATATTTTCCTGCGGAACATTCTTTTGTACGGCCTTAAGGGGAATTTTAAACCAAAAAACAGAGCCGCCTTGAAAATTGTCACGAAGCCCGACCCGGCCTTCCATCATCTTGACGATATTTTTTGAAATTGCAAGCCCGAGTCCCGTACCGCCGTATTTTCGGTTAATCGCAGCATTTCCCTGATAAAACGAGTTAAATATCTTTTGTTTTTGCTCACTGGGCACGCCGATTCCCGTATCGGCGACTTCAAACAGAATAAAGGGTTTACTGTACGTTTCGGACGCATCGCCGTATTCGACCAAAAGCCGTACCGAAACCGAAACAAAGCCCTGTTCGGTAAATTTTACGGCATTTTTTACGAAATTAAGCAAAACCTGCTGCAAACGGTTGGAGTCGCCTCGAACGAATTCGGGAACCTCGGTATCGATGTCCACAACAACTTCCAGCCCCTTTTTATGCGCCTCGATGGAAACAAGGTCTACCGTTTGCTCGATGGAATCGGTTAAATTAAATACCGTATCTTCAAGGAGCATATTGCCCGTTTCCAGCTTGGAAAAGTCCAAAACATCGTTTACAAGGGCTAAAAGAACGTCCGCACTGAAATTGACCTGCCGGATATATTCGCGCTGCTCCTCGTCCAGCTTCGTATCGTTTATAAGCTCGGTCATACCGATTATCGTTTGGATAGGCGTTCTGATTTCGTGACTGACGTTCGCCAAAAAAAGGCTGCGCATACTGCTTGCCTTTTCGGCGTCCTGTTTTGCACTGATCAAAAACTGTTCTTTCAGCTGCTGCTTGGTGATATTATCAATAGTAACGAAAAAATTCCCGTCATCCTGTTTTGCCATACCGAATTTCAAAATAACCTTTTCCGACTTGTTTTTTATAAAATTGGATTCGAATTCGATGACGTTCGAGCTTTTAAAATGTTCGACAAAGATGGAAATACGCTTGTACTCGTCGGGGGACAGGGCTTTGGAAAAAAATTCGTCCAAATTCGTTTTCGGATCGGAGGTCAGATAATCGGTCAGCAGTTTTTCCGCAGCCTTGTTCCAATGAATAGGATATAGTTTTGGCGTAAAAATAATGTACGCCATATTGGAATTGTTTAAGTAGTTTTCAAGATTAAAATCAGGAGCGTCTGCATTAGATATCGACACCTAAAATCTCCTTTGTTTTGCGCAGGATAAGCTCCGGTTTTATGGGCTTTATCAAATAGCGTTTTATGCCTTTTTGGAGCGCTTCAAAAACGACGTCCCGCTGGGCGACGGAAGAAAGAATGACGATAGGTGTTTTGGTGTCTATTTGTTTCACCTTCATGGCAACGTCCATTCCGTTCATTCCCGGCATCATTAAGTCCAAAAACACGACATCGTATTTTCCTTCGCCATAGGTTTTAAGAAAACTTTCACCGTCTTCAAAAACGGCGACCTCGGCCCGTACCGAAGAAAAGATGGTCTGCATCATCTGCCGCACGACCACATCGTCGTCTACGGCGGCGATCGAAAGTTTGCCGATAGAATCGAGCTTGAAGCGGGTTTCGATAATGCCGCCCGTTTGTCCCGCCCCTGTTTCGGTTTGAAAAAGAACCTGCGCCATCTCCTTTTTTTCGTCTTCGTTTTTTTGCACAAGACCGGAAAGCGCCTTTTCAAACGACGAAACGACTTCGATATGCTTATAATCCGGATTTTCTTGAAAAAACTGCAAAACAAATTGGTTGAGCGTCAATATCTTGATGTTTTCGGTTTTAATGATGCTTAACGCCAAAATGGTGTTAATAAGGTATTCGAGGTTGGCGGCATCGGCATAGGTGATATTTAAATCCGCCATCATAATCAGAATTTTCGGATGGGCGAGGTTGTATAGGTCGGTCAGCTCATTTATTCTAAACTGCAAGATTTCGATCTTATCACGGTTTAAGCCTTGGGCCAGCTCTATGATGATTATATCTTCGTTGACGCGGATATCCAAAATGCACGGCGTATCATCAAAAGAAAAGGTTATGTTTAACAGGCTGCCGATGCCTGTAAGCAGCTCGTCAACCTTGAGAGGCTTTGACAGCACTTTTTTTACGTTATAGGAAACCAGCAATGATACGTCTTTTTTGTTTACTTCGCGTACGAGGGCTATTAAGGGAACACCGGCGATATTCGGGTTTGCCTGTTTTCTGGCCAAAAAGTCGAACAAAACGTCTCTGCTGATGCTGTAGTCGATAATGGCGAGGCTTATTTCGGTTTTGGCCATAATTTCCAGCCCCTTGTTTACGCCGTCGGCATACAGCATGGAAATGCCCTTATCGCGCAGTTTATTCGCAATATAGTTGCTTAATGAGGGTGCAACATCTATCAATAAAACCTGTTTCATGCTATTATTATAGCCTGCTTTCAGCTTATTTCAAGAGGGGGAGAGCGGAATATTACAATATTTCTTGTTTTTTACGATGTTTTTATGTAATTTACACAAACGGCACTATTAATAAGATGTACGATTTTTGATATTTGGGCATCTTTAATTCTTAAGGATACAAAGCAGAGCAAACAATTTTTTTTTTACAAGATGCCCTATAAACGGAGGTTAAAATGAAAAAAGCGTTTTTGTTTTTAGCGAACGGGTTTGAAGAGGTGGAAGCTCTTACGCCCGTCGACTATTTGCGCAGGGCCGGAATCGATGCGGTTACGGTCGGCGTGCAGGGCAAAACGATTGTTTCCGCACATAAAGTTCCGATTATTTGCGATATGGTCTTGGAAGAAGCCTGTCCGCTGACCGATCAGGCTTTTATGGCGGTGCTGCCCGGCGGAATGCCGAACGCTCAGACCCTTGCGACCAATACAGCAGTCAGGGACTTCGTTCTTGCCGTCAGTAAAAACGGCGGTATCGTCGGCGCAATTTGTGCTTCTGCGGCACTGGCCCTCGGTGAGTGGGGGCTTTTGGATGGGAAGCGGTTTACCTGTTATCCGGGGTTCGACAAGGATTTGGCCGTAAAAGCGGAAGCTGAGGTGCGGGTTGTAAAGGATGGAAACGTCATAACAGCCTGCGGCCCGGGCGCTGCTGAGGAATTTGCCTTTGCCCTGATCGAAACGGTTTCGGGAAAAACGGCTTTAAATACGGTAAAAAAAGAGGTTTTAGCACGATAATGGAAAAACTGAAAGATTGGTTTGAAAACGAAACATTTTGGGCGGAATATTCTTCCATTATGTTTGACACGCACCGCTGGGCCGAGGCGCCCGCCATTGCCGAAGGGATTTTGAAGATAATAGGGGCCTCGACAAAGGATGCGGGCAATTTGAGTATTTTGGATGCGGGCTGCGGTCCCGGGCGCATTGCAATCGAATTGGCCCTGCGTAAGGCCAAGGTTACGGGGATAGATCTGATCCGCCCGTTTTTAAATGCAGCTATGGAGTCAGCTCAAGACGAACAGCTCGATATAGAACTGATTCAAGGCGATCTGCGCAAATTCGTGCGTCCCGAAACCTTCGATGCGGCTATCAGCATTTACACGAGTTTCGGCTATTGCAGCACCGTCAGCGAAGATATGCAGATACTGAAAAACATCGCCGCCTCGTTGCGCCCCAACGGCTGGTTTATCCTTGAGATGACGGGAAAAGAAATTGCGGTGCGCGATTTTACCGAAGGCGAATGGTTTGAGCGGGGCGGATTTACCGTATTAACCGAATACTCCGTCGAAGGTGCATGGGAAGGCCTGAAATCCCGCTGGATCTTATACGACGGCGAGGGCAGAAAGGCCGATCACACCTATGTGCAGCGCCTGTATTCGGCTACCGAATTGAAAAACCTCATGCTTGCAAGCGGCTTTTCGTCAGTAGAGGTATACGGCGACTTCGATTTTTCACTGTATAACGAAAAGGCCCGCACCATGGTGCTGATCGCAAGAAAGTAAACGGTTTAATTCGGCCGCCGCTTTATAAACTGATGTATATGGAAGTACATCAGTTTATGAAAGCTCACCGGCCGTGATATCCCATTAGACCTGTTCGGAAACTTCAGTTTCAGAACAGGCTACCTTAAAATGCGATGT
>CAUTPO010000143.1:0-5164 GCA_963540475.1 uncultured Treponema sp. | reverse complement strand
GAACATCGCATTTTAAGATAACCTGTTCTGAAACTGAAGTTTCCGAACAGGTCTATTCTTAGCCGAACGGCCGTATGCCCGCACAGCCTGAACTAGCGAAAATCCTAAAGCAAAAAAACGTACCCTTCCCAAACGGAAACGGTACGTTTTTACGTGTGGCACAAAACTAAAGGCGTTAAGCCTTTTTTCTGTCTTGTGCTATGTAGCTGCCTTCAAAGCCCTTGATGGCGCGCACTTTTTTAAGCCAGTATTCGGCCTCGGTCTTGTTTTTAAAAGGGCCGACCCTAACCCGGTGCGTCAGCCCTGCCGAAGTTTCTTTTGTGAAGATTTCTACGTTCATGTGTTTTTCGGCGAGGGTATCGCGTGCGTTTTCCGCATTCAGCCTGCTCGAAAGCGAGGCCGTTTGTACCCAGTATATCGTTTCGACGGTTTTTTGGGCCGGACTGGCGTCGGGCTTGGTAACCTTGACGGAAGGGCTTGTTTTTTTGTTTGAGCCTACTTGAGCGGGTTTGGTTTCCCGCGTCTGCGGTTTTACAAGGGTGCCCCTTCTTCCCGAAACGCCGCTTGCGGGTTTTTGCACCGGTTTAGGCTTGGTTTCGGTTTTCGGTTCTTGTTTCGGTTTTGACGTGTCCGCGCCTATATCTTTAGCCAAATTTTCGGGCAGGGTTCCTGTTTCTTCTTCCGTTTTTTCAGGATTGATAATATCGCCCACATTGACAGAACCATCGTTTTGTTCGGGAGTGACGGGATCGCCGTTTACGATGTTGACATTATTGATGACGTTAACGGAAGCAGGGGTTTCGGATTCAAGCGGAGGTATGGAATCGGGATCGCGGCTCCATCGTACAGGATCAATGGGCGTGCCCTGTTCTCCTTTTTGTATTGCGCCCACATTAATACCTTCGGCAGCCGTGCTGGTGCTCTTGTTCCTAAAAGGCGCATACAGATAAAGGGCTATGCCAAAGCTGATTAAAACAAAGGCGGACATAAAGACTACAACCCATAAAATCTTTTTTTGTTCCATAAAATAACCTCAAAAACCTCTTTTTTTAAGTTCCTGCAAAAGTCTGTTTTCCAATTTTCCGATACTTCCGCTATTCTTTACTACCACTATATCGGCATTCGGAAAAAAGTATTGAGAAAAGAAATCGTTTTGTTTCGAAAAACGGGCGAGGACTTGTTTTAAGGGAATTCGGTCCCGTTTGAGCGCCCGCACGATCCGCACAATTGTGCAGGCCTTTATGTACAGAAAAAATGAGCATTTTTTTACAAGTTCCGTTTTGTGAAGGGTCGGCGCATTTAAGACGATCGGCTGCGAGGGGTTTAAGGCCGCGTTTTGCCGTATTTCGGCTTCTATCTGTGCCGTGATCTTGGGCAGGATAAAATCTTCGTGGCGCTTGAGCAAGGCTTCGTCCGAGAACACCAAGAGGGCAAAGTTTTGCCGGTCAATGATGGAAGATGAGGCCGCATTGCGGTTTGTTATGTCGATGTGCCGTGCCGCTGCCTCGTCCTTGAACAGCGCAAAAAGCTCGTGTTCGTGTTCGGAAAATACGGTTTTGGAAACTGCGTCCGCATCAATACAAAAAAACCCGTGCTTTTCGAGGATTGCCGCTGCCGCATTTTTGCCCGCACAGGACTGCCCTGCAAGGCCGATTAAAACGGGGTTTGCCATTTAATGAAAGTCCCCCCAGCGCAGGCCCGATTCGATACTGACGCGGAGCGGCACTGCCAGTTTTATGACGTTTTCCATTTTTTCTTTTACGGCAGCCTTGACCCGTTCGGTTTCCTCTTTCGGGCATTCAAAAATAAGCTCGTCGTGCACCTGCAAAAGAAGCCGTGCGGAAAGTTTTTGTGTACGTAGCTCGCGATCCGTTTCGATCATAGCCTTTTTTACGATGTCGGCGGCAGACCCTTGAATCGGGGTGTTTACGGCAATCCGTTCTGCGGCGGCCTTTTCGACCTTGTTTTTGCTGTTAATCGTCGGCACAAGGCGGCGGCGCCCCATAATGGTTTGTACATAACCCGTTTTTTCCGCCGTACGGCACACCTCGTCCATAAAGCCGGTAACGCCTGCATAGGTTGCAAAATAGGTTTTGATAAAATCCGCCGCCTGTCCGCGCGGAATGCGCAGCTGATTTGCCAGCCTAAACGAGCTCATTCCGTACATAACGCCGAAATTGATGGTCTTTGCGATCCGCCGCATATCCTGCGTAACCGCGCCCATCTCGATGCCGAAAATAAGGCTTGCCGTTTTTGCGTGTACGTCGATTCCGTTATTAAAGGCTTCGGTCAGATTTTTATCGCCTGAAAGATGGGCCAGAATAACCAGCTCGATTTGGGCATAATCGGCGGAAATAAGCTCGTTTCCTTTTTCGGCTTGAAAGGCGGCGCGGATTTTTCTGCCTTCATCCCCCCGTATCGGAATGTTTTGCAGGTTCGGGTCCCTGCTGGAAAGCCGCCCCGTGGCCGTTCCCGTTTGGATAAAGCTCGTGTGAATCCTGCCGTGCGGGTCGGCAAGCTCTGCCAGCGAGTCGGTATAGGTCGATTTTAGTTTGGTCAAGGCGCGGTAATCGAGTATTTTTGCAGGCACGGGGTCCATCGCGGCAAGTTCTTCCAAGACCGAGGTGTCGGTGGAATAGCCTGTCTTCGTTTTTTTGCCTGTGGGCAGCTTTCGTTCGGTAAACAGAACTTCTTGGAGCTGTTTGGGCGAGGCGATATTGAACTCGTGCCCCACAAGGCCGTATATTTCTTTTTCGTACTCGGCAATGTGTACGCCAAGCTCTTTCGAGTATGTGATTAGCTCTTCTTTTTTAAGATAAATGCCGGCAATTTCCATATCGGCGAGGAGGAAGGTAACGGGCATTTCGAGCGTGTAAAAGAGGGATTCCAAACCGCCCGTTTTTAAAAGGGGCGCGAATTTTTCGTAAAAGCGCAAGGTAATGTCTGCGTCCTCGGCCGCGTAAAACGAGGCTGTTTCCAGCGGTACGGAAGAAAACACCTCGCCTTTTTTTACGATGTCGGCGTATTTGAGCGTTTTTACACCCAAAACGCTTTCGGCCAGGGAGTCCATTCCGTACGAGGAGCGGCCCGGATCTAAGAGCCACGCAGCAATCATCGTATCGAAGAGCGTGCATTTGAATGTACCGCACAGCCCCGTACACTTTGCAACCTCGATGTCGAATTTGCCGTTGTGCATAACAATGACGGTTTTCGAGCCGAACAGTTTTGACAGGGCCTTTTGCGCGTCTTCAAAGCAAAGGAGGGCGGGCGGCTCCTCGCCCAGTTCGGGTGCGGGCGCCTTGAGCGGAAAGTAATAGCCTTCGCTGTATGTAAAAGAAAGGGAAAAGCCGCACAATTCGGCCGTCATCGGGTTAAGCCCCGTCGTTTCGCAGTCGTAGGCGGCCGCGCCTGAGGCAATGGCCTTGTCTATAAGCGAAAAAAGTTCGTTTTTGTCTGCTACACATTTGTATGTGCCCGCATTTTGCGGAAGGTCGGCCGCAGCAAATGCCGTAAAGACGTCCTGTAAGGGGGCGTTTTGTGCCGGCCCGTCAGCCGAAGCGGCAGACCCGTCTGCCGGCGATCCTGCCGTTTTTTTAAGTCCGTTTTTCTCTTCTGCCGATCCGGCCTTTCCCGCATACAGCCGTGCGATATTCGGCAGTTCTTCGCGCAAAAAAAGGGCTGCGGCCGCCGCCTGATCAAGGTGTTCCGAAGAATAGGCGGCAAGGTCCTTTTCGATCGGTACATTGCTTCGCAGTTTTATAAGCTCTTTTGATAAGAGGGCGGCTTCCTTCCCTTCTTCTATTTTTGTTTTCAGTGCACCCTTTAAACCGTCCGTATGCTCGAAAACGCCGTCCAGCGACCCGTATTTTTCCAAAAGGCTTACGGCTGTTTTGGGGCCGATCCCCTTGACACCCGGCACGTTATCGGATGTGTCGCCTATGAGCGAAAGATAGTCGAGCATTAGTTCAGGCGGAATGCCCCAGTGCGATTCGGCTTCTGCCCGGCCGAATTCTTCCCAGGCCTTAACCTTGCCGGGCTTAAGCATCGTCGTTTTTCCGTCTATCAGCTGGGCTAAATCCTTATCGCCGGAGATAATCACGCAGCCCCTGTCTTCTAGCCTTGCCTGTGCCGAAACGGACGCGATAATGTCGTCAGCCTCGAACCCGTCTTGTCTTATCATCGGCAGTTTCATCGCAGCAAGTATTTCTTCTATTTTATCGATTTGGGTGTACAGGTCGTCGGGCGTTTTGTTGCGGGTTGCCTTGTATTCGGGGTACATTTTATGCCGAAAGGTCGGCGTTTTGGAGTCGAGGGCAACGGCGAACAGCTTCGGTTTGTATTCGTTTAAAATGATGTGCAGGCTTTTAAAAAAACCGAACAAGGCCGAAACGTTTTCGCCCCTGCTGTTTGTAAGCGGTTTTGAAATAAAGGCAAAGTACGAGCGGTAGATAAGCCCGTAAGCGTCCAAAACAAAAATCGTATCTTTTTCCACGCGGATCCCCCCGAGCGGCCGATTATACTATACGGACAAAGAAAAATCAAGTTTATATATTAGACCTGTTCGATAACGGAGTTATCGAACAGGTCTATTGACGGGTGAAAACCGTACTAGCCGTCTAACAGCTGCGGCCGGTTCTGCTATAAAAAAGCGTAATTTTTTTACGGTTTTATGTTGCATTTTACGGTTTTAATTATTATGATATAAGGGTGCATCGTTTAAAAAAAGCACATAAAAAATATATAAAAAACATATATGGAGGAAATCGATGAAAAAATCGATACAGATGATGGGAGCCGCCGTTTTGGTTTTGATGATGGCGGCAGGCTGTAAAAATAGCGCTTCGAATAACGGAGGTGTTACGGGGAACCCCGAACCGCCCGCGCCCCCTCCTGCCGACAAGACTTACGAGGTTCAGGGTGTAAGCTTTTTAATGAAAGGCATAGCGAAGGTACGGGGCGGCAGTTTGGGAGACGGGTCGGCTTCGAATCCCGTTCATCCGGTCAACCTGACAGAGTACCTGATAGGCGAAACGGAGGTTACCCAAGAGCTGTGGAAGAAGGTAATGGGAGATAATCCGAGTTCCTATCAAGGAACCGATACGGGAAGGTGTCCCGTAGAGCTGATAACATGGTATCAGTGCGCTGCCTTTTGTAATGAGTTGAC
>CAUTPO010000142.1:0-5273 GCA_963540475.1 uncultured Treponema sp. | reverse complement strand
CTTATGAATCCTCACGGCTTATTACCGCTTTTAGACAAAAATTGATTTCCGTGAGGCCATCTTTAAGGGTGCCTTAAGATAGATATTTTAGCCTATTGTCAAGACCGGCATAAAATATTACAATAGCGAAATGAAAAGCATTACAAAAACGATACCGGTGTTAACAAGAGAATTAAAGGAGCTGGAAACGGAGCTGTCCGGCGTTTATAAGCTGCTTGGGCACAAAGTTTTGGCAGATTCCGCCGACCCCTCTTCCAATAAGACTGCAGCAGCAAACACAGAAATCATAAAATGGCAAAAGCTTAAAGATGAGCGGGCTTCATGCACTGAAAATATTTTAAATATCAAAAGCAGCGGAGAGCGGATCACAGAGCTAAAAAATTTTTTACGCCAAATCGAAAAGACCAATAAAGCAGTAAAAAAAGACATCGAAAAAACGAAGACGGATTTTTTGTGGTATCTTTATAAAAATACGTTTGCGTCCTGCACTGAACTTTTTAAAAATGTGCAAGAAGCTGCGGCAAAGCAAAACAAAATCATAGACGAGGCTTCTGCCGAACTTGAAGGTTTACAAGCCGAAAAAGAAAGGGCCGGCTTTTTTTCCAAACTGGCTGTTTCGCATAAAATAACGGTAAAGCAGGGTAAGATTAAAAAGGCGGAACAGGAAATAAAAACCGCTTTAAACAAAGCCGTGGATGATATCCGGTTTTCGCAAGAGATAAAAACTTTATATGAGGCAGACGGCCTGCCTTCCGAAATAAAAGCAAAATACGAAAATCTTTTAAACCTGTATGAGGGCTTGGACTCTTCCGAAGAGAGGGTTTATGCCATAAACGAAGAAAAGAAGGCCGCCGCCAATACGCTTGAAAAGCTGGGCGCCGGAAAAAATGCGGATAAGCAAACGCACCATTTTACGGTGAGGGTAAAAGAAATAGATGCGGAAATCGGAGCAATGACGGAAGATACCGGTTTACGCTATGCAAACAGGTTTTATTTACCAGGCGGAAAACCGGCAGCGGAAAATTTCGGCCCTTATACACAAGACGGATATGCCGACTATTTGGAGCGCATACGAGGGTTTAGGGTAAAAATAGAAAAAACAAAATATGACATTGAAGTTTGCAGGATAAACGGGCAAATAAAAAACGAAGAAAAGAAAATAGAAAATCTTCACCGTGTTATAAAAAATTCCGAGTCTGAAATTAAAAACGCTGAAAAAAGAATTGCAGAATCGAAGACCGGCATAAAAACAGCCAAAGAACATATCGGAGAATTAAAAGAGCTTTTGCAAAAACTTTCTTCCGAATTTTCCGATGATACGTCAAATGATCCCGGCGAAAACCGATAGGGCATTTGCAAAAAATCGAAGTTTTTTAAAAGGTTCCCTATAGGCCTTTTTGCGGTTTTAAAGCGGCCGATAACAAAAACGGGACGGCAAAAAACAGCCTTAAATGCGCACTTATGGAGTTAATCACATGGCAGAAAAAAAAGCGGTTTACGACGAATCGAAGATAAAAACATTAAGCTCGCTGGAGCACATCCGTTTAAGAACCGGTATGTACATCGGCAGGCTCGGCGACGGTTCAAATCCCGATGACGGTATTTATATTCTTGTAAAAGAAGTAATCGATAATTCGATCGACGAATTTATAATGGGTAACGGTTCGCGAATTGACATTCAATTAAGCGAAAACAAGGTTATTGTCCGCGATTACGGGCGGGGAATTCCCTTGGGCAAATTAGTCGAGTGTGTATCCGTCATAAATACCGGCGCAAAATATAACGACGATGTTTTTCAGTTTTCAGTCGGTTTAAACGGCGTGGGAACAAAGGCGGTCAATGCGCTCTCGGAGCTTTTCCGCGTCGTGGCTGTCAGGGACGAAAAGTATGCCGAAGCCGTTTTTGAACGGGGTAAGCTTATAAGCGAAAAAAAGGGAAAGGCCAAGCCGGGCGTTAAAAACGGCACCCTTGTGGAATTTGTTCCCGACGCTAAAATATTCGGCAAGTATTCTTTTAACGGTGACTTTATCGATAAAAGAATTTGGAACTATGCGTACCTTAATTCCGGACTGACTTTAAGTTTTAACGGAAAAACATATAAATCCGAAAACGGGCTTTTGGATCTGCTTGAAGCCAATGTGGGCACAAATACGCTGTACGAGGTGTGCCGTTTTAAAGAAAAACAATTGGAATTCGCTTTTTCTCACACCAACAATTACGGCGAAACCTATTATTCTTTTGTAAACGGTCAATATACATCTGACGGCGGCACGCACCTTTCCGCATTCAAAGAAGGGCTTTTAAAGGGTATTAACGAGTATTTTAGAAAAAATTATAAAAGCGAAGACGTACGCGAGGGGACCTGCGCCGCCGTTGCGGTAAAAATCCAAGCGCCCGTTTTTGAAAGCCAGACGAAGAACAAGCTCGGTAATACGGAGGTGCGCTCGTGGATCGTAAACGATACGAAGTCGGCAGTGGTGGAATGGCTGCAAAAAAATGCCGATGCGGCTGCCCGTCTGGAAAGCAAGATTATCGCAAACGAAAAACTGCGCACCGAACTGAATACGGTAAAAAAGGAAGCGAAGGCTGCAGCTAAAAAAATCGCAATCAAAATACCTAAGTTAAAAGACTGCAAATTTCATTTGGGCGATAATAAGTACGGCGATGAAACGATGATTTTTATAACGGAAGGAGATTCGGCTACCGGGGCAATGGTTTCAAGCCGCAACGTTTTGACGCAGGCGATTTTTTCGCTGCGCGGAAAACCGGAAAATATGTTCGGGAAAAAACGGGCGTCGATTTACAAAAATGCGGAGCTGTACAATATGATGATGGCGCTGGGTATCGAAAACGATATTGCAGGACTGCGCTACGCAAAAATCGTTATTGCAACCGATGCGGATAACGACGGCTTTCATATCCGCAATCTTCTTTTAACCTTCTTTTTAAGCTATTTCGAAGAGCTGGTTACCGCAGGCCATATCTGCATTTTGGAAACGCCGCTTTTTAGGGTGCGCACCAAAAAGGAAACCTCGTATTGCTACTCCGAAAAGGAGCGTGATGAAGAGGTAAGGCGGCTTGGAAGCAGTGCGGAAATTACGCGTTTTAAGGGGCTCGGCGAAATAAGCCCGAACGAATTCGGTCAGTTTATCGGCAGCGATATAAAACTCTTGCCCGTTACCGTTCAAACCTTAAAAAAGGTTCCCGATATTTTGGAATTTTATATGGGAAAAAATACGCCTGAAAGACGCAAATTTATTATGAAAAATTTGCTGGCGGAAATAGACGCTTAAAAAAGCCGATTAAAGCGGGGGCGGTTAATCGGCTCTTCTCTTAAACGTAAAAACACACAGGCCGAAAAAGGGCGGTCTGTGTATGGGATTTGCACGGACGGGCTTATCTTATTTTAAACAGAATTCCAAAAAATACGAGCATGATCAGTATCTGCAAAATAACGAAGCGTATTAAAACTTGAGTCGGCGACCATTGCAAATTCTTTTTCATGTGATCGTGAAGCGGAAAACGGACGTTTTTGAAAATCTTTATTTTGAAAAAACGCAGCAAGGCAACCTTTACAATTCCCGTGCCGCCGTTAATTAAAATCATTCCGCTAGTCATCAAAATAATAAGGGGATTCCGCGAAATAATGACGAGTACACCCATAAAAAAACCGAGAGCCCGCGAACCGGCATCTCCCATCAAAACCTTGCTCGGAAAGGCGTTATGCCACAAATAGCCTGTGATCACCCCGCACAGCGTAAAAATTATTACCGCCCACTGTGCTCCGTTCGGAATATTCGGCACCAACAAATACGTTGCAACTTTTATGTGCCCCAGCACAAAGTAAAACACGATACCAAGCGCGGTAAAGGCCATCAAAATCAGGGTGCCCGAAAGCCCGTCCACACCGTCGGTGCAGTTAGTCGTGTTTATGGAAACCCACAAGACGATGACCGACACGATAAAAAATACCGCAGGCGGTATTGCAATGGGGCTTGAAATAAAGGGGAGCCAAAAGGAAACCTTTCCGTCAAAATTGATATAAAAAATAACTGCACCGGCGATGACGGCCAAGACAAGGTCCAATGCCCCTTTTAGATATTCACCCCACGATTTTACGGCCCTATCGTCCAAAAAGCCCGTCATCATAACGGCAAAGGTTAAAATTAAAATAAGGATTTGAGTTATATCGGGTTTTATCAGTAAAAAAACGCAGGCGATAAAAATAGAAATAAAAACGATTCCTGCCCCCGTTGGTTTTCCGACGGCAGCTTCGGGGTTTACGGTAAATTCCCTACCCCGGTCTTTGGGGAGCCGCGCATAGAATTTCGGCAGCAAAAAAACGGTCAGCAAAAAGCCTAAAAGGAGGCCTATCGAAATTAATACGGTATAAGACTGCAACAGCCGCAAGGGGCCGAAAACCGAGGCGAACAGCCCTGAAAGTTGGTATAACATTTTGCTATTATAACAGATTTCCGTATGCGGTGTCTATTGCGTGAACAGGCGCATTAAAAAGATTTGTTGACAGGAGCGGTCTGTTCGGCCCGTGTATGCAGGCTTTCAGTTAAATATTTTTCGGCTTCTGCAGCCGTCAGTTTCCGTATTTCGGTGTTCGGGAATTCGGTATATTCGTTTATCGAAAAAACGGGTTTTTCTCCCACGCAGATCTTATCGGGATTCTTTTTTAAATATGCAAGTAAGTCCTCTTTCCTTAAAAAGATTTTAAACGACACCGTCCCCGTGCCGCTCTTTATTTGTGCGGAAGATTTAATACCCTGACGCGCTGCGGCGAGCTTGCTGATTTTATAGATACCGCAGGGCTTTTTCGCCGTGTAATCCGCCGTTCTTAAATACAGTTTTGCAATTTCCAAACTCTTAAAGGGGAAATTCCATCGTTGCAGCCCCTTTTCCGTGTGCTCTATACAAATACATCTTCCGCAGGAACCGCAAATGTACTGCGTATGATTTTTTAAACATTCGATTGGGTTACGCAGCGGCGTTGCCCTGCTTTGTTCGGAATAACATTCTTTACACATCATAGCCGTAACGCTTTCTCCTTTTTTTTCGGGATCTTCGGGGAATGCCGAAAACCGTCGCCGTATTATAGCATATTTTACCGTAAAACGGAATGAGTCATATCGGCTGCTTCATAGAAACCGGCTTTTAGGCGCCTTCAGTTCATAATTTTTTTGCAAAATCCCGTTTTTACCGGCTCAGGCCGTATTTACTCACGTAAAAATCTAACCATAGCACTCTATGACCAAGGCTGAGCC
>CAUTPO010000141.1:0-5295 GCA_963540475.1 uncultured Treponema sp. | reverse complement strand
TAAACGGGAGCATTATACTCTTTCCGCCGTTTTATGAAAAGCCTTTTACCGAAAAACACAGGGCTGGGGCCTTTTCGAGTTTACACTAATTTTATTCTGGAGATGTGGGCAAGCGAAACGGTCAGTGTTTCTTTTTCGGGGGCGGTAATCAAAATAAGCTCTGCGTTTTTTTCTTTTTTTAAAAGCTGCAAGGCTGTTCCGAATATTTTTTTTATGCCAGTTTCAAGATTGACGAAGAGCTCAATGTTCCGTCTATTTTCTACGGCAAGCTCCGCAATACGCATCTTCCCCGAAAAATCGATTCCGCCTGCCTCTTTCTTTTTTAAGTTTATGCCGCCGTTATTCAGCTGGGTTTCCGTAATTACCGTTTTGTTTAAAATCATCGTGTGCAGCACCGCAAGCTCCTCGCCGGAAAAATTGTGTTCCGCCGCTTTTACATAAAGGCCGTCTGCTATCTTGTCATAGCACAGTTTTCTTTTTTTCTGCGCCTTGAGCCAGCCGCTTTTTAAGCCGGGTTCGAATACGCTTTTTTTGCGGACAGGGGTCAAATGCGTAAAAGATTTTTTTGCGGACGCCTTATCGGTTTTAAAGTCGTAAAAGATGAATTCCAAACCGGCCCCGCCGACAGCCGATTCAAATTCGCGAATATCACAGATGTTTAATAGGTACACTCCGTCTGCCAGTTTTTTGCGTACCAGCTTTTTAACGGGAGAATCTTTTTCGAAAAAAAATCTTTTTTCCTCGGAAACGGAGACGACAAAACCGCCGTACACCGAAAGCGCTGTAAAGTTTTTATACCATTCACGGATTGAAACCGACACGTTTTGCGGCGGACTGTGTTCTGTATGAGCGGCCAACAGGCTGCATAAATCCTCATCGGAAAAACCGTTCCGAAAAACGTTCAAACAAGTTTCTTTTGTAATTTCGAATTTGCCTGCCGTTTGAATTAAAACGGGGTGCAGCGCCTCCGCCGCATTTAAAATGCCGCTTAAACCGCTTCCGGGCAAAACCGTAACCTCAAAAGATGAATTGATTAAAAGAGGCTTTTGCAGCTGGCCGTTTTCCGGTTTTTGTTCCCGCTCAGGGTTTACATAAATCAAAGAGTCTTCTCTGCATAAAACACCGCAGTCGATTGCCGCAGTTATAAAGCCTGCCGTCGAATTTTCATCGCTTATTTTTTCGGTTATTTCCGCATATAAAACGGATGTACGGAAATTTTTGCAGCACAGTAAATACAGGTATTGCTCCAAGTCGCTTTGCCGATAAAAAGCGTTTTCTTCAAGCGAAGATATAAAGCATAAAACAACTTCGGCAAGGGCGTGTATGTTTTCTTTTCTCGTTTTAAATTCGGCGGCAGCTATAAAATAAGCCTTTTTTTCGATGCCGCTCAATTCTGCAAAATCCCGCCATTTTTGTTTTTGCACGGAATAGCCGCTATCGGTTCTTAAAAGGAGGCTTAAGTTTTCGCAGGCGGCAAAAACCGTATAAACGGTGTGCCCGTTTTGAAACAGGGCGGGAAATATGTCGCGCATAGTTTCAAGGGCTCTTTTTTTGAGCGTTCCGTCCGTTTTTAAAATCGCTTCGTTGTGAATGCAAAAAGCATACAGCCCGGCCAGCGTCATTTCGGTTACGGGCGGCTCCTTGTACGAGGCCGCGGCTTTTTTTTCAGGCAGCAAAAAAACATCTTCCGATAAAAGCGGCTTGAGGTCGGTTATTAAAAAAGGCGTTATTTTGTAATGTGCGGCTAATTCTTCGCCTTGCGTTTCGTAAATCAAAAGCCGCGCTTCAAGGTTTGCGAGCTTTTCATAAAAGGCGGTAACGGAAAATCGGCGGAAAAAAAGCCGCATCAGTTCCGTCTTGGAAATTCCGGGAATTGCATGTATGGCGGCCAGTATGGGTATATCTTTTTCGTCAAGCCCTTGTACGATGGTATTCCGAATCGGCTGTTTGTGCAAAAAGGAGCTTAATTTTTCTATCAGATTTTGCTTGTTAAAAGGCGTTTTTATTTTGCCCAAATATAAATTTATCAGATGAAAAAAACGTTGATCAGGCAGCCTTGTCAGAGCGTTTTTCCATTCCGAAATTTCGTCCGTATCCATGTTGTTCCTATACCGTAAAATTTCAAATACGGATATTTTACCACGTTTCGGCGGGCGTTACAAGCTGCGGAAAGCCTGTCTTTCGGAACGGTTTTAAAGAGTGGCTACACGATGTCCGTGCACAGCATCACGGAAGCGATAGGGAATGCACGGACGGATGATTAGTTGTCAGTATAATTTCCTGTGAGAAAAGCTACATCTGACAAGCATTCTTAGTGGATTCGCAGGTAATCGTAATACTTCTTTTTTCATAGAAACCATACATATTGCTAAATTTGTTTTTTGCTTGAGTTTCTGCAGAGGTTCTCGATTTAGCAATGATCGTAAACTTCTCCTTTTTAAATACCCACTCACCATCCATTTTAACTTCTCCACTCACAATGAATGTGTATTCCTTTTCTTCGGTTTTGTTTCCTTGTGCAACATAGTGCTGCACTTCAGGGGTGAGTGCTTCTTGTGCAAAGCCGGTAAAACAAACGGCGGACAACAGTATCGCCATCATCACTATTTTTTTGTTCATACGAACTCCTTTCGCACCGTTTTACAGTGCATAATAAATATTTTAAGTTGGTATACCAACTATAGTTATAATTATATCATACTATATTTCATTGTGTCAACACTATATTTAGTTAAAATATTATGAATGAGTGTGTTTTTAAGAGAACAACAAAGCCTTGTCATCAAAAGACTTCGTAACGAAAGAGAAAAGGCCGGTTTATCCCAGTTGGAATTGGCATTGCGGGCGGATATTTCTCAAAATATGATTAATTATATCGAGACAGGTAAAAGAACACCGAGCCTCGATACTCTTTTAAAAATTTGTCATGCTCTGAATATAAATCCTGCTGTTCTGTTTTCGGATACGGAAGAAGCAAAGGAAGAAGCAAAAAAACAAGTTCTTGAGATGATACAAAGGTGGATGTAGGCTACACAATGTCCAGATTATCAATGTCCAAACCAGATTTGTTTTCGAAATAACGTTTTATTTCGATGTGTTTTTTCCATTTGTTTTCAGGATAAAACCCGTACCTGTTTTTAACATCGGTCATACGTTCTTCGATACTCACCGAACCGGCCGGCATTGCAAGACTGTCGCACAGCTGAATAAGGGAATCGTAATCGTCATAGTCGTATTCGGCAAGCAGGGTTTCAAGCTCTTTCATAGCGTCTTCCGTAATGTCTATTTTGCCGATGTACGTTCCCGTATCTTTTATCGCGAAAGAATGCGTAATGCAAATCCGCGCAGGCTCATCGTATCCGAGTTTTTTTAAATACCGATAACCGTCTATAACGTGCGCAATGCTTGTTACGCCCTCCCTTCTGCCGATGTCGTGTAAAAGGCCGAGTATGTATGCCTTGTCGGGATCCATATCCGCACAGTGTGAGGCAATTTTATATGCGCATCTTGCAACGATAATGGAGTGGGCCTTCCACGGGCCGGGGTTCCGTGTCCAACCTTCTTCCAGTAAGCGCATCGCTTCTTCTTTTGTCGGCAACATAATCGTCCGCCTTGGTGCTCCGGTAATTTACGGTTCCTGTATACCGTTCGGGATAATTACCTCGGTCAAAAGGCGGTTTTCTTCCTTTATGCGTATATAAAGCACAGCGGCATAAAAAGGCAAAATGACGATGGCCGTAATCGGTGCATGACACAAGAGGGCAAGACCCGCTAACTCCGGGGCTATGTTCAAAAAATAATTCGGGTGTTTTACCGTTCTGAAAAGCCAATGATTGTTGAATTTGTGGTTTTGTACCAGCATTAGTTTGACCGTCCATATTCCTTTTAAGAGCCGCGTTACCGTATACAACATGATAATCGAAAAGGCCAAAAGTCCGCAGCCCAATACACTTAACCTATCAAAACGGGCGCCCCGCACAAGCGACTCTGCAAGGCAGGAAGCATAAAATAAAATATGAAGAATTGTAAGCCGCACTGAATTTTTCTTGCCGTATTCTTTTCCGCCGTTTTCCAAAATATTTTTTTCATTTTTCCGATATATTTTTAAAAACAAAAGCAGTATGATAAAAACCGCCGCGATTATAATTTGAATAGTATAGTGCATAAAAAAGCTCCTTAAAAATATAATTCGCGCAAGTATACATTATTTTATTTTGCAAGTAAAGGGCGGCTGTACGTTCGGAGCTGAATAGTGTTAATTTCCAAACAACTTGGAAAGCGTAAATTGCGCTTCATACGAGCGGCTTAGATGAGCGTACTTTCTAGACCGTTGTCCAAGGCCTCAGCATGAAAAAAGAATCTGCGCTCTAAAGTCGTCGTAGATACAAGCACGTATTCCCATGCTCAGCGTATCCAGTTGAGAGAGTATCTTAATTTTGTTGTAGACAATTCTTCTGATAATAGCCTGCTTTTCTGCTGCATTCCGGTCAAGAACTGTCTACTCATCATCACAGAACAGTACATCCTCATCCCCAATGTAAGTTATTCTCTATTGCCCAATGACTGTGCACCCCTTTTGCAAATTGTTTTGCATCTATAATATTTGTAATAAAATACCGGATTTCACGAGCTTTTTTCCCTTTTCTTGTTACAACATAAAAAATATATTAAACCTGTTCGGTCTATTTATCACAATGGGAACATCAAATACATGGCCGCCCAAACCGGTGTAGTACATCAATCGTATTTTCAAATCTTCGAACTATTACTTATAATATGGAGAACAAAAACTATGTCTCTACAAACAAGCGTCTAACATACAGTATGGCAATCTTATAGAAAAAGAAAAAAACGGAAAAATAGAATCGACTGAGATAATAGTAAAAACCGTGATATTGTGGGAGAGGGAAAAAGTATAAAAAGAATTCGAATTAAAGTGAGGGTGTATAAAAACGGCATACCCCGACGCTGAGCCTCGGGGTATAACGATTTAAAAATTATTCTACAACGGCAACCAAATCATTCGATTTTAAAATCAAATGGTCCGTACCGTCTATTTGAATTTGGGTTCCGGCATATTTGTCGTGAATGACTTTTTGCCCGACAGAAACCTTGATTTTTTCTTTATCATCGCCGATTGCGATAACAACGCCGCGCTGAGTTTTTTCTTGTGCCGTATCCGGAATAATAATTCCGCCTGCGGTCTTTGTTTCTACAGCATCCGGCTTTACCAAAACCCTGTCTCCTAACGGTTTAACTTTCATTGAAGAACCTCCTGATAGTGTCTGAAATAAA
>CAUTPO010000140.1:0-5309 GCA_963540475.1 uncultured Treponema sp. | reverse complement strand
TTTCAGCGTCGAATACATCACGATGTGCCATTATGTTTAAGAATTCATCGAACACGCCGCTTACAAGAGCTTCGAATATACCGTCCTTATTATCAAAAAGGTTATACAGAGCCCCTGTCGTTACACCTGCTTTTTCTGCAATGGTGCGCACATTTGTGCCTGCAAACCCCTTATCCAAAAATTCCTTCTTTGCCTCCTGCAAAATTTTTGCCCGAGTGTTTAATTTATCCTTGCCGCTCGATATTTTTTTTCGTATGTTCTTCATATTTTAATAACAATGTTATTAAAAACAGAAAAAAATGTCAAGCGGATTTGACCAAAAAAATAGAAACGGAACATTAGTCACTTACGGCAGTCGCTTACATCTTTTGTCAGTTTTGGGGCATGCGAATCATATCTTGGAGATTGGCGAATGCGTACGCAAAAATCACATACGTTAATAAGCTGGTTTGCATTTGTGCAAATTCGGCAATGTTTTTCAGCTGTCTTATCTAATAACCTGTTTACAGTCTAAGAAATACGATATATTAAAAGAATAAAGGGCATCTCTAAAAACCTTGTTGGATTTTTAGAGATGCCCGACGAGTTTTTCATAAGTCTTTATATATTAATGACTTATGAAAAACATCGCAAATTAAATTTAAGGAAACCCTCTAAAAACTGATGTTTTTAGAGGCTCCCTAAAAAGAAAAATATGAGATATACAACAAGAGAATAATTTGAACATACCCGCCGATATTAGACCTGTTCGATAACTCCGTTATCGAACAGGTCTAATACCGTTTGGCCGTTTCTTCGGTCAATTTCTTTTTTGTTTTCATGTCTAACCCCATTGTACCCTTCCTTAGGACTTGTATTCTCCGGTTAGATTTTTACGTGATAAACAGCTTTTTTTTCGGTTAGATTTAACGTGATGCAATGCTCAGGCTTGCAAAAACGGTAAAAAGCGTATATCATTCACCCATTATGAAAAAAACGGTTTTTATTACAGGCGCTTCAGGCGTAATGGGTTCGGCGGTCTTGCGTAGGATAGCGGAAACGCAAAACTATAATCTTATCATTTTGTTGCGGGAAAAAGAGAGAAACAAAAAACAAGCCAAACGCTTAAGCAAAAAGTACGGCGGAAACATAAAAATAGTTTTCGGCGATTTGTCGATTCCGGCCGATTGTGAGCGCTGCGTGCAAACGGCGGATTACATCATTCACTGTGCCGCAATTATTCCGCCGCGTTCTGACTACAATTCGGAAGATACGTATAAGTCCAATTACTGTGCAACCTTTAATCTGGTTACGGCAGCACAAAAACGGCAGGATACAAGACCGGTCAAATTCATTCATATAGGCACCGTCGCCGAATACGGGAACAGGACGTTTAAACATCCGTGGATACGCACCGGCGATCCGCTGCTTCCTTCAGCCTTCGATTATTATGCGGCAACCAAGGTGATGGGAGAACGTGAGGTTATAGAGTCAGGGCTTTCGTACTGGGTTTCGCTTAGGCAGTCGGGCGTTTTGTATCAGGACGTTATGTTAAAAAATATGCACGATGGGCTTATGTTTCACACCTGCTGGAACACGCCGATCGAATGGGCGACTGCGGAAACGTCAGGCCTTTTGCTGAAAAACCTTTTGGAAAAAGAAGAGGCGGGAACCTTGCCGTACGGGTTTTGGCGGCGCGTGTATAACATAGGTAATGGGGCTGCCGCACGTGTTACCGGATACGAAACCCTCGACCGGGGGATGCGTCTTATGGGACGGAGCGCCAAGGAGATTTTTAAGCCCCATTGGCACGCTGCGCGGAATTTCCATTGCGGCTGGTTTTACGATTCGCATATTTTAAACGACTATTTCGACTTTCAGCATGAAGGTTTTGAAGCCTTTTTTAAACAGTGCGGCAAAAAATTTTGGTATTTTAAGTTGGGAAAACCCTTTCCGCGTCTTATAAGTAAATTTGCAATCCGGCCCCTTTTAAAAACGCAAAACGCCCCGCTTTTTTGGGTAACACATAATTTGCAGGGGAGAATAAAGGCCTTTTTCGGTTCAAAAGAACAATTCGATTCTATTCCGAAAGAATGGAGCGGCTATCATCTTTTGTGCGAAGACAAAAATCCCGAAACGGGTGCCGCACTGAATTATGCAGATTTAAAAGACGAAAAAAAGGCAGCCGCCTTTCTTTTGGATCACGGGTACGACGAAACAAAGCCCCAAGAAGACCTCGATATTGAAGATATGAAAGGAGCGGCGGCATTCCGGGGCGGCTCGTGCGTAAGCGGGGCTATGACGAGGGGCGATTTGTATACGCCGCTTGAATGGGAATGCTCCTTGGGACACAAATTCCGGGCAACACCGTACCTCGTGTTAAAAACGGGACATTGGTGCCCGCAATGCAGTGTTCCGCCGTGGAACTTCGATGCGCTTGCACGGAATAACGCGTTTTACGCACAAGTGTGGTACGACGACCATCAAAAGGACGAGAACGCCTTTTACGAAAAAGACTGTTTTAAAGACATTTCCGTCTTTGGCAAAAACCCGCGTCTTAAAGACTAAAACGGGCACGCAGCGGCTTCTTATCTTTTTTTAAAGAATACATGGCCTGCAAAATAAGCCGTTAACTCTGTAGAACGCTTAAACCGGCCCTGCAAAGGCTTGCAGCTCCGGTCCTAAACGGCACCCCCTTGCCGTTTTTTCGATTTTTTTGTATCTTATAGCAAGAAAAATGAAAAGGGACGCTTTTAAAAAAACGGTTTTGAAAGAGTCCTTTCAATTTACATAGATATTTTAAGGAGATTCAAATGGCTAAACAATTATTGTTTAATGAAGAAGCCCGAAAAAGCTTGTTAGCCGGCGTAGAACAGATTTCAAACGCGGTAAAGGTTACGCTCGGCCCCAAGGGACGGAACGTCCTTATCGACAAGAGCTTTGGAGCCCCCACCGTTACCAAGGACGGCGTTTCCGTAGCTAAGGAAGTCGAACTTGAAAACAAATTCGAAAATATGGGTGCCCAATTATTAAAAGAAGTCGCTACAAAAACAAACGACGTCGCTGGAGACGGAACGACAACGGCTACCGTTCTGGCATATTCGATGGTCAAAGAAGGCTTAAAAGCTGTTGCCGCAGGAATGACCCCGCTTGAGTTAAAACGCGGTATGGATAAGGCTGTTGCCATTGCAGTAGAAGATATTCAAAAAAATGCAAAAGAAATAAAGGGCTCGGAAGAAGTTGCCCACGTCGCCTCCGTTTCGGCAAATAACGATGCGGAAATCGGAAAAATTATTGCAGACGCCATTGCAAAGGTCGGAAAAGACGGCGTTATCGATGTCGGCGAGGCCCAAACGATGGAAACGACAACCGACTACGTGGAAGGTATGCAGTTTGACCGCGGTTATATCTCCTCCTATTTCGTAACCGACCGCGACAGAATGGAAACCGCTTTCGAAAATCCTTATATTTTAATTTACGATAAATCCATCTCGACGATGAAGGATTTATTGCCCCTTTTGGAGCAGGTAGCCCAGTCAGGCCGCCCGCTTTTGATTATTGCTGAAGACGTTGAAGGCGAGGCCCTTGCGACGCTGGTTGTAAACAGCCTGCGCGGTGCGTTAAAAACCTGTGCGGTTAAGGCACCCGGTTTCGGTGACCGCCGAAAAGAAATGCTCGAAGATATTGCCGTATTGACCGGCGGACAGGTTATCTCCGAAGAGCTCGGCTTAAAACTGGAAGCGGCTCAAGTGTCTATGCTCGGACAGGCCAAGAGCGTCAAAATAGACAAGGATAACACGATGATTATCGACGGAGCCGGCAAGGCGAAGGATATCAAAGACCGCGTGGCTCAAATCAAAACCCAGCTTGAAGCAACCGATTCCGAATACGACAGCGAAAAACTGCGCGAGCGGCTTGCAAAACTTTCAGGCGGTGTTGCAGTTATCAAAATCGGTGCGGTAACCGAAGTCGAAATGAAAGAGAAAAAGCACAGAGTCGAAGACGCTCTTTCGGCAACCCGCGCCGCCATCGAAGAAGGCATTGTCGCAGGCGGCGGCTTGGCGCTTATTCAGGCTATCGCGGCGTTAGATAAGGCTGATATGGCAGGCTTGGGTGAAGATGAAAAGGTCGGCTTTAAAATTGTAAAGCGCGCCTTGGAAGAACCTATCCGCCAGATCGCTGTAAACGCAGGTTTGGATGGAGCCGTTATTGCGGAAAAGGCCAAAGAGAAAAAAGGCATCGGTTTTGATGCAGCCAAGATGGAATGGACCGATATGGTAAAAGCCGGTATCATCGACCCGGCCAAGGTTACCCGTTCGGCACTGCAAAATGCGGCTTCGATTGCAAGCCTCTTATTGACCACCGAATGCGCAATTACCGACATCCCCGAAAAACAGGCAGGCCCTGCAATGCCTTCACCCGATATGGGCGGCATGGGAATGTATTAATTTTTCTCCTTATAAATAAAAAAGGCGGCTGCTTCTTCACAAAGAGCACACCGCCTTTTTTTATGCCGCCTGTGATACGGTTGCAAAGACTTTCATTTTCAAAACTCAAGGTTTTGTTTTAAATCAACACCCCCGACTCAAGCGCCGGGGTATTAAACCTTCCGCACGAATAAAAAATAGTAAAAACTAAATACTCCTTAAAAATAAGCATCTGAAAGAATTTTCAAATCCTGAAGGTGTTTATTTTCCGCCGTTTCGCAATGAAATGAGAAACGGCACGTGTTTTTAAGCGGTGCTATTTGTACCGCTTAAAATAAACCTCCCTTATTTACATTGAAAAGATCGGTGCTACCGAAGTCAATTACAGCATAATTCTGAAGGGGCGGAAGTCAGAACCTTTCCGCAGGAATGCCGATTATCACGTGCGGCATATTCGATCATATTATTTTTTGATTCGTTTTTGGATCGGCTTATTAAACCATAAAAACCGTTCTCACATCTTTTCGGGCGAATACGGCGTCTTCCCGCAATTCCGCAAGATAACAGCGCTGGACGTTTTCCAAAACGGTATCTTTTTTCGTTCCGTTTAATCCCTGTCAGCCTGTTCCAGATTTCGGTACAGTTTATTTATCATAACCGCAGAGGGCATGGCGTACATTCCGTTTTATGCTTGAATGTATCTCCGCCCACGATGGCTGCCGAAAGGCAATGATCAAAGTGAAAACCCATACACGAACGTTTTCAGCTCCATACATTTTACCGCACCTGCCGCAGTTTTGCAGGTCTATACAGTGTTTTTAAAGATCTGCGATACGGTATAAGTTAAGAATAGACCTGTTCGATAACGGAGTTATCGAACAGGTCGACGAGTTCTAAATCGCG
>CAUTPO010000139.1:0-5366 GCA_963540475.1 uncultured Treponema sp. | reverse complement strand
CCCCCGCCCGGCCCCCAAAGTGGAGTGTTGTCTGTTTGTTTTACAACAGAGGCCTTATTTGCCTGTTCACAAGAAATAAATGCTGCAAGCAGTGTTAAAGCCGCTGCAACACCCAAAAATGCAGTAAAAACTTTTGTAAATTTGTTTTTTGACAAATCTTTCATAGTTATCTCCTATTGGTTCTTTTAAGATGTCTTATATTATCATATTTTTACACTGAGCGCAAGAGCATGCATTTGTCAATACTTTTAAAAATACTTTATCCGTTTTGTTTTTAGATAAAAATCGATTTTTGTGCCGCTGCCGCCTGTTTTTTAAGAAGAAACTTGAGCCGGTTTTACCGCAACGCTTCCCAACTGCCCGCAGGCGCCGCCTATTCCGCGCCCCCGTTTTTGGCGCAGCGTCGTATTAAGCCCGGCCCTTTTAAGCCTGCGCTCAAAATTGCCGACCTCGGCAGCCGACGGCGTTTTAAAACCGAGCCCGGGTACGGGATTCCACGGAATCAGATTAAAATGACAATTCAGCCCCCGCGCAAAATCGATTGCCTGCTCCGCCGCCTCGGCCGAGGTATTAACACCGCCCATAAGGGCCAGCTCCAAGGTTACCCGCCGCGAAGACTTTGTATTAAAGTACCGAATTGCCTGTTTTAAATCTTTTAAAGGGTTGGTATGCGCAATGGGCATAAGCTTTTTCCGCAAGGCTTCGTCGGCTGTAGTAAGGGAAACAGCCAGGCGCGCCTCAGGCCCGTTATCCGCCATCTCATAAATCCCTTTACAAATGCCGGAAGTCGAGACCGTTATATGCCGCTTGGACAAATTCCTGCCCTTGGCATGTGTGAGAATAGCTACGGCTTTTTTGATTTCGGGCAAATTAAGCATGGGTTCGCCCATTCCCATAAAAACGATATTGCTTAAAGGTCCGGCCTTTTTTTCCAAATAAAAAAACTGTTCGGTAATTTCTCCGGCGCTTAAATTCCGCAAGAAGCCTAAATTGCCGGTTTTACAAAAGGCGCATTTAACGGGGCAGCCGGCCTGACACGAAACGCAGGCTGTCTTTCTGCCCGCCCTGTCAAAAAGGAGTACCGTTTCGACCCGAGCGCCGTCGTGCAGCTCGATACCAAGCTTTACGGTTCCGTCGTCGTCGGTCAGGGTTTCAAACACCCGCGAAGAAAACACGGAAAACCCGCTGCTCAGCCTCTTACGCATTTCCAAAGAAATATTATTCATACAATCGAACGACTCGGCCCCGTCTGCAATCCATTTAAAAATTTGTTCGGCGCGAAACCGCTCTTTTAAAGCGCAAGCAGCAAAAATATCTTCCGGCAGCATTCCCGAAAGCGCATTATTCATTTTTGGTAAGATCCAACAGCAAATTGCTTATCAGTTGGTTCCTTATACCCTTCCTTTGAAATTCGCTTAACACATCGATTGCAGCCTGCCTATCATTCCGCTGGATATAACAATCGGCAAGCTCGAGATAGACCTTATAATTCGTTTCTTCGGAATTTCTCAGCACGGAAAGGCTGCGTATAGCCTCATCATATTTTTTCTGTATCTTGCACAAAATGGCAAGCCCCAGCATTGCATACGAATCAAAGGCTATATCGAGGGCCTTTTGGTAACATTCCTTCGCCTGCTCGTATTCGCCCATACTGCGGTACGCATCACCGATACGCGTCAAAATAACCTTGTTTTGCGGATCGATGTCCAAAATCTTATACCAGTACACAATTGAATTATGATGTTGATTAAGACCCCGATAACAGTCCGCCAAACCAAACAAACCGTAGAAATTATTGGGGTCCCGTTCTATCGATTTTTGAAAATACTGAATACCCCTTTCAAAAAAGCGCATCTTGCGGTAACAGTTTCCAATCGACGTCAAAATCCGTATATCGATCATATCCTCGCCTGCTTCTACCACTTTTTCCCAATAGTAAAGCGCTTCCCGATACCGTTTAAAATCGTAATTTAAGTGTCCCAAACCGATAAGTGCATAGGCGTTTTTCGGTGCCCGCTCCAGCACTTTTAGGTATAGCTGCTCCGCCTTGGGGAAATTCTTGGTCTTTCTGTAAGCGTCCGCAACCCTGGTCAAAACAGTAATATTCGTATTATCCAGCTTTAAATATTCTTCCCAAATCTCGATAGCCTTCGTAAACTGCTGCAATGACTTGTAACAGTCCGCCAGACCGAACAAGGCATAATTATTCTTAGGGTGATATTCCAAACTCTGTCGGTAAAATTTTATAGCCTCATGAAAATTATTTCGCTTTCTTTCTGCATCGCCCAAACCTACAAGCGCATAATTATTGGTTAAATCGAGTTTCAAAATATCGTTAAAATTGCGAATTGCGCCTTCCGTATCATTGTTTTTTAAAAGAATATAGGCTTGTTTTGATAATTCCGAAACTTGTGCATGTGCAGGATCTTCCGGAATATTCATAATAATACTTTCTATCCCGCCGTCTTTAATGTTTTCTTTGATTGTTACCTCTCCTGTCATAAACCCTCCATAATATCATACAAGGTTACTTTTTTACATAGATGCTCAAGTGCAGATTATTTACACATTTTACAAAAATAGTTTTATCAAAGCGGCCAATTCATCAAGAATCGAATCTTCTTTTGTTTTATTGTGAGCGAGATGATAAAATTTTAAGGCCTTCAGTTTGTCGTTTTTTCCGATATAATAGTCCCCAACTCGTGTTAAACCATCGGAGTAGCCGGTCGTAACAAAAATTCTTTCTGCAGCTTTTATATCGTGATTATTGTATAACTCGTTACCCCTCCTATTAAGCCTGGCTTTTTGCTCCGAGGTAAGGGTATTTATAGGCCTTTCCGATGTTTTTATAAAACCGTCTTCCAGTTGTTTAACCTCTTTACTGCATAAAATATAAATTTATGTGCTTTTGACCGTATTAGTTCACACTAATTTAACACAAACAAAAATTATAGTCAAGTATTCGGCAAAAAAAGGGAAAAAGCAGTGCAAAATTTCCGTTTTGTACACCGCCATGCCGTATAAAATAAGCCTGTTTGAAAACTTCAGTTTCAAAGCTAGGTTACCTTGAAACTGAATTCTCCGAACAAGTTTAATATAAAAACGGGCCGCTTTTTTAAAAAAAGCGTACAATAAAAGAAAGGAGGAGCCGATGGTTCTAAAAACATTATTGGAAGCACGGTCGGTGGCACGGGCTTTTTATGCAAAGCTGTTGTGTCCGCAGGAGTGTATTTTGTGTAAAGCTAAAACGGACGGCGCTCTTCCCGTGTGCGATGCGTGCAAAACCGAAGAATTGCTTTTGCCCCTGCGTTTCCGTCTGCAAAATCCTCACAAATTTTGCAGGTTATGCGGGCGGCTTTTAATTTCCGAAACGGAATATTGCGTTTCGTGCAGGGCTCAAACGGAAAACGGTACCTGCGGCGGCACGGTAGAAGGAAAACCCGCAGGTGAAAACACCGTGAGCAACAAAGCCGTTCCTTTTTACGATAGGGTTTTTACCCTGTACCCCTATCAGGGCCGCTGCGGAGAAATTCTGCGCCGCTGGAAAAACCGGAACGTGTTGGCTCTTGCCGAGCTTTTCGGCGAACTCGTTTTTCAGTTTATACGGGAACTGGACGGTTTACGCAGCTTAAAAATAGTCCCCGTGCCGCCCCGCCCGAAAAAGCTGAAAGTAAAAGGTTGGGATCAAATAGCGGATTTATCCGTGATTTTGCAATACCGGTACGGGTTGGAGATTGTACGGTGCCTGTACCGCGCGGACGGCCTTTCGCAAAAATCTTTATCCCGAAAGGAGCGCGAAACGAACTTAAAAGGAAAGATCGGCTTAAAGAATAACACCGACCGTCTGCCCGATACCCTGATTGTCTTAGACGATGTTATGACGACCGGTTCAACCTTGGATTTTTGCGCAAAGGTGCTAAAAGAAGCCGGCTGCAAGCAGGTATATGGACTTTGCCTTTTTTCGGACTGACAGAAAGCCGAATGTCTCGGCCAAGAGGGGGAGGCAGTTTTAAACGATGGCTTATTTTCAGCTGCTAAAATAGCACGGCTAAAAAACGCTATCGAGTTTGCAAAGCAAACTCTCGTTATCGTATGCACTTTTCGCTTGAAGCTGCGCTGCGGGTGCACTGAAGTTACAAAAGTGCGGCAATTCATCAATCCTCGATTTTTGATTCGCAATCCGCTTTAGCGGATAAGATAAACCGTTTCCTTACAGAACAAGCCGGCAGGCTTGATAAAGTCTGCGGTTGCCGAAGTTATACCTTGAATTTTTCTCAACCCTTGATCCGTAAGAATTGCATGTTTTTGGATTATAGTATCGCTATTTCATTATTACGAAAAACGTAGCGGAACTTTCTTCTGTTAATTTTGAATCACTGATATGAACCTGAAACGCCTTAATAATGCATTTTGAAGTGAAATGCAGAAATTATGCGGCAGGTTTAAATTGAAGATATTTAAGTATTTCAGTCTTCCATACCGATTACCTTAACTGTTGTTTTATTCATAAAAACTCTTTAATTATAACGAGTTTCTTTTCTGGTATATACTTTAAAGGTAGCTCCATATATCAATACTGCCGTTATTTTTTGTCAATGTGAAGAGTTGACAAGTGCATGAAAAACGTGTATACTGGACCTTACTGACAGACAAGAGCGCCGATAAAAACAGTACACTTTCTCACAAAAAAACTACACGATAAAATAAATAAAACAGAAATAAAATGAAACACTATGCGGATTTGATAAACGGTCTTAATCGGTATTCGGTTTTATATGATGAGGGCTTAAAGAAACAGGCGAATGATCATCTTAAAGATCTTTTGCACGGATTTAAAAAGGACGTTACACAAGATGAATTGGATAAACTGCTATGCCGTTTTTGCCGCGAGTACTGCGATGAGCATAAACACCGGAATTTGAGTTGCAGAGGAAATGGCGAATTACCGTTCGAATTCGATAAAATAGTGAGTGCTTATTTAAAAACGCAATGCACGGCGAACAAAATGCCGCAGATGCGGTGGGCATTTGAAATGTACGGCAGCCGTTTCAATGTGTTTAACCGTTCCAATGATAGCGATCCCGATCGACTAATACAAAAGGCATACGCACATAAAGACCGCGATCAAAAAACCGCTGAATTATATTGTAAGACCTTGATTAATACCTTGGATTGGGGCGCTCACCATTTTCCCGATTACTGTCTTATCGAAAAAGATTGTTACGAAAAAACCGTAAAAACGGCCGAAGGCGTGCTTGCCGAAAATACCGTAAACGCTCAACTGTCGGCCCTGTTTTACGATTATGTCAAACTGTACGAGTGTTGGTATGAATATATCGCCTGCGGCAAAACAAAAGATTTTTACG
>CAUTPO010000138.1:0-5379 GCA_963540475.1 uncultured Treponema sp. | reverse complement strand
CCCGTTTTTACCGAGGTCTTCTTTCAAAAATCAATTCTTGGGAATTCTAGTGATAAGCCATAGTCTCCACCGTTTGGGTTTAAAAAATCCGGCCGCATAAATAGCTCCTTTTCCGTTTTCGTACAGATGAATCTTTTTTATCGGCCGTTTTATGCCGAATTTTTTTACTGTCATTCCGTAGGAGTCAGAAAACAGGTTCGGTTCTATCTTGTTAAAGCCGAATTCGGTTTGATAAATTGCCGTTCCGATTTCTATGTAATTTTCGTAAATCCCGTCCAGATAAATTTGTAAGGGTTTTTGCCCTTTTTCAAAGGCTGCTCCGGTATGTATCTTTATTATTTTGGGAATTGGAATGAGCGCGAGTATCCGCTCTTCGCCGTAATCGAAGTCACCCATCAGCCGCTGAAGCGAACTTCCTCTTATTTCGATACGCAGTCCGCTTTTTGAAAGATACCGGTAAACGCAGTCGAAAAGCTCGAAGATGTTAATCTTAATATCGGCAGCTGCGGCTATAAGCTGTTCGGCTTCACTGTCGGAAAGGGTATAGACCGTATTTTGCGGTATGTTTATAGTCTGCATAATTTTTTGTATTTTAGGAAAGGCAGCATCGGAGCCGATGCCGTTGCAAAATAAAGCCGAAACAGCAAAGATTAACAGGGTAACTGCAAAAATCGATTTGTGTTTGTTCATAAAAACCTCTTTTGAACGTAATATGTAAAGTGATTCCAGATGTGCAATAGCGTTTACACTGTTTTGACGGTACCGGGAAACGCGGCCTTGAGCAGAACGGGTTTAATGAAAAACGACGGTTCCGTCTACAGATATTATAACAAATTTTGCCGAAAAAGGTACTATGTTTTTGCCCGAAATGCTGGATATTTTTTTATTTTTCATATACAGTGCGGGGCATGAAAAGACTTTTTTTATGTGTTTTAGCTGTTTTGTCGCTTTTTTCGTGTGCTACCGTAAAAAGTAAGCCGATATACGGCGATGATAGTGCAAGGGACGATACAGCCTATATTCAAGAACTTTTGGACGGACCTGAAAGCGTTATACGGATTCCCGCACGGGATACGGCTTGGATTGTCCGGCCGCTCAAGCTAAAAGGGAAGGAAAACAAGACCTTTGTTTTTGAACCCGGCTGCGTTATTCTGGCGAAAAAAGGGGAATTTACCGGTTTACTTGATTTCCTTTTGGATATAAGCGAATGCCGTAACATCACCATAACGGGGTACGGGGCCGTTTTTAGAATGCACAAAGCCGATTATATGGCTTCACCCTATAAAAAAAGTCAGTGGCGGCACGGTATTGCCGTTTTTAAAACGGATTCTTTGACGATAGAGGGGCTGAAAGTTCAAAGTTCGGGCGGCGACGGTGTGTATCTGGGCTTCAGGGACGGCGTTTCCTGCAAAGATATCGTTTTGAAGCATTTGATACTGGAAGATAATAACAGGCAGGGCGTCAGTGTTATTTCTGCAGACGGGCTTTTGATGGAAGATTGCTCGGTGTTCGGTACGCGGGGACATCTTCCGCAGGCAGGGATTGATTTTGAACCGAACGATCCTGAAAACCTTTTTTCGCGCATTCACATAAAAAACTGTACATTTCAGTATAACAAGGGGCCCGGAATTCTCATTCACTTGAAAAACCTGAATAAGGATTCAGCTCCCGTGGATATAACGGTGGAAAATTCGTACTCGGCCTATAATGCGTTCGGGCTTTCCGTAATGTTTGTGCCTAAGGGCCTTGAAGGTAAGGTCAGGTTTGTAAACAACGTTATAAAGGGGCTGCAGTTTATCAGTGCGCCTAAGGGGTTTAAAATCGAAAACGAATAAATTAGACCTGTTCGGAAACTTCAGTTTCAGAACAGGTTGCCTTAAAATGCGATGTTCTAAATCGTGCTATTTGCGCGATTTAGAACTCGTCGACCTATTCGATAACAGAGTTATCGAATAGGTCTTATTAAAGCCGAGCAAATGCTGCCTCTTAATTTTGAGTTTACCGTTTAGCCGCCCCCGCAGAGTAGGAGCAGTTTTCGTATATGAATGCACCGGTCTTTGGGTGGCAGTTCGAAAGCCTGCCGTTATAAGATATGCTTGAGTTTGCGGGAACACTGCGGCTGCCTGCTCGGGTTAAGGCTGCGGGGGTTCGGCAGGGCGGCTTCCGTTTATGATACCGCTTATTTTTGCTATGGCGTCGCGGGCTTCGGGGATAGGGTACAGCGGAAAAACGTGATTCATCTTATCGTATTCGTAATAGGTGATATCGGCCTGCCTTTTGCGGGCCATTGCTGCGAACTTCCGGGCGTCGGGGTACAGTATTTCGTGTGTCCCTGTAAACAGGGTTATGTGTTTGAGCTCTTCGGGATGTACGTGTATCGGAGAGGCTATAAAAGAATCGGAGGCCTCGCCCGCCGCCCAGATCATGCCGAGCGTTCTAAGCCTTTGTGCGGAAAGCATCGGGTCATTCGGTTCCAAGGCAGGTATTTCGGGGTTTTTCATCGAAATGTCGAGCCATGGCGAAATTAAAATAGTATTTTCCGGAACGGGGAGGCCGCGGTTTTTTAAAAGCTGTGCAAAGGCAAGGGCAAAGCCGCCGCCTGATGAGTCGCCCATAAGCACGAGGTTTTCAGGCGAAGTTTCGGCAAGGGCGGCTTTATAGTATGCAAAAACCTTTTCAAAGGATTCGCGGCACGAATAATTCGGCGCCTTAGGGTACACGGGGAGCACAACTGAGGCCCCCGTCTTCCGTATCAGCTTATCGAGCATACGCCAATGTGCAGGATCGGGATTATAAAAGTACGAGCCGCCGTGTAGATAGAATATCCGCTTTTCGAACGGGTGCGGTTTTTCGGCCTTCGGCATTGCCGCTTTTTGCGCAGCCTGCGGTTGGTGCGGTGGGCTTAAAACGAAGACCTGCATTCCTTCAAATACGGTTTCCTGTACGCAGGCGTCTAAACGTATGGACTTAAGGCGTATGTACGGCTGCGCATTTTCCGCCCTCCTTTCTTCTAAAAAGGCCGCCAGTTCGGCTTCGTTTTTAAACGGCTTTTTGCCGTAGGAAATATGCAAAACGATTTCGGCAATTTTACTCATTATGCTTCTGTTTTCTCCGAATACGGTATAGGCCGAAAACCCCGCGCAGGCAAGTGCTATGACTGCTATCGTAATACAAAGGACTTTTATTTTTCGGTATTGGCTTTTTCGGTATCGAAAGCCGCCTTTTTGTACATCGGTCATTATCTCGAACTTTGGAAAAAAGAACTAACACATCGGTATGTGATAAATCGAAAAAGCGCCTTCCAAGCCCTTGAATTCCGTGTTTTGCCTTTGTACCCGGTCGGTTACGGCGGAAATCTGCTGCCTGATTTGAGGATCGTCAAACAGGGTTTGGGAAATAACGACCTCGTTCGGCAGGGCCTTGTCCTGAATGCGGGCGGCCGTGTTTACCGTCGAACCGAAATAGTCCAAGCGGTTGTTTAGGGTAACGACCAAAGCGGGGCCGCAGTGCAGGCCTATTTTTACCTCGATCCGTTCGTTTGCGGGTTTTGACTCGTAATGCGCAATTAGGGCCTTTTGCGCTTCCAAAGCGGCCTGAACCGCAGAAACCGAGTTTACGAACACACCCATAACCGCATCACCGATGGTTTTAACCGGAACCCCGTCGAATTTCTTAATTGTATCGAATAATATCCTAAAATGCTCCCGCACAAGTCCGAAGGCCTTAGCATCGCCGAGGTCGGAATACATCTGGGTTGAGCCTTTTATGTCGGTAAACAAAATGGCTATCTTCATAATTTGCAAGGACTGATCCGAGATAAGTACGTCCGATCCCAGCAGTTCCCGATACAGGTTGTTTTGAATAAGATCGATGCCGCGTACCGCCTCAGGTGTTTTCCAGATACAGTAATTCCCTGCAAGCGAGGCGTCGTCTATTTCTTTTATGTAATCTTGTTTGAAAGTTTCGGGGAGCTTTTTTATACCGGGATGAACGGTAAAAAAGACTTCGATACTGTCGTCCAAAATATTCGGCACGTTCTTATCGCAGATGCCGCAGAAATTTTCGGACGAGGCATGCTGAATGGAAAGGGTTTCGTGTGTTATGCCGCCGCAGCCGGGGCAATGGAATATCCAGTCGATAAGAAAAACGCCGTCGTAAACACCTTGAATAAAGATGTTCAAAACGGTACTTCTTTGCAGCTCCAGTTTTTCGGCCAAAGTGTAGACGTTGATATGAAAAAGCTCCTTATCGGAAAGCTTCTCGACTTCGGCTGCAACGGCATCGGCAGCCTTCTGATCCGGTGAGTATTGTAATTTGATTTCCACTTTTTTTCTCCTTGTATATATTAGACCTGTTCGGAAACTTCAGTTTCAGAACAGGCTACCTTAAAATGCGATGTTCTAAATCGTGCTATTTGCGCGATTTAGAACTCGTCGACCTGTTCGATAACGGAGTTATCGAACAGGTCTATTATACACGAAATTAAATAATTTTAATATATAAAAGTTTCTGCCGGTCTATGGAAATTCGCAAAAAAACCGTTACGAAGCAAGGGGCGGTGATGCGGGGCCGGAGCCGGGGTCGAATTGGGGAAAATCGGAGTATTTTTGCAGCATCAGTATTTTGGAAACGGCAGCAGGCAGGCTTTTTCTGATCGGCCGTGCCGTAAAATTACCGTCCGACATAAAACACAAAATGCGTGCCGTAAAATCGCTCATAACGGGCGGTAAGCTGCCGAAGGCTCGCAGTAAATCGGCCTGTCCATATTGTTTTTGTACGCCGGCAGCCCCGTTTTTTGAAACCGTAAACCGGCACGGCCTCCAACGGACAGAGCGGTCCTTTCCCCTATCGCCTGAATACCCGAACAGCCGGCAGATAAGGCAGCGGCCGCCATACACGGTGCAGTGATGCGGGTTATCGATGTCGAAAAGAAGGCAGCCGTTTTGTTTGTCGGGCGTATTCGCAGCAAAATCACCGTTCAGTATGCGTAAGGCCCGCTTTCTTTGATGGTATAAAAGCCATGCTGCAAGATACAGTGCCTCGATCTCGTAAATTTCGGGTTCAAAATGAATGCAGCAGGCTCCGCACCCGTCGATACAGCGGACAGGACAGGCCTTTTTCCATTCGCTTTCAGCCTCATCTATTTCTTTGTAGACGGCGTCCAGATTCAAAATCATTTCCGCCGTTTTTGTGTGTGCAAATCGTTCCGTTTCTTGTTTCATATTATTTTGTAAGGAGAGCTTGCGCCCTCCTTAAATCCCCTGCTGAAAATGTACGCCGTACAGGATGTACGGTGGTTTAATCGTGCGATGTTTTAGGCGGTAAGCCTAAAACTCGCCGTCCAAAGTCTGCATTGCAGACTTTGGGCATACCCCTAAG
>CAUTPO010000137.1:0-5407 GCA_963540475.1 uncultured Treponema sp. | reverse complement strand
GCTATTTGCGCGATTTTGAACTCGTCGACCTGTTCGATAACGGAGTTATCGAACAAGTCTAATCCGAAGCGGATAAAAGCGGCAGACAACGGCAACACGGCCGGCTTCTTCCGCATATATAAAAACGGATAAAAGGTTTTGTTATGGTTGATTTGAATAAAAAGGTGTGCGCTGCGGCAGCCGTTTTCTGTTTAACCGTCTTTTTGCACGGTTTTGCGCAGGGCGTTTCCGTTCCGCACCTTGAAAGCACCAATCTTTTTTTCGGAACAAAGGGAAGCCCTTATATCGGAGCGACCTCCGTTACCGATTTGAAGCTGCGCTTTACGCCCTCGTATGTTTGCTATTTCGATATGGGTCTTTCTGCAAACGTAAATGAGCTCGTGCGTTTTTTTAATCCGGTACAGAATAACCCCGCGTATAAGGGCGAGTTAAACTTTTGGAGTGCGTCAATCAATTTTCCGCACATAAAAAACAAGACGGTTTCCGTTTCCCTGTTTACGGGTAATTTCGGCGAACTGGGCACCGATTCCGTTTTGCAGGAACATTTAAAAACGAAGATGGAAGAACCGCGGTTTCAAAAATATTATCCGGGCCTCGCGTTTAAACCGCAAAAAAAGATTAAGGGCTCCGGGTTTACCGTGTACGGGGCATTCCAGCCCGGGATATATACCGGCGTTTATACGTATTGGAACGAACGGCTGCATGACAAGCTTGAAGTAAAAACCGATTTTAGAATGGGCGGCACCTTCGATTTTTTTACCTTCGATTTATTTGCAGGAGCTGCAATTCCCCCGCTTAATATGGGGAATTCCACCTTCAGGGCCGGCACTGCAATGCTTTTTACCGCAGGCGAAAATTACGATTTTTTTGCGGAAATGGGACTTGCAAAAGTTTCCCCGCAAAACCTCTCGCCTGAAGAATTTACCAAGTCTTTTTATGCCCTGTTTGAAGCCAGAATAAAAAAGAATATTTTTACGGCATCTATTTCGAGTTTTCTTTCCCCCGTTTTCCTGCTGCCTGCAGGCATAACAAATACGAGCTTAAAAGATTCGTCGTTTTTAGGCTTAAATGCCCTTTTAGCTTTCGGGAATCTTACCGAGAGCAAAATGGAAGGAGGCCTTTCGGTATTGCTTAGCGTGAACCCGCAAAAACCGGCTTTGATAACGCCGTTTTCGTTTTCCATAGCCCCGTTTTACACGGTACGGACAGGGAATGTGGAACTCGATTTTAGGCTTCCGATAAATCCCTTGTTATACAACGATTTAAAAAGTATGATTGTAGGTCAATTTTCGATAAAGGCGGTGTATTGATGAAATTTTTAAAAAAAATCGAACGGCCGATCGCTCCGGCATTGGATAAACGAAGAATTCGGGCGGCGGCGTTTTTGCTTTTTGCGGCTGCGGCCGTTTTTGTGTACCCCGTGGATATTGAAACGGCGCTGACTTCGAGCAATGCCGTTTTCGATTCGGATGGAAAATACCCGAAAATTCCCGATTTCGGATTCAGGCTCGTTTTAAAAGAAGATCTGGGCAAAAACATAAACGGAACGCTTGCAATCGAACGTTCTCCCGGGTTCGGAAATGTTATCCGCGGCAGAATTGCATACGTTACCGATTACATCAACATTTCGATTGGGCCGACCTTGGGCTTTTTGAATACGCAGCCGCTGAAAAGGGATTTTATCACTCTGTTTCAGCCCGGCTTTGGAACAGGCTTATCGCTCGTAACGCCGAAGGGGTTTTCCGCCTCGGTCGATGCCGATTTTTCCATCGCCGCCGTTTCGGTAAAACAGAAGGGGATTTTTTTGCAAAACGGCTTTTTCGAAATAGGCTGGCGTTTTCCCAATCTGCTGGCATTTTTAAAATTGTCGCAAAAGAACAAAACGCAGGTGCAAAATTCGTCGGAAATTACGATTATTGCAAGCGATATGGGCCTTTATACGACAGCCTTTTCCAAGCCGTCGCGAATCAAGATTCCTTTAAATATTTTTTATCGGGGAATACGGTTCGAAAACGGCGCAAACAGAACCGAAACGGGCAATATAATGGTAGAATCGGGATTTACGCACACGGTAAGCAGCGGGTTTGAATGGTTTGTAAAATTCGGAGCGGCAGTGTATTCGTTTGACCTTGCAACAAAGGCTGCCGTAAAGGGCTTTTTCTTCGATGCGGAACTCGGCCTTAAATTCACCGTAGGCAATTAACCGCCGTTTCAGGCGCAAAATACGGCAAAACAGGAATAGCTAAACCGCCCTACCCGCCCTTTCCGTTGCGGCAGGCCGGAATTTCCGCGCGGATAAGCCCCCGCAAATACGTCCCCGTGATGATAAAGGCTTCGGGGGTGAGGGTTTCTACGGTGTCGCAGGCGGTGTGCATATACTGCCATGTGCGGGGGATTATTTTTTTTAACGGAGAATGCGGGGCACATTTTTTGTTTTTGATGATGTGGTCGATCAAATCCTGCACGGCCGTTACCGGCTTTGCTTGATGCGGCGAACACAACTGGAGCATATTTATTTCGGACTTAGGCAGGTTATGCAACAGGACTTCGGCCTCGGCACGCGGAAGCACGGTAATAACCTGCGCATACAGCCCCGCCGCAATAAACCCCGCATTGTCGCTGTACGGCGTCAACATAGAAAGCCAGCGCCCCGGACAGGCCTGATCCGCATACGCGGCTGCCCTTTTATGCAGGGCGTCCAACTCCCCGATCCGGCCCTTTTCGCGGCCCGCAATGCCTGATCGCGACAAAATGAGCGTGTCCCCCGCCCCGCACATATCGAACACAAAAATATCGTCGGTATCCTTTTTAAGCTTCTTTAACCCGAACCCGAGGCTGTATGCCCCCTGCTCGGCTATGCCGCGCGATCCCGCTTCTTCCCCGTCCGTAAAAATGATCGTTATATTGTGCGCCGTTTTTTCTTTTAAAAGATACTTTGCAAAAAGCATCATCTGAAAGCAGGCTGCCGAATTGTCGTTTGCGCCTTGGGTATTTTTTTCGCGGTCGTAATGCACCGCCAAGGTTTTTCCCGTAAAGGCAGGATCATAAAATTCGGCGCCGTACCGCACGATTATGTGTCTTTTCCCCGCAAGCTCCACCGCCGTGTGGGGAATGCCGTATTTTTTAAGCCATGCACAAATAAAGGCGCTGCGGTCGGTTTGCGGTTTTAAAAATTCCGTAAACGGCGCCGAACGGATCAGTTCGCAAGCCCTTGAAAGGGCCTCTTTCGGTATTTTTATGGGCATTTATTTGAGGGCGGCCAAGGCTTTTTCGAGTTCGTCCACTATTTTTGCAAAGTTGCCGCAGGCAGCCTGCACCGGAGCGGAACTAGCCATATCGACACCCGCAATTTTAAGCGACTCGATGGGATAGCGCGAACCGCCCGATTTTAAGAATTTGAAATAGTCTTCGCGTTCCGTATCGCCGCCCGAACAAACCCGCTCGGCAAGCGCCATCGAAGCCGAAATGCCGGTCGCATATTTATACACGTAAAAGGCCCGGTAAAAATGCGGTATCCTCATTCCCTCCAAATCGCTTACATCTTCAAAAACCATTTCCGGGCCGAAGTACAGTTCCAACAGTTTGCGGTATTCGCTGCGGAGGTTTTCCACAGTAAGGGGCGTGCCGCTTTCGACAAGGGCATGGGTAATTTTTTCGTATTCGGCAAACATCGTTTGGCGGTACAGGGTTGCAAGTACGTCCCCTGCCCTGATGCTCAAAAGGTAGGCCTTCATCTTGGGATCGGCGGCGTTTTTTACCAGATAGCGGAACAGCAATTCCTCGTTAAAGGTCGAGGCAACCTCCGCTTCGAAAATCGTGTAATGGTAACAAGGATAGGGATTGTTCCGCACCGAATACCACGAATGCATAGAGTGTCCGCCTTCGTGAATAAGGGTGAACACATCGCGGATAACATCTTCTTTGTAATTTAACAGAATATAGGGTACACTGTCGTATCCGCCTGCAGAAAAGGCCCCCGAACGCTTTCCCTTATTTTCGTACTTATCAACCCAGCCGTTTAAAAGCCCGTCGCGGAGGGTTTTGACATAATCCGTACCAAGCGGCTGCAAGGCCTCGGTTACAAGATCAACCGCCTCGTTGTACGGCGTAATTTTTTTTACGGCACTTACAAGCGGCAGGTACACGTCGTAGTGGCGAAGTTCCTTTAAGCCTAAATGCTTTTTTATAAGCCCGTAAAATTTATGAAGCGGTTTTAAGTTTTTATGCACCGTATCAACGAGATTATCGTATACTGCAAGCGGCACCTTATCGGGATAAAGAGCCCGCTCCCGCGCTGACGCGTAGCCCCGTATTTTCGCAAGGGCGATATCCTGCTGCACCTGCCCGGTATAAAGGCTTGCAATCGTATTTTTATGCGCATTGTACACGCCGTAAAACTGTTTATACGCCTTCTCCCGTATGTCCCGATCGGGATTGAGCATAAGGGAAGAATAGGAAGACTGACTGAGCTTAACCTCGCCTTCCTTTGTTTTAACGGTTCCGAAATCGAGGTCCACATTGGTCAAAACGGAAAAAGATTGACTTGCCGTCCCGTGCGGCTCGCTTAAGAGGGAAAGGATTTTTTCTTCTTTATCGGAAAGGATGTGCGGTTTAAGGTACAGCGTTTTTTCCAGCGAGACCTTAAAATCGGCAAAATCCTTTCCCGTCGGGCTTGCAGGGTCGATCCATGCGCGGATTTTTTCTTCAGGAATTTCCATTATCGCAGGCATAAGCCAGCTGGTTGCCGCGGAAAGCTCCGTTACCGTCATCAGGTAGCGGCTTGAGCGGTCAATGTTTACCGGGTCGCCTTCATCCGTCGATTTGTTCAAAAAAGCGTAATTGCCGACGCTCTCTGCAAGGCGGTCGGCCTCGGTAGAAGCTCGCAAGCAGGCGGCCAGCGTTTGTGCGTCTATCGTTTCGGGTTTTGAAAAGGCGTCCTTGTATTTTAAAATTTCCTTACCCTTTTCGGCGATGGCGGCAAGTGCCTTTTCCCATTCTTCATTGTTTTTAAACAGTAATTCTATGTTCCATTTATCGCCTTTTGCGACCTCGGAACGTTTCGGTATGTGTGAGTTTTTCATACTGACATTATACACCAATGCCGGTGAAAGGACAAGCGGATTGGTTTTGTGCAAAACCAGTGCGAAAAAAGAATTATGCAGTATTCCGCCGAACGGATAGTCTACGGTATTCAAAGGGTATGCACCGCGGCTATCGCAGGTATAGTCTTGCGAGTGCCGTAGATTATGCTCTTGCGACCGGCGCAGGTTGCGGGCTTACAAGCAGCCTGATTCACCGGCGTTACCGGTATTTTTGCTGCCGGTATGACGGAGCGCATACGGTAAAAGGACAGCGGACAAGCGGTATCGTTGTAAGGCAGGCGAGAAACACTTTTAAAAACACCGAT
>CAUTPO010000136.1:0-5421 GCA_963540475.1 uncultured Treponema sp. | reverse complement strand
ATACCCTCATGTTACGACGCAAGCGTCGGGGTATTAAACCCTCCGCACGAATAAACCCGTTCGGAAAACGTCGGTTTCGGAACGGGTCTAATGATTGTATAGAGGAAGTCGTGATATGAGCTTTTGTAAACGCTTCGGAAAATTTCTTTTTTGCTGTATCGCCGTTGCGGCGGTTTTGCAGACGGCGGCATGCAGACCGCGGGCTGTGCGCAGGTTAAGACGGATCAAGGATATTTCTTTTGCCTCTGTTTTGCTTAAAAAAGAGCTTGTTGTCGGCGTGGAAGCCGATATTCCACCCTTTGCTTTTAAAGTTGCCGGTTCAGAGGAGCTTGACGGGTTTGAAATAGAGGCTGCACGTGAGGTCGGCAAGTACCTCGGGCTGAATGTCGTGTTTAAAACCATTGATTGGAACCAAAAGGACATGTTTTTAAAAACGGGACAGATCGATTGTATTTGGTCTACTTTTTCTTACACAAAGGACAGGACCGAAGCCTACACTCTTTCCAAACCCTATATGAAAACCGCCTTGGTTATAGCGACGATGGACGATGCCCCATATATTACGTTACACGATATAAAACATAAACGGATCGGCATTCAAAATGCATCTTCTATGATGAATTCCTTGGCCGAACTGAGGAGAACCTACTCAGGCGGTTTTAACAATCCCGTCTTTTTCGACAACCTGAAAGAAGGGCTTGAAGCTATAGAAAACGGAGAAATAGAAGGCCTTTTGTACGATGTGCTTGTCATCAACACCCTTATCCACTCGGAGCGGAGGTACTACCGCATTATCGGCGAGCCTGTGGAAGCAAACGATTATGTAATTGCTTTCCGCAAAAACGATATTGCATTAAAGAACAAGGTTGATGAGGCCGTTGACTATCTTGCGGCCAACGATATTTTGGAGCGTATTTCGCGCAAATGGTTCGGCGGGGACGTTTCGGTTATCAGACGGTAGCATAAAACAGCGGATTGTGCACATGCAGTGAGGCCGGAACGGCAGCGTAAATGCAGCATAGGTAAGGCCGGCGGTACCGAAAACTGAAGCACCGAAAACGGCTGCCTGAAGAATGGCGGTTTCGGCTAAAAGCACTTTGAGCGCGCGGCCGGAATTGGTGCGAGGTTAAAAACGCAAAAAACGGTATAAGATGGAAAGCTGTTTTTCATCAGAGCAGACTCAAGGCGGATAAAAGCAGACCGAATGAGCCTGAGTATAATCGGCCTCATACACGCCCGAGCGTCTTATGGATAAAACCTAAGCGCGGGATACGCCTCTCGGGCAGTGCTTATTTTTTTGTGTACACGGAACGTATTTCGCAGATATACACATAGTGAAAGTCTTTTTTAGGATAGCAGTTTATGATAACCTGCGGATCTAAAAACGAATCCGTGTCAAAAATGCTTTTATACATTTTGCGGCACACCAAAACGGTTTCGGCTTCTTCAAAACCGACGGCTCCTTCTTCCAAAAGAACCGGCGTAAGGCCCGCTTCCTTGGCCTTATCAGTATCACGGCCGGAAACCGTTCCGCAGATATGCAGGGCTTCTTTTATCTTTTTATCGGCCGTATCAAAAAAAGAAAGGGTAAGGTAGTCTTCCCGCTCGGTAAATTCGGCGGTGTAACGAGCCGGCCGGACAAACAAAAAGGCTATCGGTTTTTCCCACAAATACCCGATCCCGCCCCAGCCTGCGGTCATCGTATTCCATTCTTCCCGTTTTGTACCGCAGCCTGCCGTTATCAAAAAACCGTCGTTTTCCTTTCCTGTTATGGAAGTTACGGGTTTAATGAGAGCGTCCAACAGCTCAGGCGATGCCTTGTGGTGTGTAAATGTGCTCATAATACCATCTCCTTTTTCGATTATAGTTGTTTTCGGGCTGTTATGCAACCGCAGTCCAAGACTGACGGCAGGCTTGCAGCGGGAAGGTTAGCAAGCTCGTATGATTAGCCTCCCGCTATTCGTGACAGAAAGCTCAAGAATACAGATTCTTAAGCCCGAAAGCCGCACCTTGGCCTTACACTCGGTCTATCCGGAACGAAAAGCTCCTACCGTTTTTCTATGCCGATTTCCCATGTCCGGCCGCCGGCTTCGGTGCAGGCGGTTTTAAGGGCTGCGTTTTTTTTCAGCGAGCCGGGTTCGGCCCATTCGGCGCTTACGGCAAGCGTTTCTTCGGAAATATAGGTTTTAAAAAGCGTAAAGGCTTTTTCCAGCTCTTTTACACCAGGGCTTTCGGGCGCAGCGGAGATGAAAAGGCCGATCCTGTCGGTTACTTCCAAGCCGCAGTCTTTGCGCAGGGTTTGAATGCCGCGCACAAGGTCGCGGACGCAGCCTTCCAAAACCAGTTCTTCGGTCAGCTCGGTGTTAAGGCCGACGGTCAGCGTCCCCTCATTTACGACCTTTAAAGACGGTTTTTCGATCCTGTTAACCGTTATTTTATCGGCTGTAATATCAACCGTTTTTCCGTCTACCTCGATATTTAAGGTCGCCCCTTCGAGTATGTTTTGGATTTCTTCCGAGTTAAGCGCTTCGATAACGGCGGCGGCTTTTTTCATCGAAGCGCCCAGTTCTTTTCCGAGTATGCGGAAATTCGCCTTTGCATTATATTCGACCAGCTCATCTTCTTTTTCGTGAAAGATAACTTCTTTTACGTTCAGCTCTTCGATAATGCTCTCTTCCATTTCTAAAAGAACTCTCTTTTCTTCCGCATTGCGCGTTACGATTTCGACGGCCTTAAGCGGCTGGCGTATTTTCAAATTGAATTGATACCGCAGCGAACGGCCCATCGATACGGCCTTTTGCACCGTCTTCATTTTGAATTCCAATGCACTGTCCCGTGCCTTTTCATCGTATTCGGGATAGGAGGCAAGATGAATGGAAAGCGCGTCGTTTTCGGTTTTTAAATTCTGCCAAATGCTTTCGGTAATAAAGGGGATGACGGGGGCGGCAACGAGCGAGAATTTTTTCAATGCGCGGTACAGTGTTTCGTAGGCCTGCGCCTTGTCGCCGTCGTTTTCGCTTTTCCAAAAGCGGCGGCGCGAGCGGCGGATATACCAGTTGTTCAAAAGGTCGATGTATTCTATCATCGGCGGAACAGCCTGCGATAAGTCGTAGGCGTCCAAGGCGGCGGTTACGTCCGCGACGAGTTTTTCGGTTATCGACAATATCCACAGGTCAAGCGGATTGTTCAGCGTGTCCAAAAATGCCGCAAGCCCTCCGTCAGAATCGGCCGGCGGTGTAATGCCGTCTATGTTCGCATAGGTGATATAAAAGCTGTAGCTGTTCCAAAATGGAATGAGAATGCCTTTTAAAACGTCGCGTACGCCGCTGTCTGAGTATTTTAGGTCGTCGGCTTTTACGACGTTCGAATTCATAAGAAAGAGGCGCAGGGCATCGGCACCGAATTGTTTTATGACCTCGTTGGGGTCGGTGTAATTACGAAGCGACTTCGACATCTTTTTGCCGTCTTCGGCAAGGACAAGGCCGTTGACGATGCAGTTTTTAAATGCCGGCTCGTCAAACAGGGCAGCCGCCAAAACGGTCAGCGTGTAAAACCAGCCGCGCGTCTGATCCAAGCCCTCTGAGATGAAGTCTGCGGGGAAGCCCGCTTCGAATTTCTCCTTGTTTTCAAACGGGTAGTGCTGTTGAGCGTAGGGCATTGCCCCCGATTCGAACCAGCAGTCCAATACTTCAGAGATACGCTTCATTGTGCTGCCGCATTTTTTGCACGGAATTGTGATGGTGTCAACAAAATGTTTGTGCATATCTTCAGGATAGGTGCCCGAAAGCTCTTTTAGTTCGGCACGGCTTCCGACGCATAAGGTTTCGCCGCAGTCGGGGCATTTCCAAACGGGTATCGGGTTTCCCCAATAGCGGTTGCGGCTTATCGCCCAGTCGCGCGCACCTTCAAGCCATTTTCCAAAACGGCCCGTTTTTATGTGAGCGGGCTGCCAATTTATTTTTGCATTGGCTTTCAGCATCTTCTCTTTTACTTTTTCGACGGAAACAAACCAGCTTGCCACTGCCCGATAGATAAGCGGGCTCGAGCAGCGCCAGCAATGCGGATAGGAGTGCAGAATCTGGTCGCGCTTAAACAGTTTGCCTTCGTTTTTAAGCCGCTCGATAATTTGTTTGTCGGCGTCTTTTACAAAAAGGCCTTGGTATTCGGGCACCTCGCCGGTAAACTTACATTCGGCATCGACGGGACAAACGGTCGGTACACCGGTTGTTTTAAAAATGCGGTTATCGTCTTCACCGAAACCCGGAGCCGTGTGAACAATGCCCGTTCCGTCTTCGGTGGTAACGAAGTCGCCGAGGAGCACGCGGAAGGCACCCTGTCCCGCTTCCTTGTTCGTGCCGTTTTCGTCAGCCGCCAGATGTTTAAAATACGGAAAAAGCGGTTCGTACCGCAGGCCTTCAAGCTCGGCGCCTTTTTTTGTCCACAGTATTTTAGGCTGCGCTTCGCCGTCTTTTTCTTTTAAAGCCTTCTCTTTGGTTCCGCCTTGTGCAAAATAGGCGCTAAGACGCGGCAGCGCCAGTATGTAGTGTTCGCCGCCGTCTTCGATAAGGGCGTAGTCGATATCGGCGCCGACTGCAAGCCCGAGGTTACTCGGAAGCGTCCACGGGGTTGTTGTCCAGGCCAAAAGGGCTGTGTTTTCAGGCAAGGCGTTTCCGGAAAAGGCCTTTGCCGCTGCGGAGTTTTTAACGGGCGGCAGCACCTTAAAGCGCACCGTAATTGCAGGATCGTGTACGTCCTTGTAGCCGCCTAAGTTCAGTTCGTGGTTCGAAAGCACGGTGGAGCAGCGCGGACAATAGGGGAGAATATAATAGCCCTCGTACAAAAGTTCCTTGTCCCACAGCGTTTTTAACACCCACCAAATGGATTCCATAAAATCGGGTTCCATCGTTTTATAATCGTTATCGAAATCGACCCAGCGCCCCAAACGGGTAATGGTCTGTTTCCATTCTTTTACGTAGCGTAAAACGCTCGCCCGGCACGCCTCGTTAAATTCGGCGACACCGTATTTTTCTATATCGGTTTTGGAATTAAGGCCCAGTTCTTTTTCGATTAAGTTTTCGATGGGAAGTCCGTGACAGTCCCATCCGAAACGGCGTTCCACCCGAAAGCCTTTCATCGTTTTATAGCGGGGAATAATGTCTTTTATGGTTCCCGGCACGAAGTGTCCGAAGTGCGGCAGCCCCGTAGCAAAGGGCGGGCCGTCGAAAAAGACATAATCGGCCCTTTTTCCGTGCGCCGAAACCGACTTTTTAAAAACATCATTTTGTTCCCAAAACCGTAAAACCGCTTCTTCCTGTTTTGAAAAATCGATTTTCGGATCGATAGGTTTATACATTAAAAACTCCTGTTACAATAAACCTGTTCGGAAACTTCAGTTTCGGAACAGGTTACCTTGAAATATGA
>CAUTPO010000135.1:0-5613 GCA_963540475.1 uncultured Treponema sp. | reverse complement strand
CTGTTTCTACATCAAATTAAGCGGGTCGGTGTCGGCTTCGACATAAATGCCGGCAAGGGGCTTGTATTCCTTGACAAAGGTTTCGCAGGCCTTTTGGATAAGCGGAAAATTATCTGAGCGGATAAGAATTTGCCTGCGATGGTTGCCTGCGATAAGCGAAAGAGGGCATTCGGCAGGGCCCATCACGTCGGCACCTTTCGGCAGTAATGTGCGCAGTATCTCTGCGGCGCTTTCTGCGGCAAGCTCGGTCTTTTTTAAATCCTTGCTGCGGAACACGAGCCTGATTAACCGCTTAAACGGCGGAAAATCCAAGAGCCTTCTTTGGGAAAGCTCGTAGCCGTAAAAGGCAGGCGCATCGTAGTTTTTGGCACAAATGATAGACGGGTGGTTCGGCTTTAAGGTTTGAATGATGACAAGCCCGTCCGTACTGTACCGTCCGGCGCGGCCTGCCGCCTGCGTGATAAGCGAAAAATTTCTTTCGGCTGCCCGGAAGTCGGGCATTTGAAGACCTGAGTCGGCAAGGACAATGCCGACCAGCCGCACCTTCGGAACATTAAGGCCCTTTGCAATCATCTGGGTGCCGAGTAAAATATCGGTCTTTCCCTCCCTAAAATCCCGTATAGCAGCCTTTAAATCGCCCGGACTGTTAATGGAATCGGCGTCGATTCTGGTAAGCGAACAGTCGGGAAAGGTACGGCGGACTTCTTCTTCGACAAATTCGGTACCGACGCCCGCATAGCCGATGTCAAGTGATCTGCATTCGGGGCAGGCGGAAGGCGGTTTTGCCTGCATTCCGCAGTAATGGCATTTCATACTTCCGTCTTTTTTGTGAAAGGTCATCGGCACCGAGCAATTTTTGCATAATAGCTCGTATCCGCAGTTCCTGCATCGGAAAATATGCGTAAAACCCCGCCGGTTTAAAAAAAGAATGGTCTGCTTACCCATATTCTTCGTTGTTCGTACTTCTTCGATAAGACGCGCACTCAAGGCACCCTTCGAACCTGAAACGTCCACAACTTCTATCTTCGGTAAGGAGCCGCCTGCAAGCCGCTTGGTCAAGGGCAGCACCCTTATCTTTTTCGATTGAATCAAATTCCACGCTTCAAGCGAGGGCGTCGCCGAACCCATCACCAGCGGGCAGTTATGCTTTGAAACAAGGTACATCGCCGTTTGCCGTGCATGGTAGCGCGGCGAGGAACCTGATTTATAAGAGCCGTCGTGCTCTTCATCTATGATGATTAAACCGATTTTTTCGCACGGAGCAAAAACGGCACTACGCGCACCGACGACGATGGACGCTTCTCCGCGCCGTATCCGCATCCATTGGTTCAGCCGTTCGCTTCCCGTAAGCCCGGAATGGAGCACAGCCGCCGCAGCGCCGAAGCGGTTTACGGCTTCGCTTATAACCTGATGAGTAAGCCCGATTTCCGGTACAAGATAGATGACGGATTTGCCCTTTTTAATGACGTTTTCGGCAACACGGAAAAACACCTCCGTTTTCCCCGAGCCGGTTAATCCGTACAAATAAAAAAACTCGGCCCTGTCTGCGGCGGAAATCCGTTCGATTGCCTGCCTTTGTTCTTCAGAGAGCACAATATCACCTGCGGTACGTTCCGAAAGGCCGAGGCTCTCAAAGGAAACTTCCCGCTTACCCGACGGTAAAAGGGCTGAAAGCGCTTCGCCGAAGCTGCACAGGTAAAATTTCGAAATCCATGCGGCAAGATCGATTTGGGCCTTTCCGAAAAGCGGTTCCTTATCGACTATTCCGATGAGGGGTTTTATTTTTTCTTCCGGTACGGCCGGGTTTGCAGGCAGGCTATCCGATTCGCCTATGATGCAGCCGACAAGCTTTCTCGATCCGAATTGTACGCGAGCCCTTTTTCCGATCAGGCTTTCGCCCGTTTTTTCGGTGTTTTTGTATGTAAAAGATTGATAAAGCGGAAGATTAAAGGTGAGTTCAAGCCACTGTGCCATTTTTCTCTTAGTTATTTTTAAGCTCTGCAAGCCGTGCTCGGAACAGTTTTAAGTCTTCCCAGGCGGGACGCTTTAAATTGACATTGCGCAAAAGGGCGCTCGGATGATAGGTCGCCATAAAAGGGATGCCGCCGTATTCAAGAAAGCGGCCGTGCAGTTTTGTGATACCTTCGCCGGTACCGAGCAGGTTTTGCATGGCAATCCGCCCAACCGCCAAAACGGCCTTAGGACGTATCAGCCTAATCTGCGCTTCCAAAAACCTGCGGCAGGCGGCGCTTTCGTCGGGTTCGGGATCGCGGTTATTCGGCGGACGGCATTTTACCACATTCGTAATATAGCAATTCTTTGTTCTAAATAAGCCGATGGCCGAAAGCATTTTATCCAAAAGCTGCCCCGCCTTTCCCACAAAGGGCCTGCCCTGCAAATCCTCGTCCGCTCCGGGGCCTTCGCCTATTACCATAACATCGATTTCAGCGCCAAAGGCGGAAAATTGGGCCGGACCCTCGCCCGGCACCGCATTTTTTCTTTGGCTGCAAAGGCGGCAGCCAGTGCAGGTACGAATTTCTTCGTAGAGTTTTTGCAGTTCCTCACCGGCAAGCGCTCCCCCGTTTCGGGCTGCCGCCGCATATTCACCGCTTTCGAACCGGCCATCGGAAAGAGCACTTTGTAAAGGTGCTGCCGCTTTTGCGGACACAGCCGAATGCTCTTCCAGATCGGTAAAAACGGGAATCTGCTCCTGCGTTGTATAACCGCAAAAATAATCTGTAGAGGTTTTAAAAAAAGTGTACAGAAGTTTTTTTTCTTCAGCCTTCATCGCAAAAAGTTTCCATAGCCGGTGTAAACCGTTTTTACCGTGCAGAATGCAGTCTTACGGCTGCCCGGCCTCCGGCCTGTTTGGCTCAGCTTCCTTGTTCGACTTTAGTTCCCGTAAGGCCTTTAAGGCCTCCGCTGCATCATTCCGTGCAACCGCTAAAAAATCGATAAGCTGGGGATATTCTTTTAAAAGCTCGCCCCATTGTTTTAAATCGTCCATTCGAAAGCGCGACAAGGCAGACTTTTTTCCCTCGCTTGCATTAAGCTCGGCAATCATCTCGCTTTTTGTCTTTTCATAGCTCGTATACGCCTGTATCATCGCAGAATATAACTGCATATCCGGCATTACAAACGCTTTTGAAAGCGTAACCGAATGCACGATGATGTCCTCGCCCAGTTTTGTCTGTAGATCCTGTGATATCTTTGTCTGCAATGCCCCATATTGAAATTGCGCGCGCTCGTACTCTTCGGGCTTTTGTATAAAGTATTCGATAAACTCGTTCGCGCTTTTTTGGGCCGCTTCCACAACCTTTGTTTCAATGTAGTCGTCAAGACCGCTTTGCGCTTTGATGCTTGCATTTTTTACGATAGCGGTTAAGCGTTCCGGGTTGACCGCCGCAGAAACATCTATCCCCCACTTCCACTCAAAGCCATTTTTTTGTTCCATTACGACGGAAAGTTTATCGGCCGAAGGAAGTCTGCCCTCTGTTTGATAACTAATGTTCACGGGTGATACATTAAAAATCAGGATTTTTGCGTTCGTGGGAATAAGCCGCTCCCACCGCCACATAAATTTCCCCGGCATAACAGGCGTACCGTGATATCCGCCCGACTTCGAAAGCATGACGCCGTAATTACCGGCAGGAACCGCAAATTGCAGCCAACCGAAAAAAAATGCCGCGCCGCCTATTGCAAGAAAAATAATCGACCAAACAAAAAAATTACGAAAACCTTTTTTCATAGGTGCGAAGCATACCACAACAAGCCGTTTTTTTCAAGCACATACAAACGGTATTAACAACACACACAGTTAAAAAAAGCACTGATTGACGCCCCATCTTTTTTCATTTATACTGGCTAAACTACTGGGAACCTCGAAAAACTTCAGTTTTTCGAGGTTTTCCTTGATTTTCATTTGCGATGTAATTCCATAAGTATCGATTTTATAAAGACTTATGGAATTACTCGTCGGGCACCTCTAAAAATCCAACAAGGTTTTTAGAGGTGCCCGACTATCAATTCTATGGTTTAAGGGGACGTGATGATGAAAACCGTTTTTTTTGATGGAGGGACTTCGCAGATACTGTTTATCTGTTTTGCAAATATTTCCGTGTTTCACCTTACACAGTGCTTTTTGGAAGACTGCGGCCCGGTGAATAAAAGACTTGCAGACATATCCAAGATTCTGCTGATGCCCTTATTGCTGTCGGTATTGTTATCGAGCCTTGTCATGACCTATCTTCCCCTTTATGTGAAGGTTTGCATAATAAGCGCCCTTATATTCAGCACAGCAGGCGATGCTGCCCTTCTTTTCGATTCGAAAAAAAACTTCTTTATTTTGGGAATGTTTTTTTTTGCCCTCGCCCAAATTTCGTATATTGTCTATTCGATCTTTTTTCTTTCACAAAACACACCGCCTTTCGGCAAAACCCTCGTTACGGGAGCACTTTTTATCCTCGGCTTTTTGACCGTTTTTTCGCGCATTCACAAGGTTTTAGGAAATTTAAAAACGGCGGTTTTCGGTTACGGCATTCTTATCTGCGCCATGAGCTTTTTGTTCGTCGTCTCGGCCCTAGCCTATCCCTCCGCAGCAACCGTCATTCAAGCGGCGGGCAGTATCGTTTTTATCATATCGGATTTTATGGTAGCTTATAGCCGATTTGCAGGCAAAATTCCAAAGGGGCGTTTTTTCATAATGCTGACTTATATCCTCGCCCAGACCATGATTGCGGGAGGGTTCCGGTTTTTTCACTACTAAAACCGGCCGGCTCTTTTGAAAACCTGAAAAAGAGAGCTGCACTGCCCGTTTTATCAAGGCATTCGGGCCGTGTTTTGAAAACCCTCACAGCAGATTACACTGCCCCGCCTGTCTTTAAGAACGTGTTCAAACGAATTTCACCGCGGTACCGTATGCGGTAACCTCGGCGGCACCCTGCATAACGGCCGAAGTCGAAAAACGCAAATTGACAACGGCATCGGCTCCAAGCTCTCGAGCCCTGTCTTTCATGTGCTCGATCGCCACCTGACGCGCCTCGTCCATCATCCTTGTATACGAACCGACTTCCCCGCCTATAAGATTCTTTAATCCCGCCCCGAAATCCTTAAAAACATTTTTTGTTTGAACGGTACTGCCAAACACCAAAGAAATCGTCTCAAGGTTTTTACCAGAAATAAAATCGGTATTTACGATAGTCATAATAAACTCCTTATAAAAACTTTTTAAAAGAAACCGATAAACAAAAGAATTAAATTAAGCCGCACAGATGATGCACCTTAATTTAATTTCAAATTTGCCATTCAGCAAATATTACAAAATTAGATATGCGCTTACAGCTCACAACTTCAATGCTTTCAAGAATTGCAATTTTCGAAACTATTGAATTTTATGGAATATTTCTTTAATCGGTACTATAACATAAGATGCGTACTTTCGGCAAGATACAAACACAAAAATCAATAACCCCGCCGCGAGCGTCGGGGTACAGTGCTCCATGTTTTGCACTGTATGTGTAATCCGGCACGGATGCCGGTAGTTCCAAACAGAAACGAGTTTTTTGCCTTGCAAAAACTCGCAGTCAAAAAATGTACTAAGGATGTACATTTTTG
>CAUTPO010000134.1:0-5645 GCA_963540475.1 uncultured Treponema sp. | reverse complement strand
CCAGACCTTCTTTTAAAAAATACGTTTTTTTAAACGGTTTTGCCGACCAATGCACCCCCCCCCCCGACGCTCTGCGTCGGGGTATTAAACCCTTCCCTCAAATAAAATGCTTAAAACACCGATGTATCCTAAGGGCGGCTATTTCTATAAAATAAACCCGTTCGACAACACAGTTATCAAACTGGTCTAATATGACAGCCGGACAAAATATACTTGAGCAAAAAAATTATATGAATAAGCGGAGAAATGTAATGAAAATTATACTGGGAACTTCAATAGCTTTGGACTTATTTCTTTATATATGCTTTTTTATAGATTTTGCACTGGCTTTAGGCGGTGCGAAGGCCGGATATTGGATGATTGGAATTGCCTTTAGGTGCGGACCGGCTCTCTCCATAATCAGCGTTTTATTAAAACTTATTGTTATTATCTTGACCTTTGCCAAAGATACGGCGGCAAAAAAGGACTTATATGCGCTTTCCATATCTTCTCTATTAACCTTATTGACGATAGGCGGCATAATAGCCGGAATTTACTATATCGGTAAGGTTATGAGCGCTGTAGGATAAGGTGCGGAAAGCAGTTTTAACAAAAACAAGTATACGGAACCGTTTACACCGGCGAAAGGCAGAATTAACAGCCTGCGATGCAGAGCGCCGGAAAAGTACCGTATGAAGAAAATACTGTGTCTCCTACCCCGTAAAACTGCCGCACAAGGCAAACTGCATATCGGAAGAACACCAAAACAGAGCCGTAACCGGCGTATCGAAATACCCAAGGTTCACTGCGGCGGATTCTCTACAATTTAGTTCTCGGAATATAATACGGTTAAATGATGGAAGCCGCCTGTTTTGCCCGCACAGGCGCATAAAAAGAAAGAACCTTCGAAAGGAGGATAACGAAGGTTCTTTTGAAGTAGTATGTGTATCTTTTCTGTGTGTAATGGTAATATAGCAAGAAAACAAAAAAGTGTCAAGCGGATTTTACGAAATTTTTGTATTTTTTTACTTTTTTTATGAAAAATATGCGGTTTGGATGATATTTTCAAAATATCTCCAAAAACACCATTATTTGCAGCTGTGTTTTGATCTTTCGTGCACTGTTTTTCGTTTTAAGCCGCACAAAAGGCGCACCCTTATAAACCGATATACGTTCGTGTGTTTTTGAAGAACCGATATTGACGCATCGTCTTAACCAACATACCCCGACGCAAAGCAGCGGAAAAACGTATACGAGAGTCAAACTCAAGAAGAAATTCGGTTTGTGATAGCCGGTCTACGGCTGATTGAATATATCTTTGCTGTTTTAGGTTACTCGGCCGTAAACCGTTTCTTATTGCGTTACGAAATTGTCTTATGAAACGGCAAAAAATCGGCCATTCTCTCAGCTATCAAACCTCATTTTACGATAATCCAAGAACCAGCCGGCAAATTTTTTAAGACCGTCGGCAAGCGGGGTAGACGGTTTCCAGCCGATCGTATTATACAATTTTGACGTGTCCGCCGACGTTATGTAAACATCGCCCGGCTGCATAGGCAAAAACTTTTTTTCGGCCTTTTTTCCAAGACAGTTTTCCAAAATGTCGATAAAATCGGCCAGTTTTTCGGGGCGTTCATTCCCGATATTGTAAATTTCAAATGGGGCTGAAAAAGAAGTATCGGGTGTTTCCCTCCCGTGCGGCGCCTGCTTTTTTACCGCAGGCGGAAAATCGGAAACGGTAACAACCCCGCGAACAATATCATCAATGTAGGTAAAGTCCCGCAGCATATCGCCCCGATTATACACTTCGATAGGCTCGCCTGCCATTATCTTTTCAGCAAATTTGAAATACGCCATATCGGGCCGCCCCATCGGTCCATAAACGGTAAAAAAGCGCAGGCCCGTGGCAGGTATGCCGTACAGATGGCTGTAACTGTGTGCCATAACCTCGTTTGCCTTTTTTGTTGCCGCATACAGGCTTATCGGGTGATCGACGGCATCGGTTTCGGCATACGGCGTTTTTTTGTTTAAGCCGTACACGGAGGAGCTGGAAGCGAATACGAGGTGCCCGATTTTGTGTTTTCTGCATATTTCCAGAATATTTAAAAAGCCGGTCAGATTTGCCGAACCGTAGGCCGACGGGTTTTCGATGCTGTAGCGCACGCCTGCCTGCGCCGCAAGGTGAATAACACGATCTATCGTATGAGCCGAAAAAATACGGGCAAGCAAGGCCTCGTCCTCGATGCGGCCCTCGAAAAACTCGAAGTCTTTTTTCTCCAAAAGGCCTTTTAACCTGAGCCGTTTTAATTCGGGGGAGTAATAATCGTTTAGCGAATCGACGGCGATAACACGATGCCCCTTGTTCAAAAGTTCGCCGGATACGTACGAGCCAATAAATCCGGCAGCGCCCGTTACAAAATAATGCATAAAACCTCCATAACTGCCTGAACACACCCGTATCGGGGCATAATCCGCCGCGGACGTCCCGTTTGCCGAGCCGTTCTGTACGGCTTTATTTTTTGCGGCTGAAAAATCTGTAATTTATCTCTTTAAAAACGGGATATTTTGCCTCCCGTTCGGAAAGCCATTTTGCAGGCAGGGTATCGGCCCCCAAGGCCTCGTACGCAACGGTAAAAGAATTGACGTGTTCGATAAAACGGCGTTCGGCAAATTCCCTGAACGTACCTTCGGCGGCAAAAAGCGGCCAGTAATACGCCTGCAAAAGAAAAATTTCCCGTGCGGCGGCGTTCAAAACGCTTTCCTTGGCAGGGGAATCCTTAGGAAACCGTTCGGCCAAATCGATCATACGGTCAGTAGTCTTCATTATGTACCGGTACATCCAATCGCTCTTTCCCGTCATTAGCTCATCGGCATATCCCGAATAAAAGACCGAGGACAGGAAGGGTTTTAGTGTAAAGGGATTTTTTTCCGCACGGACAGCGTCGAAGGGCAAAACCGTTTTTAAAAGTCCGCTTGTGTGAATCTGCCGCAGAACCTGTTCAAGCCATACGATGCCCTCGCACCACTTATTGCCGAAAAAGTCGGACGAGCAGATAAAAACGGAAACAGGCGTCTTGCACTCGGTTTTGCGGACTACCTCGTCCAGAGCCTGCTGCTGCAGCCCTATAAAGGTTTGCGCATCGGATTGTATTTGAACAAAGGCCTCGTGCATATCGTACAGGGTTTCCGGCTCTTTTTTAGACCAATACCTAAAGCCGATCTCCCGCCGGCCCTTCGAGGTATCGAAAAAGGACGCCAAATATTCTTTCGACAGCTTAAAACCCGCATCGTTTTCGCAGTCGCGGTACACTGGATTAGCTGCAAACGAATCGCTTCCGCCGTATATTTTTTGGTACGCACACGTATCGCAGGCCAGCAGCTTTAACCCGCAGGCCGAAACGGCCGGCGAAAAAACGCCCGTATCGGGCACCTCGTCCGCAAGCAAAAAGGCCTTTGAAGATAAAACCGTATAATCAAACCCGTATTTTCGAATAATAGCGTCCAGCCCCTCGGCAAAACCCAGCGCAGGCAGCCAAAACCCAGCGGGCACGGAGCTGAAATGCTTCCTAAAGCTGATCTGCCCCATCTCGATTTGGGCGGCAACGGCTTCGGGCTTATCTTTAAAAAAGGGCAAAAAACACCGCGTTGCAGCCGTGGCAAGAAGTTCAATACAGCCTTCCTTACTCAACTCGTCGAATTTCTTCAAGATATTTTTACCGCAGGCGGTAAAAAGCGCCTTATTTTCCGTAAACAGTTGTAAATCGAATTCGATAAGGGCCCTTATTTCACCGTTTGAGGCGCAGCGTTCCAGCTCCTTTTTTGCAAACCGTATCTTTTTTTCTATATGAGAAAGATACAGTTCCTGCAAAACGGGGTCGTCAAGCATATCGCACAGCGCAGGTTCAAAAACCGCGCCCAGTTTAAACCCGATATTCTCGCTTTTTAATGTATCGCACATTCTGAGAAACGGCAAATAGGTATACGATATGGAATTAAAAAGCCAGCTTTCTTCTATTAGAGCTTCTTCTATTTCGCTTCGCACATAGGGTAAAAAGCCGTCGAGGATAAATATAAGACTATTGGTGCTCAACTCCGGCCTCCTCCTTAAATTCAAAAGCTTGTCTGTAATGTTTAAAGTGTCTCTTTTTTAAAACCGAAAGCCCGGCAAAATAAACCGAATCGGAGAACCCGTCAATAGAACCGAGCCGCGCAGGGATATTGCTGCGCTTCAATTCGGAAAAGCCTGATTCGGCTAAAACCCGCAATTCGTTTTTTTCGAAGCGGGCACACAGTTTGATACGCGTTACGATATCGTCAAATGACAGATGGATATAGCGGCTCCTGTCGGTCTTTTTTATATCCACATCGTAATAATCGTACGGGGCAGTCCTTTCCCCTTCTGCAAACAGCAAAACCCGCAGCACAAAGGAGTCGAATTTTTCGTTTTTCGTCAGCTCCTCGAATTCGGCCTTGCAAAAGTCCCAAAAAACAAACAGCCACATAGGGTCCCTAATAATAACGGAAATTTCGGTAGAATTATACGAGGCCGGAAGCCCCGTGGATATGCAGTATTTTTCCGTATCCGCTTCGGCGGATTTGTCCGTGCCGGTGTAATTGTAATCGTCTATGTCCAATAATTCCCGAATAATAAAGCTGCGGTTAAGCCCGCTTGGAACAAAAAGACCGTACAATTCTGCCAGCTGCAAAAGTTCATCCGTAGAAACGGATTCCAAATACGATTGAGATAATTTCACACCATTTCCTTTTTTACAAAATATCGATCAAACCCGGCCTCGCTTATCCGCAAGGCTCCACCCCTGCGGCAGACTCCGGCAAGACCTTACCATGAGCATTCGACGCCCCGATTTGCGAGTTTTCCGGTACAGGTCTTACGGCCGCAGCTGCCGTTTTAGGGGCACACACAATAGACCTGTTCAATAACCTTGTTGTCGAACAGGCCGGTCCTGCGTACCCAAGCGCCCTGCCCGCCGATTTTTTTATTTCTATAGCGGATATAGATTTATCCGTACGGAGGATATAACGATATTGAAGCTCTGCCGGCAATTCCCCCGCCCGTTTCCGCTCGGTACACAATGCGCTATAATGCAAAAAAAATAAATTTATGTCAATATGCAATGCGGGGAAAAAACGGCTTTGATTCGTGCAGCAGGGCTAACTATCCCGGCATTCTGCGTCGGAATATGTTGATTTTATCCCTCTTTTTACTTTCACGTTTTGCCGCACGATGCACAGAATACCCAAAACAGCCGATGGTACGGTATCTTTTATGTTGTAAAAATATCCGTCTTCCGACCCATACCTTCACTTTACCCTCTCTTTAAACACTGCAGCTCAAAATCTGATTTTTGCATACAAAAGCCTTGACTATTATTGCCCTTCGCCATATCTTTAATACCTGATAGAGATTTTTTTAAAAGATATTTATGAAAAATATGATACGATGTACCGCGGCTCTTTTGGCCGCACTACTGTTCGCAGCCTGTATTCGTCCCGAAACGGCGCAGCAGCCGGACAATCGAAACACTGATAATCCGGCTCCGGGAAACAGCGAAATTACAATAGAAGAAATTCTTACCGCCTATGGCTTGGAACGCGGCAAAATAACGGCCTCGGAAGCGGTGAAAAAAATAAATGCGTCCGCACCG
>CAUTPO010000133.1:0-5684 GCA_963540475.1 uncultured Treponema sp. | reverse complement strand
TTCCTTAAAAATCAACAATATGAAAAATTATCAAATTTTGAAGATTGTTGATTTCTCATTTTCGCAATGAAATGAGAAAATGTTTTATAATAAGCGATGTTTGCCGAAAGGCAAACTCGCCGTGTTTTTAAGAGGCGTAACAGCGCCGATTAAAATAAACATTCCTTAAAAATCAACAATATGAAAAATTATCAAATTTTGAAGATTGTTGATTTCTCATTTTCGCAATGAAATGAGAAAATGTTTTATAATAAGCGATGTTTGCCGAAAGGCAAACTCGCCGTGTTTTTAAGAGGCGTAACAGCGCCGATTAAAATAAACATTGCATTATTTTAAACAATATGGTATTATCGCTTTTATTGTTTACGGAGGTACTATGTCTCATTTAAGCGTTATTTTGAGCGTAAAGTTTTTATCGTCTATTTTTTCTACCGTTTTTATTATTTTGGTAGGATATTATGCGCGTAAAAAAAATATAGTAAACGAAAGCGGAGCTAAAATTTTAAGTTCCCTGTTATTAAGCGTTACCTTGCCGTTTCTTGCGTTTAATGCCTTTATGGTAAATATTACAAAGGAAACATATACTACCGGTATTAATGTATTAATCTTCGGATTTGCAGCTTATATTTTGCTGATTGTTTTGGGCTATGTTTTTTACATCGGTTATAAGGGCAATTTAAAAGATGTAATGGTTGTACTGACCGCTTTCGGTTCCACTACTTTTTTCGGAATTCCGATTATAAACGGACTTTTGGGCAACACGGGAACCATTTATGCCAATATTTTCAATATAGCGTACCGGGTCTTTTTGTATTCGTTTGCGCTGATTGTGATGAGCGGCCTTAAATTCGAAAAAAAGAATTTGAAACAGATTTTTTTGAATCCCATCATCATTGCGACTTTTTTTGGCCTTTTAATTTGGGTTTTTCAAAAAAGTCTGCCTCAGTTTACGGTAACCGAAGGCGATAAACCCGTGTCCTATGCCGTTTTGCGGCTGGATAAATCCGTGCCGTGGGTATTCAGGGGCTTTAAATATTTGGGCGATTTGTCTTCGCCTCTTGCATGGCTTGCCATCGGTATGACCCTTGCGTCTATTTCGATAAAGGACGCACTAAAAGAAAAAAAGACCCTCATTTACAGCGCGGTAAAACTGATCATCATTCCGGCGTTTTTTTTGCTGCTTATGCTGGCGCTCGGAAAATTTGCCGGAATCGGCTTTCAGTATGAAGCGGTGGTTTCCATCATCATCATGCTGGCAACGCCGCCTGCAACGGTTGCCGTCGCCTATGCAATCAAATTCGAAAAGGAAGCGGTTTTGGCGTCGAATATTTCTTTGGTAAGTACGCTCTTGTCCGTATTTGCCATTATCGTCTGGATAATTGTGTTGACGGTTTTGCATGCTTCTGCCGTTATATGACAACTGCACATCCGTGTACAGTTGTCAAACCGAGTTTTGACGGGCTTTTCGCCCATCAAAACATCGTACGATTTAAACAACCGCCGTCCGTGGCGGTGAATATAACGATAAATGCTCATAGCAGATAGGAGAGTTGTTTGAAGCTTGCGGTTAAAATAGCGCCGCAAGTTTCAACTTCACGTTTGCCTTTTAGGCAAATGTAGACTATTTTATGCTGTTTCCTAAAATTAGTGTTTAGGAAACGGCAGACTAAAAACTTTTTTTTACACATTGATATGTGCTGCAAAAAGTTCTTATAGGAGTTTTTATGGGAGAAGAAATGAAAGTACTTTGTTACGGTGTAAGAGATGTTGAAGAGCCTTTTTTTAAGGCGCTGAATAAGGACTATCGGTTCGATATTACGTGTATCCCCGATTATTTGAACACGGCGGAAACCGCAAAAATGGCCGAGGGTTTTCAGGCCGTTATCCTGCGCGGAAACTGCTGGGCTACAAAAGGAAACCTCGATATTTACAAGGCGTGCGGCGTTCAATATGTTTTAACAAGAACTGTCGGCGTGAATCATATCGATACGGAATATGCACGGTCGCTTGGGTTTAAAATGGCCTATGTTCCCTTTTATTCACCCAACGCTATTGCCGAGCTTGCCGTTACGCATGCTATGATGCTGTTGCGTAATATGGCCTTAACGGCCGACTCTTGCGGGCATAAGGATTTTAGGGTGGTTTCGGCAATGTTTTCGCGGGAAATAAGAAACTGCGTTGTCGGTATAATCGGTCTTGGACGGATCGGTTTTACGGCGGCAAAGCTGTTTAAGGGGCTTGGAGCACAGGTCTTGGGCTACGATATTTATAAAAAGGAAAATGTCGAGGATATTGTACGGCAGGTTGAGCTTGATGAACTAATACACAACAGCGATATTATTTCGGTACATGTTCCGTTTATCAAGGGAAACGAAAAGTTGGGAACGGAAGCCTTTTTCAATAAGATGAAAAAGAATGCTATTTTTATAAATACAGGCAGGGGAGAAACGGTCGATACGAGAGCCCTTATCAATGCGGTTAAATCGGGGCACCTTGCCGGGGCAGGGGTAGACACCCTTGATAAGGAATCCGAACTCTTTTTTAAAGATTTTTCCGATAAGGAAATAGAAAATGCGGATTTTAGGGAATTGGCTGCCCTGTATCCGCGGGTGCTCATCTCTCCGCACATCGGCTCGTTTACCGACGAGGCCGTCAAAAATATGATCGAAACGACGTATGCCAATTTGCAGGAACTCATTGATTCAGGTACGAGCAAAAACGAAATATAGCAGACGCAGAATTCGGGTAAGCGGCAGCATGGCAGGGCGTTAAAGTTTTCGGCCGGCAGCTCTGTGCCGCAGGATGTGCCTTTTGGCACGGCTTTTGGAAGTTGTCCGGTTGTACCGTTCCCGAAAAATGACGGTAAAACGGCTTTTACGGTTAAGAAACCTCGTGAAAGCCGTTTTTTTTAAGGGTTACTTCGCTTTCCGTTTCCATCTGAAGAAAAAGACGACCGCCGCAAGCAAAATGATAAGCGGCCAAATATACAATAAATCGATAAAAATGCGTTCGGTCATTTTGATCCCGCCTTTTAAGGCCGCACGTATTTTTTCCCAAAAAGAAGGGGCTGTCAAAACGGCCGCGGCATCTTCTTCGTATATTCTGACGTTTAAGGTGCCGTACTTAACCGAATTTTCCAGATATTTCAGCCTGCCTTCCGCCGCTTCGATTTCGGAGCGCAGGGCTTGAATCTGGTTTTCAATGTCGAGTATGTCCTTGACCGTTTTTGCCTGAGATAAAAGCTGTACGTAACGGGCCTCGGTTGCCTTTTTTACATTTAAGCGGGCAGTAATATCGATGAATTCTTCCGTAACATCTTCAATATTAACGCTCTTGGAATCGAGTCGCTTTATTCCACTGAGCATTTCCGTCAAAAACAAATCGAATTTTTCCTGCGGTATGCGTATGAAAAGCTCCTGCGTCAGTCTTCGTCCGTAGGCCTGCTCGTTTTCGCTGCTTATGTATGCCCCGTATTTTTTTATGAGTGCGTCGATGTGTGCGCGTTCTTTTTTCAGATCGGTGGTTTGGAATTCGGCGTATCCCGTTTTGATGAGTTTCCGTCCGAGCGGCACGGTTTCAAAGTCTCCCGCCGACTTGCTGGAGGACTTGACTGCAGCCTCGTCGTAGCCGGCCGATTCTGCCTGTTTGTATGAGGGTGCTTTTGCCGAGCATGCGGTACACAGACAAAATACGACCAAAACCAGCCCGGTCAATAATGGTTTTTTCATAGGTTTCCCTTTCCGTTTTCTTCAATAAGGTTTTAATATGGGAAGGAGTATATTGTTTTTTCCAAAAGTTGTCTATTCTTGAAGATGCGCCTGAAATTATGCGGGTAAGGCGGAAGGAGTGATTGGCGGAATGGCTGCCCGAAAAGAATCCGCCGGTTTTGTCTGCACCGTTTGCACAGGTTGACCATTGGCCAAAATTGTGTACAATCATCATTTGTAATGAAGCATACCGTTTTGATGAAGGTTTTTAAAAGTCTAAGCTCCGTTTCCCGTACAGAAGGGCCGCCGGTCCGCTTGCTGCTTGCAGTGTCGGGCGGGGCGGATTCCGTTGCCATGTTGACGGCCGTGCATGAGCTGCAAAAAAAGCTACACTGTGAACTTTCGGTTATTACCGTCAATCACCGTATCCGGCTCGAAGTGGAGAGTGCAGGCGACGCTGCCTTTGTGCAGGATTATTGTCTAAAGCTGGGGGTTCGGTGCACGGCCGCAGTGCTTCCCGAAAACGCCGTGTTCCAAGCCGCTGCGGAGAGAAAAAAAGGCATTGAAGAGGCAGCCCGTTTTTTACGCTACCGCGAATTCGAAAAAGCGGCTGCGGCGGACGGGGCTGAGTATATTTTGACGGCCCATAACCGAAACGACTATTTTGAAACCGTGCTGATGCGCCTTTTTCAAGGGGCGGAAGGGGCTGCCCTTGCAGGCATTGCCGAACACCGGGGATGCTTTGTGCGGCCGATGCTCGATCTAAAACGGAGCGAAATCGAAGATTATCTTAAGTGCCGCAAAAGAAGCTGGCGGGAAGATGTTACGAACTTCGAGCACGAGTATTTGCGGAATAAGATCCGCAGTCTCCTTATTCCCGCCTTAAACCGGACCTTCGGCAGCGGCTGGGAAGCGGGGCTTTTGCAAACCGTCCGGAAAGTAAAAGAAGAGGGCTGCTTTATCGAAGCGCTTTGCAAACAAAGGACGGAAAACGCGTATTGGTCGCTTCAACAGGACGAAAAAACGGGCCGTATAGCCGTTACGGATTTTAATACTTTTGCAGGGCTTGAACCGGTTTTAAAACGGCTCTTTTTAAAAGAAGGTTTTAATGTGCTCGGTACCGAAAAGCGAATTCCCCATACGGTTTTTAAAACGCTTGCCGCGGTTTCAAAGGAGCGCCCTGCAGTGTTTTCAGGCGGTTTTTGTCTTAAAAAAGAAGACGGCAATCTGTTTCTTTTTAAAAAAGAAGAAAAAACGGCCGACAGATCCGAAACCTTTTTTTCCGTTTGGATAGAAAAAGAGGGCACAGTTTGTCTTCCGGCAGGCCCGTTCGAAGTTACAAAAACGGAAGACGGCTTTTTTTTGCGGGCACAAAAAGACGGATTGGACGAGCTTGGGCCCTTTTATCCGCCCTTTTGCATACGATCCCGTCTGCCCGGCGATACGGTCTTTATTGAAGGAGTCGGCAAAAAAACCTTAAAAAAAATCATAAATGAGTGGAATCCGCCCTATGCAAAACGGAATATTTTGCCGATAATAGAAGAGAAAGGACTCATATGCGGAATATACGGTTCCGTTTTAGGTAAAAAAAATTGGTATGCAATGCCCTTCAGGAGAAAAAAATGAAATTTATCGGCAAAATTAAAACGGTCATCGTGTTGTTTTTTATATTGTTATGCGCCTCTTTTTCTTTATTCCCCCAAACGGAGGGCGGAATAAGTTCCGTGAATATTTCGGCAGCCGTTTCGAGCTTGCAGGAGGCAGCTCAGCTGTATATGGACGGCAATTTTGAACAGGCCATGTTTCAGGCTCAGCTTGGAAGCGTGTACGACCCCAAAACGGCAGATTTTTTGTATCTGGAAGCCCTGTGCGGCTCAAAACTAAAACACCCCGCGGCGGATATTTTGGAAAAGGCTGAAGCCGCCTGTGCGGACGGCTTACTGTGGCGCTTTTACGATATCAATGCAGCCCGTTCGC
>CAUTPO010000132.1:0-5732 GCA_963540475.1 uncultured Treponema sp. | reverse complement strand
TTTGCGCGATTTAGAACTCGTTGACCTGTTCGATAACGGAGTTATCGAACAGGTCTATTTTACCCCTCAATTTCCCGAAGCAGGTTGACCGTTTCGATGGCGGCAAGGGCGCAGTCATAGCCCTTGTTCCCGGCCTTGGTTCCGGCCCGTTCGATTGCCTGTTCGATGTTTTCGGTAGTCAGCACGCCGAACAACACCGGTATGCCGCTTGCAAGCGAAACCGAAGCGATTCCCTTAGACACCTCGCTGCACACATAATCGTAATGGCTCGTACTGCCGCGGATAACTGCACCCAAACAGATGACCGCATCGTACCTGCCGCTTTTTGCCATCTTTGAAGCGACAAGCGGAATTTCGAATGCCCCCGGAACCCATGCCGTGTGGATATCGTCCGTGCAGACATTATGCCTGAGAAGACCGTCCAGTGCCCCGCTTAACAACTTAGAAGTGATAAATTCGTTAAAACGGGCAGCTACAATACCGATTTTGATTCCTTGTGAAACCAGTTTTCCTTCAAATGTTTTCATACTTTGCTCCTTTTTATTCGGCATAGTTTAAAATATGCCCCATACGTTCCTGTTTTGTTTTCAGATAGCGTATATTGTACTCGGTTGCTTCCATCTGAATCGGGAGGCGTTCCGTAATTTCCAGCCCGAATTCCGAAAGCCGATACACCTTGTCGGGGTTATTGGTCAAAAGCCGCAGACTTTTTACGCCAAGGTCCCGCAAGATTTGCGCACCGATGTAATATTCGCGCTGATCCCCTGCAAAACCCAGCGCCAAATTCGCTTCCAGCGTATCCATACCCCGCTCCTGCAATTCGTACGCCCGCAGCTTATTGATAAGCCCGATACCGCGCCCCTCCTGCCGCATATACAGCACAATGCCGCGGCCTTCCGTTTCGATTTGGCGCATGGCTGCTGCGAATTGCCGGCCGCAATCGCAGCGCAGAGAACCGAACACGTCGCCGGTCAAACATTCGGAATGAACGCGGCACAACACGTTTTCCCCGCTGCCGATTTCGCCTTTAACGAGGGCGACGTGATGCTCACCGTTTAGGCGGTTTACAAATCCGTAGGCCGTAAACCTGCCGTACTCCGTGGGCATATCCGTAACGGTTACCCGATCGACCAGCTTTTCGTGATATTTACGGTAATTTTGCAAATCTTTGATGGTAATAAACCTAATATCCCAAGCCCGTGCCAGTTCGGCCAATTCAGGAGTGCGCATCATCGTTCCGTCTTCGCGCATAATCTCGCAGCAAAGCCCGCACTCCTTTAAACCGGCTAAACGGCATAGGTCAACGGTGGCTTCGGTATGCCCGTTCCTTTCCAAAACGCCGTTTTTCTTTGCCAAAAGCGGAAACATGTGTCCCGGTCTGCGGAAGTCGTCGGGCTGCGCTCCGTCGGCAACACAGGCGAGCGCCGTTACAGACCGCTCCGTGGCGGAAATCCCCGTAGATGTGCTTTTGTGATCGATGGAAACCGTAAAGGCCGTTTCGTGGTTATCGGTGTTTTTTTGCACCATCTGCGGGATGTTCAGTTTCTGCACATATTCTTCGGACATAGGCATGCAGATAAGCCCCCTGCCGTGTACGGCCATAAAATTGATGTTATCCGCCGTGGCGAATTCCGCCGCACAGATAAAATCGCCCTCGTTTTCGCGGTCGGGGTCGTCCGTTACCAAGATGATTTTTCCGTTTCTTAACGCATCGAGAGCGTCTTCTACCGTATCAAATTGAACCATAATATCTTCTCCTATTTAGTTATGGGTATCTCTAAAAGCTCGGGTAGCTTTTAGAAGGTCTCTTATAAAAATTTTTTACAGATACGGAATTCCGCTAAAATCCGTATTTCAATAAAAATTCTTTTGTAATCGTACCTTGTGCCGGACGGACTTCCGCAGCGGACAAGAGTTTTTCGACGTATTTTCCGATTATATCCGTTTCCAGATTAACAACATCGCCTTTATTCTTGTCCTTTAAGACGGTATTGTCCGCCGTGTGGGGAATGACCGAAACGGCAAAACCGTCGGGAAGAACCTTTGCGACGGTAAGGCTGATACCGTCAACCGTAATCGAACCTTTTTCTACAATGTAGCGCAGCAACGGCGGAGCCGCCCGAACCGAATACCACACCGCCGTATCATCGCGCCGTATATCGGTGATTGTTCCAACACCGTCCGCATGCCCTGCCACAATATGCCCGCCGAACCGTCCGTCCGCAGCCAGTGCCCGTTCCAAATTAACACGGCTTCCCGGTTTAAGCTGCGACAGGGACGAGCGGTCGAGCGTTTCGTGCATAACGTCCGCCGAAAAGCCGCCGGGCTGCAAGGCCGTAACAGTCAGACATATTCCGTTTACGGCAATACTGTCGCCGATCTTTGTTCCTTCCAACACCTGAGCCGCATGAACGGTCAGCACGGCGGAAAACCGGCCCCGTTTTACGGCCGCTATCGAACCTATTTCTTCAATTATTCCCGTGAACATTCAACATGACCTCGCTTTCTATCAAAAAATCATCGCCTAATCGGGTAATTTCAGCATTTTTTAAAAGAACGGCATCGGACGGGGCGGGAACCCCGAGCCCTTCGGCCGGTGTTTTTGCGTCTTTGCCGCCGAATATTTTCGGAGCGATATAGGCCTGCACCTTTTGGACGATTCCGCTTTCCAGCGCAGCCCAGTTCAGGGTGCCGCCGCCTTCCAACAGGATACTGTCGATACCCTCCCCTCCCAGCACTTCGGTCAGGCGGATTAAATCGATATGCCCGTCTTTTTCGTCTATAACAAGAATGCGGCAGCCGGCCGTTTCGTAAGCCTTCGCTTTTTCACGGTCCGTGCAGCAGGTTGCGATGATTGTGGGCACCTGCACCGCAGTCGTAACAACACGGGCCGTAAGCGGCGTGTTCAGCTGGGAATCGCAAATAATGCGTATGGGGTTTTTCCCGTCAGGGATACGGCAGGTCAGCAGGGGATCGTCAGCCGTTACGGTACCGGCACCAACCATAATGGCGGTATACCGATGGCGCTGTAGGTGCACGTGTTTTTCAGCAGCCTCGCCCGTAATGCGTTTGGACTTGCCCGTGTAGGCAGCGATTTTTCCGTCCATCGTCATAGCGTATTTCATCACCGTAAAAGGGCGCCCCGTTTTTATGTAGTGAAAAAAAACCTCGTTTAACCGAAAACATTCGTCATGCAGGACGTTTTCGGTTACTTCGATACCATGCCCGCGTAAGATTTGTAGGCCCTTTCCGCCGACAAGCGGATTAGGATCGGCGGCGCCCGTAACCACACGGGCTATCCCCGCTTCCAGCACGGCGTCCACACAGGGCGGCTGTTTTCCGTGATGGCAGCATGGTTCGAGCGTTACATACATCGCAGCACCGCGCGGGGATTCGGTACAGGACGCAAGGGCTTCTCTTTCTGCATGCGGCATACCGTATTTTTTGTGCCGGCCCTGCCCGATAATCCGGCCGTCCTTTACGATAACCGCCCCAACCATCGGATTGGGTGCCGTCCACCCGCAGCCCTTTTCGGCAAGCTGTAAGGCCAGCCGCATATATTCTTCGTCTTGTGTCATCGTGTGTCTCCCCGAATATGAAACCAGTTTCGAAACCGGTTGTCTTCAAATGCAATGTTCACAATCGCGCTCCATGTACGATTTTGAACGTGTCTACCGGAAATCTCTGCTCTGTTTTGCAAGAGGCCCGCTTACGCCGAATGTGAAATTCAGGGAATGAGTGATTTGAAAGATGGAAGAGGAAACACGGCCCCGCATAAAAATAAAGCCCCGGGATGTAAAAACATACCAGAGCAATTACTCGTTTGCACAAAAAACTCGTGTTTATGCACCTTATAATTTTCTTTCGTCCAGACTGTAACTGTCGGCCTCGGAGTTTCACCGAATCATACCTTACGGCTCGCGGGCTTTACCGCCGGTAGGGACTTGCACCCTGCCCTGAAGATTGTATTCGTGCGAGAGGGCCGATACCGCATTGCAGTGGCCGCCGTACGGCCTTTTTACCGGTATCGAACCCTGTCACGCCCGCCGCAGAGCCGATACCGTATCGGCTCTGCGGCGGAACATATACCGACTATACACAGCCTTTTTATTCTTGTCAAGAAAGCAGGCGTCTTTTTTTGCAAAAAAGCCGAAAAAAAAGCGCTTTCTGCATGGTCTGAGCTGCTCTTTAAAAAAACGAAAAGTTTCATCACCCCTATGCAAACTGCATAGCATTAAACCGTTATCTGAACTTTTCGCACCGCAATTCTGCACTTTTCAAGATTTTATTCGCAAGACCTTAAAGCGAATTCGATCGGAGCCGGCCTTGACAGGAGCCTGTTTTCATACTACACTGTTAAAAGCGGTTTTTAAAAACTCACTTTCGGTGTTTCAAAGACCGCCCGAATTCAAGGAGGCTGATTACGGCAAGGAAAATAAAGCTCGTTTTGGGAGTCATAGGCTCCGACTGTCATGCAGTGGGCAACAAAATTTTGGATTATTCTCTCACAGAAGCAGGGTTTGAAGTTGTGAACATCGGGGTTTTAAGCCCGCAGGAAGATTTTATAAATGCGGCGGTGGAAACAAATGCCGATGCAATTTTGGTTTCTTCGCTGTACGGACAAGGAGAACTCGACTGCAAGGGTTTAAGAGAAAAATGCGACGAGGCCGGTTTAAAGGGCATCAAACTATATGTAGGCGGAAACATCGTCGTCGGGAAACAGGATTTTGCGGAAGTCAAAAAACGCTTTGAAGCTATGGGCTTCGATCACGTCTATCCGCCCGGTACTTCAGTCGAAACTACGATAAGCGATTTACATTCCGATTTTCCGGAAAGCGCATAAAATATAGACATCTGACGGCTGTCCGTTTATGCGGGCAGCCGGTATTCCGGCAGTACCGGTCAGTGCTTATTCCGTACATTAAATCTGTTCGGAAACTTCAGCTTTGGAACAGGTGTATTGCATAAAGGCTCCGGGTATAAAATGATGTACAATGTACTATTTTCCATATATTTTTGCTGGGGTATAATATGCATGTTTTTTTTGATATTTTTCTTTCCTGCTTTTTATACGAATAAGATTATCCTGTTATTAAAAGAAAACGGTTTTTACGAATTGGCTGAAAAGTTCGAATCTTATGTAGAAAGACTTGGCGGGCCGTTGCCTTTTAGAGGAGTAGACAAAAAATTGATCGGAGAATTTGAAGGTGCTTGGCGGGAATTTCTAAAATTGAAAATAAAAAATACAAAAAATAAGTTATATAGATATCAAATAATGTATAAAATTATTGTATATTCCGTTATATTTACGGTAGTAACCGGCAGCTTGGCTTTTTTTTCGTTTATTGTATTTATGGTTGCATTTCTGATAACAAAGTGAGAAAATAGAATTTATCAAAGATGAAACTTGTATAATAAAGTAAACAAATATAATGGAGAATATTATGGGAAGAGTTTACAAAAATTAGACCTATTCGGAAACCTAGTGTTGCAAGTTATAAATACCGCAGATGAGCGTAACCCGTAGAGCAAATTTTCTTCGTTTATTTTGGTATCGTGAAGCGAGTATCCTCCATCTCTTCAGGTAACGATTGATATGCTCAATGCCAATTCACTGCCTTGCAATCTCCCTGTTAAACTCGATTTCTTCTTTTGTCCGCTCCTTCCCCTTCTGTTTCTTTATTCGTGCGGAGGCTTTAATACCCCGACGATTGCGTCGTAACGCAGGGTAT
>CAUTPO010000131.1:0-5782 GCA_963540475.1 uncultured Treponema sp. | reverse complement strand
GGCGCGGCGGTACTTTACCAAACACGGCTCTGAGCGATCGCTTAAACCGCTTGGGTGTGTGATGGTAATCCGCCACGGCCAGCCTATCATATCTTTCGGGTTTTCCAAAGAAAAAGTAACGGATGTGTCGGTGCGTTTTGTAATGACGGGGGTTATTTCTTTTTTCAGCGAATTCGTAATCGTTATTTTACAATCGGCTGTAATATCTTTTCCGGTCAGTACGATTTTTGCAGTTTCATCTTCGATGTAAATAATCTTCGGCGAAATGCCCTTTATGACGGGAGCAACCGCCTGCTTTATCTCGCACGAAATCCATTCGCTTTGAATATCGGGCTGTCCCAGCAGGTTAAAAACTTCGATCCTATATTTATAGCGGCCCGGTTTTAAGCGGACTTCGGCGGTCGGCTGTTCGCAGCGTACTTTTTGGATTTCCGACGGGGTTTCTTCGTTAAAAATAGAAAGGTCATAATAAAGGGCTCCGTCTACGGGCTCCCAGTTGAAGACCTGCGTAAAAATTATTTGCCTGCCGTCAATTTCGAAAAAATAGTCGGCGGTTTGTTTTTTTTCGGCGTTGCAAAAAAGAGAAAAAGCGGTCAATAAGATAAGCCCGAAAAAGAAGCGTTTAATAGCCATAGTATTCTCCGGCTGGTCTGATGACGGGCTTTTGCAAAGAGGGAAGCGCCACATCGAACCGGTATTCGGCACTCTGCCCCTTCCGCACGGTTTTTCCGTCTTTCAGCAAACTTTGGGCTTGAACTACCCAAACAAAGGCACCCTCAGACAAGAGTTTTAAATCGGAAAATTCTATCATCGTATCCTCGATATCGTTAAATTCGGCAATTACTTCGCCTGAGTTTTCTTTTTTGAGCACGGCAGAATAGGTTTGCGCATTTTTTGCAGGAAACCACCGGCATTCGATGCTGCGTTTGCCCTTTAAATAGGTTCCGTCGATCCGCGGTGTCATTTTTTGTATATCGAATTCGGGTGCGGGCAGCGGCGGCATAGGTAAAACGGTAAACGAGTGTGCCTGTTTAGGCGAAATGTCGAAATTGCCGATAAAGGCCTGCACCGTCCATTCGTATCGGCCGGCTTCAAGCTCAAAAATGTTTATCGCCTTACCGTTATCCCGCTGTCCCGACTTGACCGTTACGGTTTGCCCGTCTTCTTTTTTGAGGATTAGTGCGGCACGGTCTACCGGCTCTTCGGAGAACCAATGGAACGACACGCCCTCGTAATAGGCCGCGTCACCTGCGAGCCTATCATGTGCGGAAGGGGATTGCAATTCAACGTAGCTTATTTTTCTGCTTTGGAACGAGTTCGAGCCGATTAAACCTATGTTCCGGGTAGATAGGGGAGAATCCGTTTTAAAGGCCTGAACCCTTATTGTGTACCGTCCCGTGGGGTATCGGCCGATCGGAACGGAAACGGGGCCGCTTACCGCAAGCGGTTCACTGAAAATTTTTGTACCTGACGGGTCGTAGACCGACACTTCGTAATAATCGGCTGAAGAAATTTTATGCCAGTTGATACGGACCGACTGTTCCGGAAAAAGCGGCACCACACTTCCTGCGGCCGGTTCGCTGACAAGGGGCGGCGGTAAAGGCGTCACGACGGAAAATTTGCGCACCTCGGTTTTGCTCAAAATTCTTTTATTCGGGCCGTATATCCGCAAATGCCAATAATAGTCGCCTTCTTTTATGTTAAGACCGATGAACGAGGTTAACGAAAAAGCCTTTTCCGTTATGACGTTTGCGCCGTCTTTATCGGCGGTCAGCACAAAGTAGGTTTGTTCGGGGGCAGTGCTTTTCCACGAAAAACGCTGGTTTCCGACAAGCGATTGTGCAATGTGATAGTTATCGGGCGGATACAGGGCCTTTACGGTAAAATTGCCTGCGGTTTTTATCAAAAGGCGTCTGGGCGATTCGGGCGAATACGTGCCGTCCGTATCTTTAAAACGGACCGACCACAGCAAGGAGCCTTCTTCCGAAAAAAGGGCCGTGTTTTTTTCGGTCAGTTTTACGAAATTGTGTTTTGAAGCGATTATTTCCGCAGGTTCGGCGTTTTCGTTTTTCCGATCGCCCTTGTACAGTAAAAGTTCGTATTCTGCCGCCTCAGTTCGGGGCTGCCACGAAAAAGCGAAGCCCTGCGAGGCAAAGTTGTTCATATCGCAGATGTAGCCGTCGGGCGGAAAGTTCGAAGAAAGGGGCGCCGGTGCGTCTTTTTTTTCTATTTTAAAACTGTGAACGGGAAGCGGCAGGCTCTCGGCCGTTTTTATCCTGCGGTACTGCGGCGTAACGCGCCAATAGTACGAACCTTCCGTAAGGCCCGCTACTTCAAAGTCGGTAGAAGCTGTGTATTTCGATTCGCGGATATCTTTAAATTCGGGGTCGGCGGCTATTTCCAGCAATGCTGCGGCCGCATTTTTGTCACCTGTCCAACCGAAGCGGATTGCAGGCGTTTTTGTACGGTAAGAAATGACCGCACCGTTTGCGGGCCGCAACAGGACGGACGGCTGTGCCTGTAATACGGTAAATTTTCTTACCGGCGATCGGAGCCCTGAAGGATAGGCCGCATACCAAAAAAAGGTTCCGGGCGCAATGGCAGCTTGTGCCGTATAAACGGTTTCGCCGTCCTTTTTGTCTTCGGTGTAGTCCGCAGTTTTAAAGACGGTTTTTGTGCACGCCTTATCCGAAAAAACGTATAAGACGGGCCTTTCCGCAGCACCCTCATCCCTGTTTTTTTCGATCCACGAAAATTCCGTTTCGGCCGAATTGCCGCCCGTTACGAATTTTGCGTTGTGTTCCGGGGCAACGGGAACGCAGGAAACTGCGGTTTTTTGTACCTCGTCGCGGTCCTCAGCCGTTTGCACCGTTTCGTGCTGCTCTATCTTGTAGGTCTTTTTCCCGACGTGCAGGTCGAGGGAGCCTTCCGTAACTTCCAAAAGATAGTCTTTTCCCGTCTTGTTGACGATTATGCGGGAATTTTTGTCCAAAACCACGGTCTTGCCTGCAAGGTTAAGGCTCTTTCCCGCCTTGCCGCTTTTAATTATGATCGAACCGCTCATCATTTCGCCGAGGTCTTTTTCCGAAGCGGACCGCAGTTTTATAAAGGTCTTATCCAAAAGGTTTATTTCGGCATCTTCGCCCAACACAATTTCCGCCTCGGAAACAGAGCCCGTTCTGATACTGTCCTTTGCATACACGGGGCCGTTATGCAAGAGAATGTTCCAATGGAGAGAGTCGGCATGCCGGAAGGAAACAAAGCCTTTTTTTAAGACGAGGTTTCCGACTTGTTCGCTTCCGCTGTAAGATGAAGGCCGGTACACGCTCCACAGGTATATTAAAATCAAAATTATTTCGAGAAATAAAATGACGGAAGTAAATACAAAATCATTTTTTTTCGAGAATTTCATATTTTACTTCTTCCTTATCAGGGTCCACTGTCCCCTCAGGCGGCGTAATATGTAAGAGGGTGCGCAGCTCATCAAGGGTCTGCGGGCCTTCTTTATCTTTATAATTGATGAGGGCGTAAATTTGCAGCGGGTCGGTCTTTCCTTTTACCTTAATCGGCTGCATGGGTTCGGTAATAACCTTGTCTTTTAAAAGATTGTAGGTATTTTCGGAGATCAAAATATCCGTTCCGAACGGTTTATTCAGCGCTTCGATACGGCTTGCGGTATTAACCGAATCGCCTATGACGGTGTATTCCATACGCTTCGAAGAACCGATTTGCCCTGCAAGGCAAGGGCCGGTATTAAGACCGCAGCCTATTTTTAAAATGGGCTTATCAGGTGAGCCGCGGTCCTTGTTAAAGTCGATCAGGCTGCTGCGCATCAAAAGAGCTGCCTGCACCGCCATTTCCGCGTCGGCTGCGGGACTGCCGCCCGAAACGGGAGCGCCCCACACGGCCATAATAGCGTCGCCTATGAATTTATCCACAACGCCGGAAGTCTGTTCTATACAGTCCACCATTCGCGTCATATACATATTCAAAAATTCGACTACGCCTTCAGGACTCATCGTTTCCGAAATTGCGGTAAAGGAGCGGATATCCGAAAAAAAGATGGTCGCGGTTTTTCTTTCACCGCCCAGCCGCAATTCGCCTTTCAGCGCCCGCTCCGCTACCTCTTTATTGACGAATTTGCCGAACGTTTCCCGTAAAAGTGCCCGTTCCGCAAGCCCCTTACCCATCTTTACGAAACTTTTTGTCAAAAGCCCGATTTCGTCGTGCGTTTGGGGCTTTAAATCGATATTGAAGTCGCCCGACTCTATCCGTTCGGCGGCGGCCGTCAGTTTTAATACGGGGCGGCTGATACCATGGGCAAAAAACCAAACGGTTAAAATCGAAGCGAGCAGTACCATTAAGGTCAATAACCCGTTCCTAAATGCAATACGATAGGCCGCCTCATACACCAGCTGCGAGCGGACTTGGGAAATAGTCCGTATACCGGCAAAATCGATTTGCTGCGAGGCCGCAAAATAGCCGATACCGTCTTCTTCGTATTCGAACTGAATAAGATTGTCGGGGCTTTGATATATCCTTTGAAGAAATTCCGCATCGGGATTAAAGCTGTTCGTTTTCAGCCGTTCGGCGTCGGGGTATACCAGCAGCTCCTTCGAAGGCGAAACGGCATAGGTAATAAAGGCACCGCCTGCCTCCGATATGGTTTGAAGATTTTCGGTAGAAAATATGATGACGATTCGGTTTTTTGTGCCGCCGTCAGTATAAGGCGCCGCTGCGGCCATAGCCGGTATACCGAAGTAGGCGCTTACGTTAAAAACCAAAAGCTCACCGTCTGCGGCACGGTCCAATTCGGTTTGTTTCTCTTTTAAAAAAACTGCCGCAGCCTCGCTCGGTACCTCGTTCGCCAAAAAAAACTTTTGGTTATAGGCTTCGAATAGGCCTTGTACGCCTATGTATGCGATATTCGTATTATGGCTGAAAAAATTCTGTTCGGCAATCCGCGAAAAGGCCGGAGAGGCGTTTAAGCGAAGGGTATCTGCAAACGAAAAACTTGCCGTATAAACGGCTTTCAGCTCCGCCTCGACCTGCGCTGCAAACACCTGCGCCAAAGTCAGGTTGTTTTCCTCTGCCCGCGCCGCCGAATCCTGCATAAAAAAGTATGAAGAAAGCCATGTAATAAGGACGGTCGAGGCTATTACTATAGCCGTGATCATACCAATTAGCTTGACCGATAAGGGAAACAGAACCTTGAATTGCGGATCTTTTTTCTCCGTACGCATAATATCTCCCATAAAGACTTTTTGCAGCACATATTAATGTGCGAAAAAAGGGTTTTAACCGTGCTTTTATAAGTGAAGCAAAAAACACATATAAGAAACGGCGGTTTCAAGGCATACGGGTTTTCATACATCGCTCTCCCCCGAACCTGCGTTTCCGTTTTTCGGGTAAATCGGTGTGTGCCGGCCCGAATATCGAGTTTTTTGATATAATATCTTTTTCACGCTCATTGTTCAAGCGGTATGAGAATGCCTGTCAAGGCACCCAGCCGTGAAAGCGTATGATAAAAAAGACCGGTATGAGTCATCATGAAGGATAATAGGAAATCTGTTTGAATAATGTAGAAGATAGTAGGCGAGACAGCGGCTTAAGCCATTTTCCAAGACGGTATCTTTAAGCCGTTCCGGTAATTTTCGCCGCCTCTTATAGAGCTTTTATCTCTTCAACAGAAAGACCTGTTCCTTCGACCTGTTCCTTCGGCTATTTTGTCAATGTCAAAGCCAAGTCGTTTAAATGCTGCAGCCGTTTCAAGTGTTGTCCG
>CAUTPO010000130.1:0-5834 GCA_963540475.1 uncultured Treponema sp. | reverse complement strand
ACGATTTTTACATAATTCGAAAGCGTTCTTGCAACTTTTTAGAAAAAGCGCTGTCTATACAAAAAGCGGAGCCGCTATGTTTTATAAAGATTATGTAACCTGTAACGAGGACGCCGATCCCGAAACGGCACGGAATTCGTTTTCAATTACCATTCCCGACAATTTTAATTTTGCTTACGACGTAATAGACAGAATCGCACGCGAAAAGCCCGATACGGAGGCCTTGGTGTGGTGCGATGATAACGAAGAGCGGATTTTTTCGTTCGGCGAGCTTTCTAAAGAGATAAATAAGGCTGCCAATTTTTTTACGGCTATGGGTATTGGAAAGGGCGATACGGTCCTGCTTTTTTTGCGCAGGCGGTACGAGTTTTGGTTTATCCTGCCTGCCTTGCATAAAATAGGTGCAATTGCCGTACCTGCAACGGTGCAGCTGGCCTCTCACGATATTGAATACAGAATTCAGTCGGCCGAGATTAAGATGATCGTAGCCGTGCAGGAAAAACAACTTCAAGAGGAAATTCAAAAAGCGGCGGAGGCGGCGTATCGAAAACCCCTTTTGGTCTGGGTGCATGACGAAATGGAAGGCTGGATTTCTTTTGACAAGCTCGTTAAAAATATGAGCGACACATTCGAGCCGCCTAAGGGGAACAACTACCCGTGCGGGAAAGACGTTTCTCTTTTGTATTTTACTTCAGGAACCTCAGGGAACCCTAAAATGGTGCAGCACAATTTTTTGTACCCGCTCGGACACATTGCGACGGCAAAGTTTTGGCAGCACGTAAAAGCGGGCGGCAGGCATTTGAGCATTGCCGAAACGGGCTGGGCAAAGGCGATGTGGGGCAAAATTTACGGGCAATGGCTGTGCGGCTGCGCGGTTTTTGTCTATGATATGGAAATGTTTATTCCGCGCAAACTGCTGGAAAAAATGGCTCAATACCGGATTACCTCTTTTTGTGCGCCGCCGACGGTGTACCGCTACCTTATCCGCGAACACATCGAAAACTACGATTTATCGGCCTTGGAAGAATGCACGGCGGCAGGTGAGGCTTTGAGTACCGAGATTTTTAACGTGTTTAAGGAAAAAACGGGTATCGAATTGCGGGAGGGCTACGGGCAAACCGAATTAACGCTAACCACCGGCACCTTTCCCGGTATGAAGATAAAACCGGGCTCCATGGGAAAACCCGCTCCCGGCTACGATATCGACATTATCCGCCCGGACGGTTCTTCCTGCCGCACGGGGGAAGCAGGCGAAATTATTTTGCGGCTGAACAAGGGCGCCCCGCTCGGAATGTTCGGCGGATATTATAAAAACTACGACAAAACGGCAGAGGTTTTTAAGGGAAACGTCTACCACACAGGCGATGCGGCCTATCGGGACGAGGACGGCTACCTTTGGTTCGAAAGCCGCACGGATGATCTGATAAAAAGTTCTGGTTTTAGGATCAGCCCCTTCGAGGTGGAATCGGTTTTATGTAAGCACCCCGCCGTCTTCGAATGCGCCGTAACGGGTATTCCCGATGTGAAGCGGGGACAAGCCGTAAAAGCCTTTATTGTGCTAAATCGCGGCTATCCGCCGAGCAAGAATCTGGAAAAAGAGCTGATGTTCTTTGCAAAAAAAAATGCGGCCCTATATAAGGCGCCGCGTTCTTTGGAATTCGTACAAGCCCTGCCTAAAACGCATAACGGCAAGATAAGCCGCGCCGCAATTAGGCAGGCAGGCCGGTAAGAGTACACGGTTTTGTGCGTTCTTAAAAACGCCAAGGAAGAGCCTTGAAAACAGGCCTCGGTATAGCAAAGGCCTTTTTGTAAAAACACCGCACACTTAAAACAGCACGATATACCGGAAAATCGGCCGGATTGTGTAGAGCTTATACACGGTGTAGGCAGGCTGCCTTATACGTGCAGGAAGGCCCGATATACAGCCGGATTTTGAGCAGATGGTACCGTTATTTTTGCGGAAAATCCTTTCGGCTCGGTGTTATCTTCGAAATAAGCCCGTACTCAAGGGCTTCTGCAGAATCCAGCCAGCAGTCGCGGTCGGTATCTTTTGCAGCCTTTTTTTCATCTACACCCGTTTCTTCTGCAATCAGCCTGTTTATCTTTATGCGCATCTTTTCGATTTCTTTTGCGTGAATTTCGATGTCGGTGGCGACCCCCCGCATTCCGGAAAGCGGCTGGTGTATCAGATAGCGGCTGTTCGGCAGCCCTAGCCGCCGTTCCTTTTGTGCAGCAAGCAGGATAATAGCACCTGCACTTGCGACCAGTCCCATTCCCACCGTGTATACGGGCGGTTTAATGAAGCGGATCATATCGAAGATCGCAAAGCCCGCGTCCGCATCGCCCCCGGGCGAATCGATATATACATACACGGGTTTTGTTGCCGAAAGGGCTTCCATCAGCAGAAGCTGGCGCGCGATTTTTTCGGAAAGCTCCTTGTTTACCTCGCCCGTCAAAAGAATCTGACGCGTTTCCATAAACTTTTGCGTCATCTGTTCCATTCCGTCGTTTTTCGACCCTTCTTTTTCGTCCGTCTTATCTTTAAGCCTCATTTTTTCTCCTAAAAATCGATAGGCGCCTCTAAAATCCTTTAGGGAACAAACCGGCAGATGTGCCGTTTTTAGAAGCCCCGATAAGGGTTTTGCCCTTTGTTACGATGCAAAAATATACTAAAATTCGCCGTTTTTGTACAGGGGCGGTAAACGCTCATTCAAAGACTGCGGGTATCCGCATACGGCGATACGAGCCGTTCGCATACAGTGATACGAGCCGTTCGCATACGGCGATACGAGTTGTTCGTATACAGTGATACGAGTTGTTCGTATACAGCGATACGACTTGTTCGTATACGGCGATACGAGTTGTTCGTATACAGTGATACGAGCCGTTCGTATATGGCAAGATAGACCGGCCGGGTACTCTGCGGCTTTTGCCCGAGTGTTCCGCTTTTACCGGAAGTTAAACTCGCCGATTATGCTGCGTTTAACGGTCCGCCTTTATTTTCTCTTTTTTCCGCTGTAACAGGCGTCTTCGAAGCGTATCCGCTGCAGTAAAAAGTTTGTACAAGCAGGGCTTATAGACAAAATCGTAGGTGCCGATGTACTGCATTAGACGGGGACTGTAGCCCGCCTTGAACTTATGAAACCCGTACCACGCATCCTTTGTGTCAGGGGCAGGGCCCAGACAGCCCCACAGGTCAAAGACCGAACAGCCCTGCCTGCGGCCGAACCGTATCGCTTCCCACATAATAAGGTTGTTGGGCATTACCTCCCGATGTAGGTTCGAGGATGCGCCGTAGGGGTAATAGAGCCGGCCGTTAAAATTGAACAAGATCCATGCGGTCAACACCTGCCCCTCATACACAGCCTCAAAGACGCGTATCCTGTCTTTCGGAAACAGGTTGAACAGCGTTTTAAAATACTGCCCGTTATGATTAAAAAAGCCCTGCCGCTTTGTCGTTTCTTCCATCAAACGGACATAATCTTCAATGCCCTGTTCCGTGCTGTTATCGGTTATGGTAACGCCCCGTTTTTCCGCAAGCCGTATATTATACCGCGTTTTGGAATTAAAAGAGGCTTGCAGCGCTTCTTCTGTTTTGTCTATGTCCAAAAGAAAATTGTATTCTTTAAAAACGGGGCTGCCGTGCACGGCCTTTTTCGAAACAAGATAGGCGTCTTCTTCCGAAAACAGGGCCGAGTGCAGGGCTTCTTTTGTATTCTTTGTATGTTCGGCGCCGACCGGAGCCTGTTCCGGTACGGGGCGGCAGAAGTCGGGTTCCGCTTTTATAAACACTGCCCGGTGTTTTTTTGCAAGTTCTTTAAAAATATCGATTTGGGAATCGTCCGGTAAAAACCCTTTGGCGCAGTACCCTGCCGTATACGGTGTCTTAGGCAGCCGCGAAAAGATAACTTGCACGCCCCGCACGAGCTTTCCGTTTTCGAAAAAGCCGATCCGTTCAGGCACGGCGCCGAAGGCCTTTTTGAATTCGCCCCAGTCCCACGACTGAATCGGGTGGCCGACCGCCGCATCAAAGGCCTGTTTATATTCTTCCGTTAAAATCTTTACTTCCGGCATTTGTTTCTCCGCATTGTGCTTCTATTTGGGCCGCCTGCAAACCGATCCGTTTTACCTCAAAGCCCGTTTATCGGGATAAGGCTTCTAAACCGCCAAGATCGTTGATCCTTGGGCCGTTTTTAGCGGCTTTTCGGCCGTTTTTCCATAAAGTCGACCGGGTTTTTCGGAATACCCTTTTCGTGTATTTCAAAATGTAGATGCGGCCCCGTGGAAAGCCCCGTAGAACCGACCGCGCCTATTATCTTACCCGATTTTACACTTTCGTTCAATACGACGTGCACCTCGCTCAAGTGCCCGTACAGGCTTTCTCTGCCATCGGTATGAGCTATGATAATGTGCTGCCCGTACACTTTGCTGTACGAAATTTCCCGCACCTTGCCTGCGGCACAGGCCAGAACGGGCGAACCTTTCGGCGCGGCCAAGTCGATACCGGGATGATAGCTTTTTTTGCCGTTAAAAGGATCGGGCCGCTCCCCGAAGGCGGAGGTCAGAACACCTTCCCCCTCTTCCAGCGGAAAACGGTAAAAGGGCTTAAAGAAAAAGGCCCTGACCGTTCCGTCGAAAATCTCGTTCGGAAAACAAAAAACGCTCCGTTTCTTTCTATCTTCGTATATTGTCAGCTTGAGCGGTTCGGTTTTACTCTTTTTAAAAAGGGCAGAAATAAGCCGCTCGATCCCCGAAACGGGCACGTCGGGTAAATACACCGCAGGCAGCGTCGGCAAAATAAGGGTCTTACCCCTAATCTCGGTTTGCACGGACTCGATTCTGTTTAAGGTTACGAGGGCATCATAGGGAATGGAACAGCGTGCCGCAATCCGCACGACCGTGTCGTCCTTAACAGCCGTATACAGATAAAAATAAATCGGCAAATTTTTTTTACCGGCCGCCAGTGCTTTCCGCGCATTGGAAACATCGTCGCTGTATTGCGCAAAGATATGATCGGTTATGTCGAGTTTTTCTATTTTTGGGTACACTTGTGCAAAAAGATGCAAGGGGCCGGCACAGCACAAAAAGAATAAAGAGATGAAAAAGCGTACGGGGATATTCATTCCGCTTTGTTTTCGGATTGGGGTAAAACAAAGGCCAAAAAACCGTAAGCGAGTAAAACGGCCGCAAAAACAATGGCAGCGGCGGCTTTTTGAAAAGAAAAAACCAGATATACGGACAAAAAAAGACCGCCAGTCAAAATAAACTTTTTTAAAAAAGAAATAAGGAGTCTGCGAGGACTTGCTTTATATGCTTGCACTATTTTTCTTGCTAAAAGGTATAAAATACCCGCAGAAAAAACCGATACGGAAAGAACGGTGTATACACCTTTATTGGCGGTTGCCGTTATCCACAAGGGAAACGTTACGGCAAAACCGGCGGCCATACACACAAGGGCGATCAACAAAAAAGTCAAAAGCCCGAAAAAAATCGAACCGTAGCCCTTGATAATCTTTCCGAAAACCATTAAGTCCCCCAGACCCGCATGTAGAGGTTAAATTCCTTTAAGTTGCAAGGATTTTATTCCTCAGAGATCGCTTCTACAGGACAAACGCCTGCACAAGCTCCGCAGCTGATACAGGTATCAGCATCAATGACACGTCTGCCTCCGTTTTCGCTGATTGCGCTTACGGGGCATTCACTTTCGCACGCGGCACAATTCGTGCATCCGTCAGAAATTTTATAAGCCATTTGCATACTCCTTATCATAAATTTCTATTCGGATAATATACCAAAAAAAACGAAAAAGAACAAGCGGAAATCTTTAAAAAAAC
>CAUTPO010000129.1:0-6051 GCA_963540475.1 uncultured Treponema sp. | reverse complement strand
CCCTTGCAACAAACGGCCGGATATGATAAGATTACCCAATCCCGTTCACGGATAAAATGCTTTATGAAAAAAATTCTGTTTATCTTTACTGTATGTATCCTCATTTCCTGCACCGGAAAAAACGAAACCCCTGCCGATCAAAACACCGAATACCGCAGCCCCGAAATATTACTGACCGTCAGTGAGCCGGTACATCTGACCGTCTGGCACCACTATAACGCCTATCAAAAAGAAAAATTCGATGAGCTGGTCGACTTATTCAATAATACCGTGGGGCAAAAGTACGGCGTTTCCGTAAAAAGTGTGCGCAGGGCAGGCAATGCCGCAGAACTTGCGTCCTTTTTAAAAGAAGCGCTGGCACAAAAAATCGGAGCGGACGAGGCGCCCGATATCTTCGCCGCCTATCCCGACACGGCCTTCGAATTCGATAAGGCCGGCCTTTTGGCGCGCTTAAATGACTATCTTACACAGACGGAAAAAAACGAATACGTATCCGGCTTTTTGTACTCATCGGGCTTCGGCATTCCCGCCGACATAAAGCTGTTCCCCATCGCAAAGGCAACGGAAAACCTTATTGTGAACAAAACCGCATGGGAGCCGTTCGCAAAAGAACACAAGCTTTCATACGAAGATTTAAAAACGTGGGAAGATATTGCGCGGGTTGCAGAACTGTACTACGAAACAACCGATGCAAAAACGGCCGCTCCTAACGACGGTATGCCCTTTTTCGGGCGGGATTCCGCAAGCAACTATATGCTGGTCGGTTCTTTTGAATTGGGCACCGATATGTTTACCGCCGCCGAAAACGGCAGTACAAAATACTCCTTGAACAAAAAGGTTTTAAAAAAACTGTGGGATAACTACTACGTACCGTTCGTAAAAGGCTATTTCGGGGCGGAGGGCCGTTTTAGAAGCGATGACCTGAAAACGGGCACGATAATCGCCTGCGTCAGCTCAACCTCTTCGGCAGTGTATTTGCCGCAGGCCGTGGCGGACAAAAACGGTAAACTATCGGCAATAGAGCTCGAAATTCTACCCTTGCCCCACTTCAAAAATGCACAGCGCAAAGCGGCCGTTCAGCAAGGTACCGATATGGCCGTGTTAAAAAGCTTTGAGCACAAGGAACTGGGCGCCATGCTCTTTTTAAAATGGTTCACGGCCGCCGAACAAAACATCGATTTTGCCGTCGGTTCAGGGTACCTGCCCGTAAAAAAAGAAGCCCTGCTGCCTGCGAACATACGGCCGGCTTACCCGTCCCCCGATAACGAGGTCTTAAAATACATCGCCCCCTCGATGGAGGCAAGTATACAAAGCATTATGTCTTCCAGCCTGTACTTTCAGCCGGGCTTTTACCGTGCAGACGAAGCTCGGGCGGTGCTGTACGACGCAATTCACACAAAGGCCAAAAACGCACGCAAAACGCTGCAAGCTGCGGCCTCCAACCCGGCCTTATACCGCGAAACCCTGCGCCGGCTTACGGACAGCGGCAGCTTCGAACGCTGGTATGACGAACTTGAAAAATCGCTTAACGCATTACAATAAACCTCACATAAGGAATGTTTTTTAAATGGAAATACGGAACATCAAGACGGTAAAACCCGCCCGCAGCATAGGAATTTTAATCTGGCTCTTAATACCGCTGTGCCTTTTTTTCTTATTGCAAATAGCCGTAACCATTATAATGTACGTCAACACAAGGATTTACGACAGATCGGTAAGCAACTCGTACGAGGTTTTGACCGAAAAAGTTTTTAACCGCAAACTGTACATCGAAAACAAAATGATTAACCGCTGGACATCTTTTTCGGGCGTGCAGGAAAAAATACGCGAAATCGTTAGTGCAAAATTAAAAGCGGAAAACATACAATTCGAAGCCGCCAAAAACAACACCGCCGTTCAAAACAGCATTCTGTATGCGGCCCTACCCGAACTTCTGTACATATTAAGAAAAAACTCCGTAACGGGCGCTTTTTTGATTTTGGACCTGCCTGCGGATTCTGACCGCCCTGCCGAGGCACGGTACCCCGGCTTGTACCTGCGGAACATCGACCCGGCCTCTTATTCTCCCGAAAACCAAGACATACTGATAGCGCGCGGGCTTTCTTCTGCCGTAAAACCGTACAACATAGCCTTGGACTCGGACTGGGAACCGTACTTCTCCCTGCCGAAAGACAAAACCGAAAAAAACGCAGGCTATTTTCACCACCCCATCGAGGCAGCTAAAAAATTCAAAGAGACGGGAAGCGGGGATCTGCGGTATTGGAGCCCGCCGTTTTACCTTACGCACGCGGAAAGCCGCGTCATTACCTGTTCGGTTCCCCTCATCGGAGCAGACCAAACCGTCTACGGCGTCATCGGTATCGATTTAACGGAATCCTATCTAAAAACCTTTTTGCAGTTCGAAGAATTGGAACAGAACAGAAGCGGTATCTACTGCCTCGCCGTACGCGGCACGGATAAAGACGGCTCTTTTATACCCGTAATCGCGAACGGAGCGGCCAACACCATGCCCGAAATTCGTTTTACCGATATAAAAATGAAAAAACTGCCCTTTGACGATATGTACAAAACGGACGCCCCGCACATCTTCACCAAACCCCGCTGCGCCTCGGTACAAACCATTCACCTGTATCCGCGGAACAGCCTCCACGAAGGCACGGAATGGGTCTTGATGGGAATGGTGCCCGAACAAAACGTGCTCGCCTTTTCCGACGATTTAAGAAAACTGTTTTGGAAAAGTCTGGCCGCGAACGCCTGTTTTTTCTTCATCGGGGCTTTTTTGGCCAGCAATTACATTTCGAAAATGCTGAAAAAAGTAGTTACGGAACTGGAAACGGGCGATGTTTCAAAACCCGTCCACATCAAAAAAATGAAGGTAACCGAAATAGACGTACTGATTTCCGCCATCGAAAATTTAAGCACCAGCGTTTTTAATGCCGCCTCCCACGTTTCAAAAATAATAGAGCAGATACACGTGCCGATCGGCGTTTTCGAACACGACACGGTTTTAAAAACCGTATTTTGCAATTTAATTTGGTTTAAATTGTTCAACATACAGGGCTACGATAAGGACACAACCTTGACCGAAGAAGAATTCGAAAGCCTGCTTGACGGCCTTAAAAGCTACATTGACTCGCAAAACGAGGACACCGTCATCTACGCCGTTCCCGAAGGCCTTCCCGGAAAGATACGCTGGATAAAGTGCACGACGGCGCAAGAAGAAAGCGGAAGGTTGGGCGTCGCCTTGGACATCACGCAAGAAACAGAAGAGCGTGCCCGGGTCGAACTGCAAATGAACTACGACGATCTGACGGGGCTTTTTAACCACAATGCCTTCGACAAAAAAATAGCCGAAGTGTTCAAAGAAAAGCCCGAAGGCGTCTGTGCCCTCGTTGTTTGGGACATCGATAACCTAAAATTCGTAAACGATTCGTTCGGGTTTGCCTACGGAGACTCGCATATCAGGGCATTCGGCAAAAAGCTGCTATCGCTGCAACAGGAAAAAAACTGCTTTGTCTGCCGCCTTTTGGGCGACGAATTTTGCAGCTTTTTTTACAACTTTTCTTCCGCCGAAGAAATCAAGGCCATTCTCAATTCCTTTTGGAACGAAATACGGGAAACGACGGTTACCTTCCCCGATATGGAACCGATGAAGCTTAGGGTTTCGGCAGGCCTCGCATGGTACCCGTTTAATGCGGATAACGAGCGGGACCTTATTCGGTACGCAAATTTCGCTGTGTACAATGTAAAACATTCGTTTAAGGGCACCTTGCACGAATTCAACCCGGACATATACAAGGACAACTACATACTGATCCATGGAACCGAGGCCCTTAACAAGATGATCGAAAACGGGCTTATCGAATATGCCTTGCAGCCCATCGTGGCGGCTTCTTCAGGCGAGGTCTACGGCTACGAAATGCTAATGCGCCCGATGATACCGGAATTCAAAAACCCGATGGACGTCCTGCGTCTTGCACGGGCCCAATCCAAACTGCATATGATAGAAGAGCTGACCTTGTTCCGCGCAATGGAAACCTTCGTAAAAAAGGTCGAATCGGGGGAAATAAGCCGCGGCACAAAGGTCTTTTTAAACACTATCAGCTCGCAAATTCTACCCGAAACGAAATTCCGCGAATTCGAAGAGACATTCAAACCCTACTTATCGAATATCGTATTCGAAATTACCGAAAGCGAGCCTTTAAACGCCGATTTTTTCTCCATAAAGCGCGAAAAAATACGAAACTGGAATGCGATGATTGCCATTGACGACTTCGGTTCAGGCTACAGCAACTCTTCGTCGCTTGTTTTCTTAGCCCCCAACATCGTAAAAATCGATATGTCCATTGTCCGCGACATTCACAAAAGCGCCGACAAACAAAACATTCTCGAAAATCTGGTTTTGTATGCAAAAAAACGCGAAATAATCGTTTTGGCGGAGGGAATAGAAATTGTCGAAGAAATCGAAACCCTCTTGCAGTTCGGCGTAGACCTGTTTCAAGGCTACTTTTTTGCAAAGCCGTCCCTTGATGTCAAACGGATACCCGAAGCAAAGCTCGAAACCGCCCGCAAAATTTACAATACCGTACAGGGCGAAAACCGCGCTTATGGAAGAACGGCTAAACGAAATTAAAAACTTTTTGCAGCTTAACGAGTGCCGCATAAACCGCTTTTTACCTAAGACCGGTAACAACTTATAAGGCGAACATACTGCCGTTTAACGGCAGGCTTGATTTATGCGAAAATACCCCGGCCAAAGTGCCGGGGTATTTTTACCAACTAACCACGAGAATTATTTTTGCCAATTAAAGCAAGGAATGTATCTTGAGGTTTTTGTATCGCAGAAAAGTTTATATCTTTATCATCAACATCAGTTAAATCTTCATTTGTGAAATGAGTTTTTGTTGTTTTTCCTTCTTGTAATAAAAGTTTTAACTTATTCCATACATCTTGTGGACCGGCATATCTTGAAGGAACGCCTCCTGGTGTATTCCCATAATTTTGCCATTGCTTTTTGACTTGTTTTATTTCTTCTTCTGTATATTGGTCAAGAAATCTTCCTTGTAAATTATATATCTTTAATGTACCTATTTCTACTGGTAATCTTTCTAGAATCTTTTTTAAAGGTGCTGTTTTTAATTCTTCAGATAAAGTTGCATTTTTTAATCTGAGATGTTTTAAATTTGAATTATACATATCGTTAGGTAGGATAGTTTTGTCAAAAGTTATATCTGCTGTTCCTCCTTGTACTCCTAACATATCTATTTTTGATAAATTACTATCTTTAAATAATATGTTTCCAGAGAAGAAATCTTCTTTAAAATGTACAAACTTTAATTGTTCTTCGTTCATTGCTGTTGTATTTACATTTTCTAAAACCAAATTAAACCATCTTACTGATCTGGCATTTTCTTCTATAACAGTATCATATATTTCGTCTGTTCTTTTGTGAAATTCAATAAGCTGTTCCACTGGTAAAGGTGTTTTATTATTTTTCCCTCCATCATATTCAGTAACATTTGGACCTGGGCATAAAAATTCTTTTACATTTAAAAATTTTATACCACCATCAACTTCCTTGATTCTGCCCGGTTCAACAAGAAGCGGCAATAAATCTTTTACGTTTCCGGTTATGTATACATCTTTTACAGTGATATAGCCTTTTAATTTGTCATTATTGAGCAATTTTAATAACTCATGAACTTTAGGGTAAGGCGTTATATCGTAGTCGCCAGCATCTGTTTCTTTTGTAGCTGTACTTCCTAGTATGATGTTAGAGTTGTTTTCTAACTTAAAATTATCACTAAAACTGAATTTAGTAAGATCGGTTATATCAAAAGGTTTTTCAACAGTACTTTCAAATAAAATTTTAATAGTACCATTCGGTGTTTCATTGTTTAATTTTAACGTTGAAAACTTTCTTGTCTTTTTCAGTTCTAACACCCCTTTTAAAAGTTCCGGTGTTATTTCCTTAGCTGTTATTGTTGAGTTCTGATTTGTAAAACAGTTAATATTAAGACTATCGGTATACAGTTCTTTTCCGTTTAACGT
>CAUTPO010000128.1:0-6061 GCA_963540475.1 uncultured Treponema sp. | reverse complement strand
ACGGTATTTTTTTACAGCTTGCAACTTCCCGTAAATTATGGTAGAATAAGGTGATGACATTTTTAGTAAATTTTATTAACCGCATAAAAGATTTTTTCTTTTATTTGTTTTTTTCGGCAAACGACGATTTTAAAAACAAAAAGCTTTTAAGAGATATTTTTGCCGAAGTAAAAAGGGCCGGTTATCCTATCTACCGCACCGATAATACCGTTCTTGCAGGTCTGCCCATCATCGTTTACGAAATTTATCAGGCGGTTTTGCCTATTTATTACGTCCTAAAAACCACGGTAGGATCTAACGACATAAGAGTTTCGTCCCTGTATCTGGATAAACTGATCGAAAACGGCTTTTCCGAGCAGCAAACGGCACAAAGAGAGGCCCTGCGGTTTGCCTCCCGCTGCGAAAAAATCGGCGATTTCGAAGCAGACGGCTTTGAAGCGAAGATGAAAGAGCAGTCAAAAATGTTTGACAGCTTTTTGGCTTCCATATCGGGCACGAAATTTACGGACATCGATTTGACCATAAACAAGCTGTATGCGTTTTTCGATTTTTGTCAGTTTAAATTTAACGACTTTTTCGCCCATTTCGATCCGGCCTTTAAGGCGTCCGCAGGAACGGATACGGTGCGGGATCATTATAATTTTCAAAACGTGGCAGGCGATGAGGTTTTACAGGATATTTTGGATCTGGATTACCTTATCCGCGGCCTTATACTTGACGAAAAATTCATCGAGGCCCTGCATTTTCTAAATGCGAACAGGGAAAACGGCGGACAAAAGGAAAAAGCCCCTTTAAAGAAAAATTTACAGAATTTTTCTTATCTGATAGAAAACAAGCTGAAAAAAACGACATTACGAAATTTGGCCAAGCTGATCAAACAAGATCCGTTTTTTGAAGATAAGATGAGAAGACGGCACGAATACCGCGCGGTCGCCGATTACAAACTGAGAATAACCGATATTTTCAATGCAGATTCGAAAAAAATAGCGGGCATGCAGCAAGAACAGAAGATGGCCTCCTTTATCGAAAAGGTTTTTAACGGTATCGAAATGTCCAAACTGAACTGTTATACCGAAGAACTTAATGACAGAATTCAGGCCGTTACAAAACTTGCTCTTGACTGGGTAAAACCCCTCACAATAATCAAGACCTATACGAACGAGTTTTTTCAGATAAAATGCGAACCGTTTTTGCGTGATCTGATCGTTGAAGGAGCCTTTGAGGATACGATATTTAAATCGTCCATGTCTGCCGATTATCATTATTGCAAATCGATTCTCGATAAAATAGAAGAATTCGAAAGCTTGATGGACGAAAAAAACGAAAATTCACTGTCGGCGATAAAGGGCTATTTGATGCGGCTTGAGGCTGGCGGTGATTTTCAGCATCCGCTTTCTCAGATCGTCGATTTTTTGAACATACATGCGAAAGAACTGGTTCAAGATGTAACGAGGCGTTATGCTAATCTGTATAAGGCCTGTGTACTGATATCCAAAGAGGCCCATAAGGCTGTACCTGAAGTAATAAGCAATTTGCGGGTTATCCTTATTTCGGGCAGAAATAAAGAGATGTTTACGGCTTTTGACGAACATTTGGAAAATTTCGGCAATTTTATAGAAATTTTGCGGAAATATATTCCGGTGTAAATGGGGGCGGAAAACAGGTACTGCCGGTTCCGTAAAAGGAGCCTTTGCGCAAGGAGCAGGGAAAACAAAAAACAAGCGCAAAGGAAATGAGCCTGAAGACGTTAAGTTTTAAAAATAATTATGATGATACGAAAACCTTTTAAATATTCTTACAATAATGCCGTATCGGTTATTATAGGCATAAATGTGCTAATGTTCTTGCTGACTTCGCTAATCAAGAATACCGATATTTTTTTCGGACTCGTACCCGCAGCCGTTCTTAACTCGAAGACCTATTGGCAGTTTTTTACCTATCAGTTTGTGCACGGCAGTTTTTTTCATCTGTTTTTTAATATGCTCGCCCTCTTTTTTTTCGGTACCCCTATTGAAAGAAAGGCCGGTACCAAAGAATTCGTTTTGTATTACCTGACGGCGGGAACCCTCAGCGGGGTTTTCAGTTTTGCCGTCTATGTGATGACGGGTGAGTATTTGACCGTGCTCATAGGTGCCTCGGGGGCAATTTTTGCCGTACTGCTGTTATATGCGGTGCTGTATCCTCGTTCGGTTATTTTTTTGTGGGGCATTCTTCCGATTCCTGCACCGCTTTTGATTTTAGGATACGGTATTGTGGAACTAATCGGTATTTTTTCCTCCTATGACGGTGTGGCGCATCTGACACATCTTATCGGGCTTGTGATAGGCTGGCTTTATATCCTGATACGGTTTGGGGTAAATCCGCTTAAAATTTGGAATTCGTCGATGAGGTAAGGGTATGAATGACCGCCGGCGCATAAAACAATACGTTTTTTTTGTTTTACTCTTTTTTGCGGGCCTTTTTTTATGTGCCGATTCCTATTCAGGTTCTTCGGAAGAGGCGGCCGTAATCGTGCGCGCTCCCATTTGGGTTTTTTTAGAACCGCATCCGGGTAGTTTTTCGCAGGAAGACGCGGCCGAATTTCTTCCGCCCCGCGAGGCCCTTAGCGAAGTTTCGACTTACGTTTTGTCCGGTATGACCTATGGCTGGAAATTTTCCTATGTACCCTCTGACAAAAAAAGGGGCGTAAAAGAGATTTTTGAGCTTGAACCCGTGCACAAAATAGAAAAAAACGATAAACGCATGAAGTTTACCGACATACGGATTAAATATCCGTATTGTTATTGCTGGACGGAGTACGGTATTCCCGAAGCGGAGGCTGGCCGCTTACAGGCGCGAAAATCGGTTACTTACAAGACCGTGAAGGGCAGGGGAGCAGGCAGCCGCTTTGACGAGCTTAAAGGCGTGTACGATGCCTATACACAGGCTGTTAAAAATGCGGTTCGGGAATACGCCCGCAAGATCTTAAAAAACAAGCCGAAAGAAATAAGTGGCGAAATTTTGATAAAATCGAATCCGCGTTTGTATGTGGAATCAGGCCTTTTTAAGGCGGAGTTGGAATTATATCTTGAAATCACCCAAACCGTGCCGTACACGGTTTTTTGAAAGCTGCCCTTATTCCGAGCGCTGATAAAACAAAATAACGGTGGTTACGATAAACGAAAATATAAATACGCCCGCCATTATAAAGACTGCATACTGTGGGGTAATTTCGGTAAAAAAGGCTGTTTCGAGCCGGCTTGTGTATCGTACGGTTTCTACCAAAAAGTAGGCTAAAAACAGGCACAGCGGCATTATAAAAATCCAGCGTTTTTTAAATTGTTTCCCAGGTGAAAGCCTGAACATCCACGCTGTTATGATTGCCAAAACGGAAATGATCAACAGCAAAAGCGGCTCGGCTAATCTAAAAATCATTTCACGTAAATACGGTTTGTTGCCGAAGCCGTAATCTGCGGCATGTTTCTCGAAGGAATACAGGTCGGCCAGCTTCATCATTGCAGGGCCTGAGGCGGTTTTTTCGAGCAGGTAAAAGTCGTCGGCTGTTATCGGTAAGAGAATATTATGCATCCGCTCATCGAGGGGTGAGCCGTCTTTGAGTGCCGGTTCTATGTCTTTGCCCGGAGCGTTTCGATCTACAGCCCTGACTTGCAGCATTAAAACCTTTTCGCCTTTTTCGTTTTCTTTTTCTATCAATTTTGCATACGGAATGATAATCGACCGATCGACGGTTCCTGCCGTATTGAATTGCCGCAGCTCCACATCTTTTAGGTAAATTTCAGGTCCCGTTTTACCGAACGAATATGAAATTCCGCGAATTTTTATTTGTGTTTTAAAAAAGCTGCCCGTATTTAGCGTAAAATCAAGGTTTTTGCTGATGTCGAAGCCGGGAATATTTTCCAGCTCGTCGGAAAAAAAGACGTTTTCTTTTAAATTGATTTCGGCAATGCGCAAAAACCGTTCCGTTTCGGGATCCCGTTTATCGCTTTTTGAAAGCAAGATTTCCTTGTAAACATCGAAAAAACCGTAGTAGGCTTCAAGATAATTGCCTGCCTGCATAGCCTCGTAGGCGCGGCGTTTTTTCCAAAACCGTGCTATTTCGGACTTGGCTAAGTGTTCGTCGATTCCAAAACCGATTTCTTTCCACGATTCTTTTTGAAGTTCGACGGCCCGTTCCCGCAGCGGGTTTTCTTTGGCGAAACTTTCGGCGGCGGCCGTGGCATAATAATGAGCCGTGTAAAAATCGAAAACCGGCATAGACGCTTCGGCAATTCTCAAGGCGGTTTCAGGTTCTATTTTTTCGGCAATTTGAACCTGCATAGTAGGATAGGGGGCTGGAATTCCTTCTATCGATAGCTGTTCCTGCGTAATCTTTATTTTTTCATTCAGTTCCTGCGCTTCTTTTCCGTCTTTCCATACCGCAAGTGCCTGTTTTATGACGGCGGCGGCGGTCCGGTATTCTCCCCGTTCGTAGGCTTCCTGTGCATGTTTTGTGTATTCGCGGTAGGTTGCCGTGCGTGCCGTTTCGATAATTTGCCGTTCATACAAAATGGGCCGGATTATTTCGCCTAAGACCGTGTATACGGCAACCGCCAGTATCGAGAGGATAAAAAAGTAGCGTATGAATTTGAGCATTTTGGGATCGTACCGCCGCAGCGTAACGGGGCCGTATTTTCCGAAAATGATGGTGTAGCCCATCAAAATAGAACTTGTATACAGGATGGGAAAATACGAAATGAAAAGCAGGAGCGCTTCCCGTATTCTGCTGCCTGTTACAAAGACCGGAAGCAGGTTCCCGTGTACGGAACTTATGAAAGAAGATACAAAACAGAAGATCAAGCCCGCCGCAAGGTGCAGGATAAGGTACGGTAAAAACTTGGAAATCTTATTCATTCAAATGAGTCCTCGTATTGGTTTTTGCCGGAGAGCCGGCTTTGTCTTGGTTTGCGTCTTGAACCGTTTTTTACGGGGGAAGCTGTTTTAATCCGCGCTGGTTTTACCTTTTTCCGTTTTTGGGACGGTTTTCTACCGGCTCTTTTTACCTTCGGTTTACGGATATGCAGTAAGATTGCCGTATACAGCAAAAACAACATACCTACGGCGAGGAAACAGGACGGAATAATCCATGGGTCCGAAACGGCGAAGGGCACAAGGGCCTTGAATTGCGTTTTGAATGCGGGTAAAACCGCAAAGCCGTAACCGTATGCGCCTGCAATCGTAAAAAACGGCAACAGGGCAAAATTGATGATTTTCCATTCCGTCAGTACGGTACATACCCAAAGGGACAATATAAAAAAGAAAAAGGAGCCTGCAAAAATAAGGTACTGTGTATAGCCTGCGGTATAGCGGGCGTACATATCGTCTATGAGGGGGCTTATGAATTTGTTTGTACGAGATATGACCTCAGGCGGGCTTATAAAGCTATGCAAATAGATGTCTTCAGGTTGTGTTTTTTCCTGGGCGTAAAACCGGGAGTCTATTTTTTTTCCTTGCGAGTAAATGAGGGGCATAACGACTGCAAAAAACACGGAAAAGATTACAAGCAGCAAAAAAAACGAAAGAATCGGTTTGCTTTTGTGCCGCATCAAAAAAACGTAGACCGAAAAAACCGCGATGGTACAGGCGGCCGGTAACAACAGGTACATATAATGAAGAATGGAATACAGCAAAAAGATGTATTCTTTTGGATTTGACACCAGATACTGCCATATCCCCGAAAAAAGGGCTGCCGTCAAAAGCCAAAAACAAAAATTTACAATAAAAACTACCGGTACCAGAAAACAATTTTTCATCTTAAGTCTTATTCTATCATAAAACGGATATCATAACAAGATTGATACGGGCTTTCCGTGCGAAGAATTCGAGGCGGATAGCTTAAAAAGGGTTTACCGATTTTAAGTTTTGAGACGAAAATCGTGCTCTTGTGCGGTTTTTAATACCCGAGTTTTAGGTATCCCCGTTGCAAAGAGGCTATTTGCTTGAAATAAAGTGTCCGCGGCGGCAGTGAAAAGTCTTTTGGGCACCTCTAAAAACCTTGTTGGATTTGCTTCGCGTCCTTCGGAAT
>CAUTPO010000127.1:0-6126 GCA_963540475.1 uncultured Treponema sp. | reverse complement strand
GGCGGTAAGATTTTACGGGAGACGCTATGCACTATTTGGCACGGTTTAAACGCTACATCGCCATGGATACAAAATCCGATGAGGAAAACGAACAGTGCCCCAGCACACCGGGGCAGCTCGAATTGGGAAGGCTCTTGGTAAAGGAGCTTCAAGACCTCGGTTTACAAGCCGAACAGGATTCGCACGGGTATGTTTACTCGGCTCTGCCTGCAAATACCGGCAAAAAGGTACCGGCAATCGGCTTTATCGCCCACATGGATACGGCCCCCGATCTGGACGGCAAATGCGTGAACCCCAAGGTTTTTACCTACACGGGCGGCGACATAAAACTGAACGGCGAATACACCATGAGCGTACAGGACTTTCCTTTTTTAAAAGATTTGGAAGGACAGGAAATCGTTACAACGGATGGAACAACCCTTTTAGGTGCCGACGATAAGGCAGGTCTTACCATCATCATGGGGGCGGTCGAATATCTTCTTGCGCACCCGGAAATAAAACACGGCGAAATAAAAATCGGGTTTACCCCCGACGAAGAAATAGGCCGGGGAGCCGACCTTTTCGACGTTAAACGCTTTGCGGCCGACTTTGCTTATACGATAGACGGCGGCCCCTTAGGTGAACTGCAATATGAGAATTTCAATGCGGCAGGCGCCAAGGTCGAAATAAAGGGCAAAAACGTTCACCCCGGCTCGGCAAAAAACGTCATGATCAACTCCATTTCCATCGCCTGCGAATTTCAAAATATGCTGCCAAAGGAACAAAAACCCGAATACACCTGCGGCTACGAAGGCTTTATCCATCTAAATTCGATTCAAGGTTCCGAAGACTTTACAAAAATGACCTTTATTATCCGCGATCATTCAATGAAAGAATTCGAAAAGAAAAAAGCGGTTTTACAGGCCGCCGCCGATTTTTTGAACACAAAATACGGAAACGTCGTTACGCTGGAAATCCGCGATTCCTATTTTAATATGAAAGAAAAAATCGAACCGTGCATGCACATCATCGATCTTGCAAAACGGTCAATGGAAGAGCTGGGCATTACACCGATGATTATCCCGATACGCGGCGGCACCGACGGGGCGCGGCTTTCGTTTATGGGCCTGCCCTGCCCCAACATCTTTGCAGGCGGCTATAATTTTCACGGACGGTTCGAGCTGATACCGACACGCTCCATCGAAAAGGGGATCGAACTTTTGGTAAAAATTGCAGAAAATAACGCAAAGGGCTAAAGACGCTCCAAAGCGTACGGAACCGTCTGTAACAATGAACACGTATATGACGGTGCCCCATTATCATTCATATATTTATATTTTAAGGATAAAAAATGCATACATCGTTTTTTCAATTAAAAATATCGGTTTTTCTTTTACTCTGTACAGCACTCTTGGCAGGCTGCTCCAACAAATTGGGCTACGGCGTTGTAAACTGGTCGGTACCGGAATACGGCTTGGATGCAGGCGACATCATTCCCGTGTACGTCCGCTCAAATATCGAAAAACTGTACATCGTAGGTTTAAATGAGCAAACGGAGATGCGCATAGAAATTCCCCTGTGGCAGCTCACCTTTTTCGAATCGAAACGGGAGGCCGTCAAGTTTCAAAAAAAGCTGGAAGAATACCGGTACACCTATGCCTTCGTAAAACTGGACGGGCTTCCCATGCGAATAGCCCCTGACAACACCGCAAAACAGGTGTACAAACTGCGGGAAGACCAAACCGTAAAAATCCTCTGGTTCGGAGACGGCGTACCCGTTTTAAAAAACGGCAAACCTATGGAAGGTCAATGGTTCGAAGTGCTGACCGACGACGGGGCGCGGGGCTGGTGCTTTTCGTATAATCTTACGATATATGACGAAAGGGATAAAAGGGCCGTTGCGGAAAGCGGAACGGGAGAAATCCAAGACGAAGAACTGGAAAAAATCCTTTTGGAAACATGGTACCCCGCACATTACCGAAAAATGATAAACGACCGGCAAATCGACCTTGACAAGGTTTCCCTGACGTGGGGCTTTTTCCCCGGAGCACGCTCAAAAATTGCCCGCATAGAACTGGAGGGCGTACAGCTATCTTTCCCGTACACAAAAATCACAAAAATCAACGGTAAATACCGCTTTGACGGGTCAAACCTTTCAATGCAGATACGCGGCAAGGACAGCATCTCGGTCGAATTTTCGGACTTGTCGGGAAAACAGCGGATTGAAAATTTCACCGTGCTTTCGACAACGGCAGAAGAAATCATCGACAGTGAACTGACCCGCAGAGAAAAAAAGATTGCCGAAATTACCGGTACGGCAAAGGAATTTTCTTCGGAAAATTTCGGCACCTTAAAAATACTGCAAGACGGACAATTTTTTTGGAACGGCTACAATTTGATATCGCCGTCGATCATTCCCGACGCAGCAGGTGCCTCCGGAACCGTATCGATAAAATACTTTTTATCCAAACGCTTCTTATCCGATTATGACGGGGTATTAAGTTTTAAATTCGAAAAAAGCAGCGAACCGATCATCTTTATGTACAATATTTCTTCAAGCGGCCTGAGGCTCGAAGCGGTCGAACCTGCAAACATAAAAGAAAACACGGTAGAACGGCGCAGTTTAAATCCGGTTATCCTCTTTTTTGCCGCAAAATAATCCTCTGCAAGGAAAAATTTAAAAATGCCGTTCGTTCAGCTTTCCAAAATCTCCTTAGCTTTCGGCGACAGGGACATTTTAAAAAACATAACCGTGGTACTAACCTGCGGAACCAAGGCTGCCGTTACGGGAGCAAACGGCAGCGGAAAATCGACCCTAATGAAAATAATCGCAGGGCTGACTACCGCCGATTCAGGGGACATCTCCGTCGAAAAAAACACCGTAACGGCATATCTTCCCCAGTCGGGCATTGTCCACAAGGGCAGGAGCCTTGCAGAAGAAGCGGAAACGGCCTTTTCGGCGGGAGCAAGTCTTTTAAACGAGATGGACAGGGTCGGCGATAAAATGGCAGCGGAAAAAGACGAGAAAAAGCTCTCGCTCCTTGCCGAAGAATACCACGGCCTTCAAACAAAGCTCGAAGAATCGGGGTGGAACAACCGCAAACGGCTTATCGAAGAAGTATTGTTCGGCCTCGGATTTTTGCCTTCCGATTTAAAGCGCAGCACGGAAGAATTCTCAGGCGGCTGGCAGATGCGCATCGCCCTTGCAAAAATCCTTTTGCAAAACGCCGACATCATCATTTTGGACGAACCGACCAACTATTTGGACATCGAAGCGCGGAACTGGCTGGAAGTTTGGCTTAAAAAATTCCAAGGCGGATTTTTACTCGTAAGTCATGACCGCTATTTTTTAGACCAATGCGTTACGGAAATATACGAATTGTTTAACGGCGAATTAAAACGCTACAAGGGTTCCTACAGCGAATACGAAAAAACAAGGCAAACCGAAATAGAAAGCCTTATCAAGGCCTATGACCGCCAACAAGAAGAAATCGCGAAAACCGAAGACTTTATCCGCAAATTCCGCTACAACGCAAGCAAGGCCGCTTTGGTGCAGGACAGAATCCGCAGGCTGGAAAAATTAGAAAAAATCGAAATACCGGAGCACTTAAAAAAAATACATTTTAGTTTTCCAAAAGCCCCCCATTCGGGAAAAATCGTCTTGCAGGCAAGCGGCATAAAAAAATCCTACGGGACTAAAACGATACTGCAAGACCTTGACCTTGTTATCGAAAAAAACGAGCGGCTGGTTTTAGCCGGCCGCAACGGGGCAGGAAAGTCCACCCTCTTACGAATCCTCGCAAACCGGGACACGGATTTTTCAGGAACCGTAAAAGAAGGTGCGGGCATCAGCGCCGGCTATTTTTCACAAGACGAGTCGGAAACCATTACGGGCAGCCAAACCATCATCGAATTACTGGAACAAACGGCCCCCCTCGATTTAATTCCGAAGCTGTACGATATGCTTGCCGCCTTTTTGTTCCGCGGCGACGATATTCATAAGCCGCTTTCGGTACTGTCGGGCGGAGAAAAAAGCCGGCTTGCCCTGCTCCGCCTTTTGCTGCGGCCCTTAAACCTTTTAATCTTGGACGAGCCGACCAACCATTTAGACCTGCATTCCAAAGACGTCCTTTTGGACGCCCTCAAACGCTTCGACGGCACCCTCATTTTCGTGTCGCACGATAAGGGCTTTATAAGCGGACTTGCAACCCGTGTACTGGAACTGCGGGCGCCGCAAAACGGAAACGCTCCTTCCGCCGTCAGAAACTTTCCCGGCACATACGATTATTATCTGTATCGGTTAGAACAAGAAGAAAAAGACGGAACGGGCAGTTCATTTGCAACAAGCGCAAACAAAACGGAAAAAAAACAAGCACCGCTTTCCTACAACGAACAAAAAAAGATAAAAGCCGAGCGGCGTAAGCTTGAAAAAGAAGAAGAGAAGATTTTAGCCGAAATCGAAGCGGCCGAAAAACAAATCGAAGAAAAAGAAGCTCTTTTAGCAAGCCCCGAAATTTACACCGACGGCGAAAAAAGCCGCGCACTGCAAAAAGAAATCGGCCTTTTAAAAAAACAAACCGAACTTCTTTCAGAACACTGGGCTGAAATAGCCGAAAACTTAAACACCTAAGCCGATCAACTTTTTCCGCATAACTAAAACCGCCCGCATAGATATTGGATTAACGACGCGTATTACCTAAAATTACCAAACTTCCGAATTTTTCCGCATAGGAGAATCTTCTTCGAAAAAAAATATTAAAAATCAGTATACGGTATCATCATAGAAGCCGTGAATTTATATTTGATGAAACGTGATTTTTTTATGTGTTCTTAAAATAACAAGTTTTTATGGGAGTTATACATGATGGATATCGGAGACGTTAGACCTATTCGATAACTCCGTTATCGAATAGGTCTACGAGTTCTAAATCGCGCAAATAGCACGATTTAGAACATCGCATTTTAAGGTAATCTGTTCTGAAACTGAAGTTTCCGAACAGGTCTGTTATAGAAATACTGTTTTCAACGATTTCTTAGGGCACAGACAAAGAATACACAATCGATGCCATAAACAGAGCCGGTGCCCTTTGCTTAAAAACCGCAAATGCGGAAAAATCCTGTCAGCCGATTTTATTAACAGGCTTTCCGGCAATAAATGCCTTAAAATTATCGACGGCAATTCCGATAAGCCGTTCTCTGGCTTCTATGGTCTGCCATGCGATATGCGGCGTAATAATACAGTTCTTTGCCTTAAAAAGCGGATTATCGGCCGACGGAGGTTCTACGCTTAAAACATCGCACGCCATTCCCGCTATCACGCCTGCATTCAATGCCTGCGCAGCAGCCTGTTCGTCGATTAAAGGCCCCCGCCCCGTATTGATAATATATGCACTCTTTTTCATCTTCTTTAAACTATCTGCATTGATGATGTGTTTTGTTCCGTCGTTGAGCGGGCAGTTAAGGCTGATAATATCGGCTTCTTTAAAAATTCTATCCAAATCGGTCTGCTCTGCTTTTTCAAGTCCCTTAATCTTTTTTTCGGATCGGTTAAAATACATAACCTTCATATTCATCGCCAATGCAATTTTTGCAACTGCCTGACCGATATTGCCAAAGCCGATTATTCCCAAAACCTTTGACGACAGTTCGTGTATGGGAAAACTGTGATAGCAAAAATGTTGCGAAGTAGTCCATTTTCCGTCAAAAACCTCATCACTGTGTTCTTTAACGTGCCAATAAAATTGAAGAATAAAAGCAAACACCAGCTGGGCAACACTGTCTGTGCTGTAAGAAGGAATATTCGTTACACAGATACCCGCTTCGGCGGCAGCTTGAATATCGACAACATTGTACCCCGTTGCCAACACACCGATGTATTTGAGCTTCGGCAACTGTGCAATAATTTCTTTTGAGAAAACGACCTTGTTCGTAAATACGGCATCAGCCTCCTTTGCCCGTTCTACCGTTTCCTGCGGAAGCGTCTTATCGTAAACCGTCAACTCGCAAACCGGCTTTAAACCATCCCACGAAAGATCACCCGGATTTGTGGTGTATCCGTCCAAAATAACTGCCTTCATATCTGCCTCCTAAACAAAGATACCTTACAGGGGATAACCGAAAAACAAACCGCCTTTCCCCATACTATTG
>CAUTPO010000126.1:0-6168 GCA_963540475.1 uncultured Treponema sp. | reverse complement strand
GTAATTTTCCGCACGGAGGGAATCGCTTTTTAAAAGACCGTTTTTTATTTTTTCCGCTTTTTCCGCATGCTGCGCTCCGGTTTGGTGAACGACGCAAAAATGCGCGGTTAAAAATTCGATCAGGCTGAAAACCAATCCGTTTATCTGTTCCGCGCCGAGGCTTCCGCCTAAAACGAGCAGCACGGGTTTTTCGGTACCTGCGTTTAAAAATTGCCTGCCCTTTTCCGCACTTGCATCATAAAACCCGAGCCTGATCGGGTTTCCCGTACACAGTATTTTTGAACGCAGGGCGGGCTTAAAAAAATCAGCGGTTTTCGGATATGAAACCAGAATTTTTTCTGCAAATTCAGCATTCAGCCGCGTTGCAAGGCCGGGAGAAAAATCGCATTCGTGTGTAATGACGGGGATTTTCAGTAACCGCGCTGCGGCGCACGGCGGCACGGAAACGAACCCGCCTTTCGAAAAAACGAGCTCCGGCTTCAGTTTTGACAGAATAAAAAGCGATTTGATAAAACCGCCTGCAATTTTAAAAAGGTCCGTGAAATTGCGGAAACTAAAATACCGCCGTAATTTTCCCGCAGGAATTCCTATGAATTCCGTCCCCGAAGGAGAAACGATGTCCCTGTCGGCACCCTTTGACGCACCGATCCAAACGATTTTATAATCCGCAGCCGATTTAAAAACTTCGGCGACGGCCAAACCGGGCACTATATGCCCGCCCGTTCCGCCTCCCGTAAAGACAATACAATTCATAAAGGCAGTTTATCATAATGAGGTGGTTTTGAAAAGCGGGCTTTTGCGTAAGAGATACGCCTCATCTTTTGCGGTCAAATCGGAGGTGTTATTTTCTTTTTCAAGCGGTCTTTGTTTTCATCTTCTTGTGATCCGTTTCGCTTTGCTTTCTTCCTGTATGCAAGGCCTCCTAAACGGCGGTTTTTACGCATTCTCCAATCCGTCAGGTGCCGTATGAAATGCCTTAATCCCGTGCAGCCTTGCGCACGCCGATTTCATCGGATAGCTGCAAGGTCTGTTTTTTAAAAAATACAAATATGTTTCACAAAAAATTCGTAAAATCCTATTTTAAATGGCAGGCTGCAAAGTGCCCTGCACCGCGGTCTTCGAGTTCCGGTGCAGCTTCGGCACAAACGGGCATTTTATAGGCGCATCTTCCGCAAAATACACAGCCGGCAGGCGGATTGATGGGACTCGGTACATCGCCGGGCAGGATAATCCTCTCGCGTTTTAAGCCATATTTCGGAATGGGTATGGCCGAAAGCAGGGCCTTGGTATACGGGTGAATGGGATTTGAAAAGATCGATTTATAATCGGTTATTTCGACGATTTTTCCCAAATACATAACGGCAATCCTGTCGCTGATGTGTTTTACGACGCTCAAGTTATGCGAAATAAAAAGATAGGTAAGCGACAGCGATTTTTGCAATTCCGCAAGCAGGTTTAAGATTTGCGCCTGAATACTGACGTCCAAGGCGGAAACCGGCTCGTCCATCACGATGAATTTCGGGTTAAGCGAGAGGGCGCGGGCAATGCCGATGCGCTGCCTCCTGCCGCCGTCCAGTTCGTGCGGGTACGAATCTTCCAGCCGTTCTTCCAAACCGACAATGTGCATAACCTCCTTGACGCGCTCTTTTATCTCCTTTTTGGTTTTGTAGGTCTTATTGACATAAAGATAATCCGCAATGAGTTCGAAGGTGTTAAGGCGCGGGTTTAGCGACGAATACGGGTCTTGAAAAACGATCTGCATTTCCTGCCGCATTTTGCGTTTTTCTTTTTGCCCCCTGTATTGGAGGGTATTCTTTCCTTCAAAAAGAATTTCACCGGCAGTCGGCTCGTGCAGACGCAGGATAGCCCGCCCCGCCGTCGATTTTCCGCAGCCCGATTCGCCTACAAGCCCGAGCGTTTCGCCCTTGTTTATGGCAAAACTTATATCATCTACAGCATGAAGGAGCCCCTTTTTTGTCGGAAAGTATTTTTTTAAGTTTTTGACTTCCAAAATCGTATTGCTCATTCGCAGGCCTCCTTTTCAAACAAAAAACAAGAAACGCAATGCGAAGCGTTTAACCGGATCATAGCGGGCATTTCGCATTTGCACCGTTCCGCAGCATATTCACACCGCGGGTGAAATTTACAGCCGGACGGCAGGTTGACGGGATCAGGGGGCATACCCTTAATAACGTGCAGGGTTTCCTCGTCGGCATCGAGGGTGGGAATGGAGGCGAATAAGCCCTTGGTGTACGGATGTTTCGGGTCGGTGTACAGTTGTTCGACGCTGCCGTATTCTATGACCGAGCCGGCGTACATAATGGCAACATTATCGCAAATCTCGGCAACGATTCCCAGATCGTGGGTAATCATAATCATCGAGGTGTTGTACTTTTTTTTAAGCGCTATCATTAGTTCCAAAACTTGGGCCTGAATGGTTACGTCGAGGGCTGTCGTCGGCTCGTCGGCAATGATGAGCATCGGGTTACAGGCCAGCGCCATCGCAATAACAACCCGCTGCTTCATTCCGCCGGAAAACTGGTGCGGATAATCGTGAACCCGCTCCCGTTTTATACCGACCGTTTCCAGCATTTGCGCCGTTTTTTCTTTTAATTCATCCTTTTTTAGGTTTTGATGCAGGGCCAACACCTCGGCAATTTGATCGCCGACTGTCATAACGGGGTTAAGTGATGTCATGGGGTCTTGGAAAATCATCGAAATTTTATTACCGCGGATTGCAGTCATCTCTTTTTCGGTTTTTTCCAAAAGGTTTTCGCCCTCGAACAGGATTTTTCCGTTTACGATTTTGCCCGGCGGATCGGGTACCAGCCGCATAATGCCGAGCGCGGAAGTGGTTTTGCCCGCCCCCGTTTCTCCGACAAAACCGAGGGTTTCGCCCCTCGCCAAGCGCAGGTTCAGGTTGTTCACCGCCCGCGTTTCGCCCGCTTCGGTTACGTAGTAAATGCTTAAATCTTCTATATTTAAAAGTTCGCTATTCAAAAGTTCGCCGTCTGCCTTATGTATCAATTCGCTCATAAAAATAGTCCTTAACTCTAGCGTTTTAATTTGGGGTCAAGCGCATCGCGCAGACCGTCGCCCAAAACGTTTAAAGCAAAAATCGTGATAACGATGGCCAGCCCCGGAAACAAGGTTAAATGAAGATAATTGCGGATATAGGCCCTGCCGCCTGAAAGCATGGCACCCCATTCGGGCGTCGGCGGTTCAAGCCCCAGCCCGATAAAACTTAAACCTGCGGCATTTAAGATTGCATAAGCTACGCCCAAGGTCGCCTGTACGATGATCGGGGCCATACAGTTCGGGAGGATATGCTTAAAGATAATTCTAAAGTCGGAAGAACCGCCGGCCCGCGCTGCTTCGATAAATTCCATATCGGAGATGGACAAAACCGCAGAACGCACGATCTTCGCATAGCCGGGAATTGCAGCTATCCCGACGGCAATCATCAGGTTGCCGAGCCCCGGACCGAGTGAGGCAACGATTGCGATGGCAAGGAGAATGTCTGGAATTGCCTGCAAAACGTCTATAAAACGCATTAAAACCGTGTCAACGCGGCCTCCGAAATAGCCCGTTACGGCACCGATAAACGAGCCGATGACCAGGGCAATACCTACGGAAATAAAGCCGACTTTCAGCGAAATGCGCGCGCCGTAAATAATGCGGCTTAAAATGTCGCGGCCGAATTCGTCCTGTCCGAACAGGTGCTTTAAACCGGGACCGGCAAACTGGTTGCTTAAATCGGTTTGGTCGTAGCTGTAAGGCGCGATAAAGTCGGCGAAAACGGCCATCAACATCAAAACAACGATGATGACAAGGCCCAGCATGGCAAGTCTGTTTTTTTTCATACGGTGAAAAACGCCGCGGAACCCGTTCAGTTTTTTTCTGCCGGCAGCGCTTTTCGGTTTGCCGCCGTCTGCGGTACGCCCGCCGTTCTTTTCAAGAAAACCGTCTGTATCTGTTTTTTTCATAAGCTGCTCTATTCTTTTTTTTTCTGTTTTTGTTTTCGAATACTTTCGAAATTTTACGCATATTGGGTTTTTATGCGCGGATCGACATAGGTATACAGTATATCTACGATAAGGTTTACGATTGCGAATGTTACGGCTACAAACAACACGCAGCCGAGCACAACAGGCACATCACGCAATTTAATGGAGTCGATCATAAGCCGGCCGATACCGGGAATGGAAAAAATGATTTCCGTCATAACGGCGCCGCCCATCAGCTGCCCGAACTGAATACCGATGATGGTGATGACCGGAATAAGCGAGTTACCGAGGGCGTGTTTAAACACGACGACTTTTTCCCTCTGGCCCTTTGCCCGCGCCGTACGTATATAATCCTGCCTGATTGTTTCGAGCATACTGGAGCGGGTCATGCGGGTTAAAACCGCAATGGACTGGGCGCCTAAGGCCATGGCAGGCAGTACCATATACTTTAAACCCGAAAATCCCGACGAGGGAAACCAGCCGAGCTTTACCGAAAACAGCAAGATCATCAAAAGCCCGAGCCAAAAAACGGGCATGGAAAGACCTATCAGGGCAAAGATCATCGTAATATGGTCGAAGACGGAATACTGTTTTATGGCAGAAACAATGCCGAGCGGTATGCCGAAAATAATTGCAACTATAGTAGCCGATATTGCAAGCCGTACGGTTGCACTGACACGCGCCGCGATTTCCAAAACGACCGGCTGTTCGGTTATGTACGATTCGCCGAGGCTTCCATGAAAAACGATGTTTTTAAGGTAGCGGCCGAACTGCACAAGAAACGGATCGTTCAAGCCCATCTTCTCCCTGAGCCGTTCAACTTCCACGGGCGAGGCATTCGTTCCGAGCTTATTCCTAACCGGGTCTCCGGGGGTAAAATACAAAAGTGAAAATACAATTACGGAAACGCCCAGCATAACCGGAACGAGCAGCAACAGGCGGCGGATAATATATTTAAGCATAAATTCCTCTTAAATCCTAATAAGGGTTTTGTACGGGTTCGACGCCGATTTTCAAAGTTTTTTTTTCAGAAAGCAGATTTTTCAAGAGCTTCAAGAGCGGCGTTTTTTTTAAAGCCGCGTTGTAGTAACGTGCCGCCGGCCGCTTTTTAAACCGGTTTTCAATCCCTGCTTTTTAAACCTCCGGCGTTTAAAAAATCGATGTTTTTAAAACAGCCCTTTTACAATAAACCCGTTCAAAAGCTTCAATTTTGAAAGCAGGCTGCCTTGAATAGACCCGTTCGGCAACAAAGTTATCGAACAGGTCTAATGCCGTGCGGCCGGCGGGGCACAAAACGGTACGGGGCACACCGGCGGCGGATACCGCGCAATGCGGTATCCGCCGCCTTCTTCCAATGCCGGCTCTTTTTTTCGATTGCAAAACCGGCAAAAACGGAAAAAAAGCCCGTTTTTCCGCAAACCCCTTATTTGCCTTCGGGTCTTACGTTGCCCAAAAAGTGATGGCCTACGGGAGAAAGCCATAATCCGGTCAGATTGCTCTTTATTCCGGCAGGCAGCTCGTTGTTGTACTGGAACACCGCAGGGGTCAAACTCATTATTTTTTCTTGAATTTGCCGATATACCTCGGCCCGCTCCGGTCCGTCGAGTACGCGGCGGCCCTTGATGATAAGGGCGTCCAGTTCGGGATCGGCAAGGAATACGTAATTACCGCCTTCGCCCCGCGAAAGTGAGTGGAAACACGGATACACGACCATATCGGGGTCGGGCGTATCGGAAGACCAGCCGATTTCAAACAACTGTTGTTCGCCCTTTTCCAGCATTTCGATGTACTTACTCCACTCCAAAACCTCGATGGAAAGATCGATACCGACCTCTTTTAGCTGTTCTTTCATAATAACGGCCATATCGATGCGCTCCTGCCTCTCGTTTGTCGAAAGCCTGAGTTTTAAGCCGTCCCCGTATCCGGCTTCCTGTAAAAGCCGCTTAGCCTTTTCCACATCGCGTGCAATGGGATTCCTTGAGTTCGCAATGGAATAGCGTATCGACGGAGCATACGGACCGGAAGCCGTTCTGCCAAGGCCCTTCCATACCGCCTTTACGATTTGGTCGGTATCGACGGCACAGGCGACGGCTTCCCGCACCCTAATATCGTTAAGCGGGGCTTGCGAACAGTTCATACCCATATACTGGGTCATATAATC
>CAUTPO010000125.1:0-6180 GCA_963540475.1 uncultured Treponema sp. | reverse complement strand
ACCGGCCGAGCCTTGTCTTTGCACCATTTCGGTTCTATTCAAAAAATACAAGACCATACCGAACTTCAAAAATACCCGAGCACTTGAATCAATACCGGTAATCAATTCACGCTCAACTAAAGCAAGAAATTAAAATACCGAAAATACGGATATGAAGGCTTTGGTTTTTGATAGAAAATTGGAAACATTAGTCTTTATCTCGAATACATTACAAAAAGCAGGCGTAACCGTACATCCGGCTGAAAACGGCAGTATGTTTTTAGTCGATCTACTAAACGATACTTTTGATGCATTCGTCGTTTGCAAAAATGAATTGGAACATTACAATGTAGAGTCAGACTATTTTTATAAAAACTTCAATTCGAATTCGATTGTGTATACCTACCGCCGCGACGGCAATTATATCAAAAATATAGAAGTTATGGTTCCCCCCTCAAAAAAGATGCGAGAAAAAGACGTCAAATTCAAAAAACTCGTTTTTTCGTGCAGGGATCCGGACTGCATTACGCCGGAATTTATTTACAGTTTACCGAAGAAATCTGCAATTTTGCTTAACCATCTACTTTTAAACGAAAAAACGGGCATAACAAATAGCGAAATCAGCAGGCTGTTTTGGGGCGAAGCTGAAAAAGACAAAACAAGTACTATTTACAGCCACATTTACAATTTAAGAAAATCCTTAAAACAAAAATATCGGGATGCGTACATTATCCATAAAGACAAGGACCTATACCGTCTTGTAAACATAAAACGGCTGCAGTATTTAAAAGAAGGGGCTTGAACTACCATAGCCCGGCACAGAACATCGGGGAACAGAGTCAATATTTTGCACTGTATATGCTCTTGTATATTCCATCCGGCGCAAATGCAGCCGGCTGCAATCGGTTTTAAGTTCCTCATATTACGGCTTAAAAAGAGCTTTAGGTATTAAGCTCTCTTGCACGGCTAAAAGCGGTATGTGCTTTTTTACTCAGGATACGCTCTCAGGCAGGGTTTCGACGGCCGAAACCCTGCCTACGGCAGCCTGCATCTTTGCCCTGAATAAAAACCGACAAAATCACGAACGATGGGACCGCAGCACGGCTAACCGGTTTACACGGGCTAACCGCACCGCACAATAATTATTTGCCCAAAACGCCGGAGATTCTTTCCAAAACCTTCTTTCGATCAAGCGGTTTTACGATATAGTTTTTTGCACCCAAAAGGAGAGCCTTTTTTACCAATTCCTCTTTTCCGAGGGCGCTTATCATAATAACCTTGGCGTTTTTATCGAATTCGACTATTTGCTCAAGAGCCGTAAGCCCGTCCATCTTGGGCATCGTTATATCCATGGTAACAAGGTCTACATTCGGGCATAATTCCTTGTATTTTTCCACACCGTCAAAACCGTCCACAGCAGTGGCGACAACTTCGTACCCCTCACTAGTCAGAATTTGACTAATCTGTTTAGTAACGAAGATGGAATCGTCTACCACCAAAATTTTATATGCGGCCCCGTCAGGCTTTTTCCCGTCCGGTTCTTTTACATTTATGTTCGGAAAATCCTGTTTAGATATCATAGTTTCCTCCAGTTATACTCGATCCCGAACAGCGACATTGATTTCGACTTCGCCGTAGGGGGTTTCCATCGGAACTATCAACGCTTCAATGTCGTTATTCGAAATTTTCATATTCTCGCCTGAAAAAAGAGCAGGCGGAGTCAAGTCGAATTTAAAGCCCAAATCGTGCAGCTTCGTTACGGCTTGACCTGTAATCATATTTGCCAATTCGGTAATAGTGGCCCGTGCCATCTCGTCAAACTCTTTAAATTCCTCGCTGTTCATTGCAGAGGCAATCCTTAAAGCCGTATCCATGGTCATATCGAATATGACTCGGCCTTCAACATCTCCGGCAAGACCCACGATTGCAGCCACACCCATAACCGGCATACATGTCGATTTCAGGTACAAATTACCGCGTTTAATTTCTCCAGACAAAACATCGGTAAGTATGTTGTACGCGGCTTCACTAAACGGATTGATATACTCTACGCGCATCAATATCTCCTTAATTTTTTATATATTTATTCTTTGGTAAATACGGTTACATCGCCTTCCGCATTGCGGCACCAGCCGTTCTGCTTGGGCATCGCTTCGTTTTTACCCAAAATAATAACGCCTGTATTTTTTAATTTTTCCCGGAATTCTTCGATCAAAAACTGCTGGGTTTTCGAATTCATAAACGAAAGAACATCGCGTGCCAAAATAATATCGATATCCGGCAGGGTATTTTGATTGGCGCAATCGTGATATTCAAACAGGATCATATCCTTGATTTCTTTGGAAAAGGTCAGCGCTCCGTTTACGGTTTTCGTAAGATACGGTCCGTAAATACCGTCGTTTATATCATCAGGCACGGCAAGCATGGGCGCGTTCGAAATGGCCAAGAGATCGGAATCGTTGGCATAAATTTTGATAACCGCCCGCGGATATTTCCGTTTGAGTAAAACGGCAAAACTGTACGCCTCATACCCCGGGCCACAGCCTATACACCACACGTTTATAACGGTAGCTCCGTTTTCCGGCAAGAGCTTGGAATATGAATTGATATAAGCCTCGTTCCAAAACGCCTTGTTGAACGGCGAAAGAAAAGTCGATAAAAATTCATTTGCGTCGTTTTCGGACTGAAGCTGCAAGTTTGAAGAAGATCGCATATCGCGCCATTCGAGGTAACGTTTTTGAACCCAGTCCTCGTTGACGGCAGTAACAAAAAACTTGCCCATTGCCGAAAGGGTATCCGAGATAAATTTGACGTCCAAAGATTCGGAAGATTGGGTAACGGCAGGCTTTGCTTCCTGCTGCAAGACAACGGCAGGCTGGGCAATTTCTTCTTTTTCTTCAAGTTTTTGCAGTCTTGATGCAAAAATTTTGTCCACATCGAGGAGAATGTAAAGCCGGCCTCCGTTTTCGACAACCCCGTGAATATATTTTATGTTTATATCGCCGAAGATCGGATGCGGCGGCTGAATGGTGCTGCTTGAAACGCTGACAACCTTATCGATATGGTCAACAACGACACCGAAAGTCTGCTCCTGCACATTGATGATAACCATACTTTCGGCCTGCCCCTTTTTGCGTGCCGGAACGTGTATACTGAAGAAAATGCGCAAGTCAATAATCGGGATTATATCACCGCGCAGGTTATAAACGCCCAAAACAAAGGGTGAAGTATTTGGAACATAGGTAAAATTTCCGGCCTTGGCGATTTCTTTTACGCGCATTATATCGATTGCGTAATCTTTCCCTGCAAGCGAAAACGTTACCATTTTAAAACCGACAACGGTCATCTGCTCCTGAAGGTCATCGAAATTTTTCGTATCAAGCTCCGTCATATTTTTTGTTTCAGTTATCTCTTCCATATAATCAAATCCCTTATCTTAAATTACCAAATAGAGGCTTCTCTGCGTTCTCTAGCCTGCAATTCCTGTTTTAAACCGAGCTCGAGCAGTTGGGCAACATCTATAATTAACGAAACCGAGCCGTCTCCCAGTATGGAAGCGCCCGCAATACCAGGTGAATTCGTAAACTGATCTTTGAGCGGTTTTATGACGACATCTTCTTCGCCTATAAGACTGTCAACCATCAGCCCGACCTTTTTTTCTTCGGTACCGACGACGACGATATAATTGTAGCCGTCCTCGTCCGTATCGGCAGAAGCCAGTCCGAAAAGGCGGTTTAAGCGCAACAGGCTGTACACCTCGTCACGGACGTTAAAGACCTCGTAATTGTCGATGCGGTTTATCTCTTCGGCCCTGACGCGGTGGCTTTCGATAACCGATGTTATCGGAATGGAGTATACCTCATCTCCGACCCTTATAAGAAGGCCCTGGATAATCGCGAGGGTCAGCGGCAGTTTTATGACAAACCGCGTTCCGACGTTCGCTTCCGATTCGATTGTAACGGTTCCGTTCAATTTTTCTATATGAGTTTTAACGACGTCAAGCCCGACACCGCGGCCGGAAACGCTGGAAATCGTAGCGCTGGTTGAAAAACCGGGCGCAAAAACAAGCTGAAAGGCTTCAATGTCGGTCAGGTTTTTATTCGGATGAAGGATTCCGCGCTCGACGGCCTTGCGTTTTACCGCTTCTACGTCAATTCCGTGTCCGTCATCGCTTATTTCGATTACGATCATATTGCCTTCGTTGCTCGCCTTTAAAAGCAGGATACCCTGTTCCTGTTTGCCGATATTTTTCCGTTCTTCAGGCGTTTCGATACCGTGATCGAGGGAGTTACGCACACAGTGCATAATCGGGTCCAAAAGGTCTTCTACGACGGACTTATCCAATTCCGTGTCCTCACCTTCTATTACAAGCTGGACGTTTTTATTTAAGTCGCGGGAAAGGTCGCGGACGACGCGCGGGAAACGGCTGAAAATCTGGCTGATCGGAACCATTCGGATCTTCATAACGCCTTCCTGCAATTCGCCTGAAATGCGGCCGAGGTTTTGGGATGCCGATTTGAATTTCGTAACCGATGTTTTCATCGATGAATCGAAGTCGCTGAACAATTCGAAAAGGTCGGAATATTCGTTTAGCAGTTCCTGTTTTATCGAATTGATATCGTGTCCGTGCTGAATTTTATCGAGGTAATCGGGTATTTTTTCCAACAGCTTGCGCGTTTTGTCTTTGTACACAGCGTTCGCATTTTGAAACACGGCATACAGATCGCTGAATTCTATGGCTGTTTGGTTTAATGAGGCCTTGGTTATAACCGTTTCACTTACCAAATTTAAAAGATAATCGATGCGTTTTGCGTCTACGCGGAGGACAGAGCTTGACGCGTGAGCTGCTCCCTGTGCTGCAGCAGGTTTTTTCTCCCCTTCAGCCGGTTTCGGTGCAGCTGCGGGTTTGGCCGCTGCCTGCGGAGCCGCCGCAGGTGGAGCCTGTGTTGCGGCAGGCTGAGCCGGTGCAGGAGCTGCGGGCTGCGGTGCAGGCGCAGTTTTGGTAAGCGAAATCTTTTCCGCATTTACCGATAAGGTTACGTCGCCCATAAAGGCGGCTTTTTCCAAATCGTCGGCAGACTTTGCCGAGGCCATAAAATAGATAACGGTCGGATGAAAGACATCTTCGTAAAGAGCGTCAAAATCGGGAGAGGTTTTCAGCATACTGCCGTGCTGTTTTAAAGCCGTAAACACCTGAATTCCGCCGACGGTGTTCATCAAATTGGATTCGTCAAAGTTGACGGTAACGGCATAAAAACTTTCGTTTTTTTGCACCGTTTCGTGCAATTCCAATATCTCGTATTCCGAAAAATAGTCGGTCAAATTAAAGGAAGAAGAAGCCTGCGGTTGTACGGGCGTGGGAGGTGCCTGAGCAACGGCGGGCTTCGGTGTTGCGGCCTTTGCCCCAGTTTTCGATTTTTTCTCCGGAATAAACGAGCGGAGACGGTTTACCATATCCGAAACGTCGTCCGAATAAACGCTGCCTGAGGATCGTGCACTTAACATTAGTTTTATGATGTCGATGGATTTAAGCAAGATATCAACAGTGTCTTCCGAAATTTGTACGGACCCGCCCCTGATGGCGTCCAAAAGGTCTTCTACGGCATGGGTAAACTGGGACAGTTCCGTCATTTCAACGGTCGCTGCCCCGCCTTTTAGAGTATGGGCGGCGCGGAAAATTTCATCAACCGCATTTTTATCGTCGGGATTTTGCTCGATGACTAAAACGCTGCTTTCAAGTATTTCAACCTGCTGTTCGGCTTCACTGAAAAAGTCTTTTAACAGCTCCTCATTGTTAATGTCAAGATAATCACTCATATATATCATTTTATACTATTTTGAATAATAGTCAATAGCAAAGGTCTCTTTTTTGTGTTTTTGTCAAAAAATCCATTCTGTGGCATGCAAACGGGAAACAAGAGCTCACAGACGGCCGCTGCGGACCTGCCTGCGCTACGGATAGGCAAAACCGCTTCGGCCTATCCGTAAACCGCCATAAGCGAACTGCCGATAAAGGGTATGTAACTTAAAAAAATGCGGCAGAAAAAGCCCGTCTTTATAAGCCTCGTTATAAATAACAGGTCTACGATGATAAACGCACATAGAGTAGATTTTTTTAAAAAAGAACGATATAATAGACCTGTTCAGAAACTTCAGTTTCAGAACAGGTTGCCTTAAAATGCGATGTTCTAAATCGTGCTA